>JBEAOO010000320.1:0-12486 GCA_041164825.1 Pseudomonadota bacterium | reverse complement strand
CGCCAACTCGGTGATGCGCGCCCAGTCGCCTTGGGCCACAGCGTCGGCCGGGGTCAACCAGGAGCCGCCGCAGACCTTCACGTTGGGCAGCGACAAGAAGCTCGGCGCCGTCTCCAGCGAGATGCCGCCGGTGGGGCAGAACACCACATCGGTGAACGGGCCGGCCAACGCCTTCAGCAGCGTGGTGCCGCCCACGGCCGTGGCCGGGAACAGCTTCAAGAAGAAGTAACCATCGGCATTGGCCTGCATCACTTCGCTGGCGGTCGACACACCCGGCAGCAGCGGCAGATCGATCTCGCGGCAGACGCGGCCGATCTCGCTGGTGTAGCCCGGGCTGACTGCAAATTGGCAGCCCGCGGCCTTGGCGGCGTGGGCATCGGCCACGCTGCGCACGGTACCGGCGCCGACGATGGCGTCGGGCACTTCGGCGGCGATGGCCTTCATGCAGTCGAGTGCCACCGGGGTGCGCAGCGTCACTTCCAAAACACGCACACCGCCAGCCACCAAGGCGCGGGCCATGGGCACGGCGTCTTCCACGCGGTTGAGCACGATGACGGGGATGACGGGGCCAAAGGTGGCGAGTTCGAGGGTGTTCATGGCTTGCGTTCCTTCTGAGGGGTGAGGCGGCGGGGGCACAGGCGCTGGGCCCAGGCTGCGCCCCGTCGCGGGGGATTCATCAGCGCATCGGTTCGTCAGCGCATCGGCTCGTCAATTTGTCAGAGCCAAGTGACCGCGCCTTCTTCGGCCGTGCGCACCAGGCGGCGCATGCCACCAAACAGCTCGCGGCCCAGGCCGTGGCCGTTGATGTCGGCGTTCTCAGGCAAGAGTTGCGCTTGCGGGCGAGCAGCCCATTCGGCGGCGTCCACCAAGGCGGTCAGCGTGCCCGCGACCGCGTCCATGCGGATCAGATCGCCCGTGCGCACCTTGCCCAGCGGGCCATCGGCCAGCACCTCGGGACTCACGTGAATGGCGGCCGGCACCTTGCCCGAGGCGCCGCTCATGCG
The DNA here is from genome assembly GCA_041164825.1 of Pseudomonadota bacterium. Taxonomy (GTDB): domain Bacteria; phylum Pseudomonadota; class Gammaproteobacteria; order Burkholderiales; family Burkholderiaceae_C; genus JBEAOO01. The sequence goes on along the minus strand of JBEAOO010000320.1, from coordinate 11,482 downwards.
GCCATCGGTCACCAGCGCCACCTTGAAGCCCTTGCCCTGCAACACGGCCAGCGGCGGCGTGAGCTTGTGCAGCTCGGGCATGCCATTGGCGCGCGGGCCCTGGAAGCGAACCACGGCGATGAAGTCCTTCTCCAGTTCGCCCGCCTTGAACGCGGCCAGCAGGCCTTCTTGCGTGTCAAACACGATGGCCGGGGCTTCAACGATGTGGCGGTCTTCCGGCACGGCCGAGACCTTGATGACGGCGCGGCCCAGGTTGCCCGTGAGCAGCTTCAGGCCGCCACTTTCGCTGAACGGCACCGCCGCCGTGCGCACCACGCTGTCGTCGCCGCTGGCGGCCGGCAGGTCGTGCCAGACCAGCTTCTTGTCGGCATCCAAGGCCGGCACGCGGCCGAAATCAGCCAAGCCACCGGCGCTGACCGAGGCCACGTCGTTGTGCATCAGGCCGGCATCCAGCAGCTCGCGGATCACGAAGCCTGGGCCGCCTGCGGCCTGGAACTGGTTCACGTCGGCGCTGCCGTTGGGGTAGACGCGGCTGAGCAGCGGCGTGGTGTGCGAGAGATCGGAGAAATCGGTCCAGTCGATGAGGATGCCCGCCGCACGCGCCACCGCCACCCAGTGGATCAGGTGGTTGGTGGAGCCGCCGGTGGCGAGCAGCGCCACCATCGCATTGACGATCACACGCTCATCGACCAGGCGGCCGATGGGCGTGAAATTGCCGCCCTGCGGCGTCAGGCTCAGCACCTGGCGCACGGCCTGGCGGGTGAGTTGCTCGCGCAGGCCGTCGTGCGGGTGAATGAAGGCCGCACCGGGCACGTGCAGGCCCATGGCTTCGAGCAGCATCTGGTTGCTGTTGGCCGTGCCGTAGAAGGTGCAGGTGCCGGCGCCGTGGTAGGCGGCCGACTCGGCCTTGAGCAGCTCATCGCGCCCCACCTTGCCTTGCGCAAACAGCTCGCGCACTTTCGATTTTTCGTTGTTCGACAGGCCGCTGCTCATCGGCCCGGCCGGCACAAACACGCACGGCAGGTGGCCGAAGTGCAGCGCACCAATCAGCAGGCCCGGCACGATCTTGTCGCACACGCCCAGCAGCAGGGCGGCGTCAAACACATCGTGGCTCAGGCCCACGGCGGTGGCCATGGCGATGTTGTCGCGCGAGAACAGGCTCAGCTCCATGCCCGGCAGGCCTTGGGTCACGCCGTCGCACATGGCGGGCACACCACCGGCCACCTGCACGGTGGCACCGTGCTGGCGCGCTTCGTCGCGAATCAAGGCCGGGTAGCCTTCATACGGCTGGTGCGCCGAGAGCATGTCGTTGTAGGCCGTGATGACGCCAATGTTGGGTGCCTTCTCGGCCACGACGCGGAACTTGTCTTGGCCGGGCAGCGCCGCAAAGGCGTGGGCCACATTGGCGCAACCCATGCGGTCGGGGCCACGCGGGCGGGCAATGGTTTGCTCGACACGGCGCAGGTAGTCGGCACGGGTGGCGGCGCTGCGTTCGCGGATGCGCTGGGTGATCTCAAGCAGGGCTGGCTTCATGGCGTTCGGATGGCGGGGAGACGCCATGTTTGTAACCGGTTTTTTGATTATCCGGTAACGAAGTTACATCGTCAAATGAAGAAAAGGGCGCCATCGGCGCCCTCGGGTCTTGCAATAACAGTGCCGGGTTTCAGCTCACGCTCAGTGCACGCTCAGCTCAACGCGGCGGGCCTCGCGCGGGTCGGCGCCGCCCTCGGTCACGGCCGGCTTGCTGAGCTTGATTTGCGCTTCGGGCACGCCGTTGGCCACCAGGGCATCGCGCACCGCAAAGGCGCGGCGCTTGGCCAGGTCAGCGTTTTGCGCCGGATCGCCCGAGGCGTCGTGGAAGCCCGAAATTTGCACCACCGCTGCGGTGTTGGCGCGGGCGGCATCGGCCACGCGGGCCAGCACGTCCTTGGCGTCAGCGGGCAGCGCATCGGCGCCCACCTCAAAGAACAGCTTGTCGGCCGGGGCCATGGCAGCGCTTGCCGCAGCGGGCTCAGCGGCCGGGGCCGAGGCTGCGACCACGGTCGCGGCCTTCTCGCCAGCGCCACGGGCCTTGAACACGCCCAGCGTGGTCACGCCGGCCACCACAAGGGCCACCACCGCGGCCACCAAAATCATCGCCACACGCTTGTTGTCGTCGTTGTCGTCGCTCATTTCAACTCCCTGCGCCTGCAGTCTCAAAAGACCCTCATTCTAGTGGGCCTGCGCGGGGGCCGGACAAGGTGAGGCGCGCGCAGCGTGGGGCGGCAACCACGCCGTCAGGCCGCCACTCAGTCACGCACGGCGGGCAGCGTCAGCGCTGCGATGCCACCGGCCACATCGGCCGGGTCGCGCGCGCGCTGACCCTCGGTGGCGGCCAGCACGCCGGGGTCGTCCAACTCCAAGGCCAGGGCCGGATAGCGGGTCAGCAGTCGACGCACGCCCTCGTCGCCCGTGAGGGTGATCAGCTCTGAATACAACTCACCCGCAAACCCCATTGGCTGGCCGCGCCGCCCGCGGTGCTGGGCATAGGCCACCGGGTGCTGCGCCAAGGCCGATGCCAGCGCCGACAAGCTCTCGGGGCGCACGCTGGCCATGTCGCCGGGCAACACCAACCAGGCCGGCGCGTTGGGCCGTGCGCCCACGCCAGCGGCTATGGCATCGCCCAGCCCCTGGCCCGCATCGGCAGGCAACTCGGCTCCGGGCCAGATCACCACATCGCGCGCGGCCACGTGACGCTGCGCGGTTTCAACCAGCGGCAAGGTGGTCACCACCACCACCTGCAGGCGGCTCGCCACAGCGGCGTGCAAGGTGGCATCGAGCACGGTGGCGGCGCCATGGGGCCGCATGAGCTTGTGTTGCGCGGCGCCAGAACGGGCACCGCGGCCCGCCGCAACCACGATGATGGTGGGCGTGGCTGTCACGGCAAAAACTCGCGAAATGGGGGGCGCATGGGAAAAGGTGACCGGGTGGGCTGATGTTGTGTGCAGTGCAACATAGCTTCGGTCACACGAGCGGCGCAGGCCAGAGGGCCTTCACTTAAGGCCTTCCCCGTACGCGCCAAAGGGGGGCTTGCTGATTTGTGCCATATCGGCTCAATTTAGCGCTGCCAGCTGTCAGCACCCCGGGTGCACACCCCGTGCCATGCATTAACCTCCCGCCATGACCTCCATCGCCGACCTCCGCAAGAGCTACGAACGCGCCGAACTCGATGAACAAGCGTCCGCGGCCGACCCGCTGGCGCAGTTTGGCCAGTGGTTTCAACAAGCCCTGGCCAGCGAGGTGCCCGAGCCCAACGCCATGACCGTGGCCACCGTGGGCGCCGATGGCCGGCCGTCCACGCGCATCGTGCTGATCAAAGGCTTCGACGAGCAGGGCATCGTTTGGTACACCAACTACGAGAGCCGCAAGGGGCAGGAGCTGGCCGCGCACCCGTGGGCGGCGCTGCAGTTTCATTGGGTGGAGCTGGAGCGCGTGGTGCGCATTGAGGGCCCGGTGACGCGCGTGAGCGCAGCGGAGTCGGACGCCTACTTTCAATCGCGCCCGCTCGATTCGCGCCTGGGTGCCTGGGCCTCGCCGCAGAGCCGGGTGATCAGCTCGCGCGCGGTGCTGGTGGCCAACGCGGCCAAGTTTGGTGCGCAGTTTTTGCTGCAGCCGCCGCGCCCGCCGCACTGGGGTGGCTACCGGCTGAACCCTGACCGCTGGGAGTTCTGGCAAGGCCGCACATCGCGCCTGCACGACCGCCTGAGCTACCGGCTGGACGACGCCGGCACGTGGCTGCGCGAGCGGCTGGCGCCCTGAGGCGGGTGCACCAGCGGGCCGCGGTTCAGTCCCGCGCCCAGTCCTTGAAGGTCTTCAAGAACTTCTCCACCTTGGGCGCCACCACGAAGGCGCAGTAGCCCTGGCCGGGGTGGTTCACGAAGTAGTGCTGGTGGTAGTCCTCGGCGCGGGTGTAGTTGGTGCGCGCGGCCAGCTCGGTCACCAGCGGTGCCGACAGGCCCTGCTGCGCCTCGGCCATCACCGCCTGCGCCACCTCGGTCTGCTCGGGCCGGCTCAGGTAGATGCCTGAGCGGTATTGCGTGCCCACGTCGTTGCCCTGGCGGTTCAGCGTGGTGGCGTCGTGCACCACAAAAAAGATCTGCAGCAACTCGCGCAGCCCGATCACTGCCGGGTCAAAGGTGACTTGGATGACCTCGGCGTGGCCGGTGCGGCCGGTGCAGATTTGCTCGTAGCTGGGGTTCAGCGTCTGGCCATTGCAATAGCCCGACTCCACCGACAGCACGCCGCGCACGCGCTCGAACACCGCCTCGGTGCACCAAAAGCAGCCACCGCCCAGCGTGATGGTGTCGCTGCTGGTCGCCGCCGCATCCCCTACCGCAGTCGCAGCCGTGCCTGGCATGTTGTTCGCTGTGCTCATTGCGTTGCCCCGTTGAAATCCGTGAGTCGATTGTGCGTGCCCCTGCGACGCGAACGGCACGCCCCGGGCCAAGCCCCTGCACAATGCCGGCCATTGTCTTTTCGCACACGTTCGCCATGAATGAGTTGTTTGTCCTGCTCGGCCTCGAACACTGGAAGCCCCTGATTGCCGCGCTGCTGCTGCCGCCCGTGCCGCTGCTGCTGGGGGTGTTGATCGGTGCCCGCCTGATCCTGCCGCACCGCGGCTGGGGCTGGTTGCTGGTGGCGCTGAGCGTGGCCGGGCTGTGGCTGACCACCACTGTGGGGCTGGCCAATGCGATGGAGCAATGGGTGTTCAAGGTGCCGCCAGCGTTGAGCGAAAACCGGCTCGGCGAGCTCAAAGTGCGCAGCAAACGCGAAGGCGGCATGGCCATCGTGGTGCTGGGCGGGGGCCGCGAACTGCAGGCCCCCGAATACCACCTGAGCAACCTCAGCCCGCTGTCGCTCGAACGCCTGCGTTATGGCCAATGGCTGGCGCGCGAAATTGGCGCGCCCGTGGCCTACACCGGCGGCACGGGCTGGGGCCAGCCCGATGGCCTGCCCGAGGCCGAAATTGCCGCCCGCATCGCGACCCAAGAATTCGGCCGGCCGCTGCGCTGGATTGAAACCCTCTCGCGCGACACCCACGAGAACGCCGAACGCACCGCGCAGATCCTGCGCAGCGCGGGCGTCAAGCACGTGCTGCTGGTGACACACGGTTGGCACATGCAGCGCGCACGCCAGGCCTTTGAAGCGGCCCTGGGCAACGACATCGAGATCGAGCTCGCCCCCATGGGCCTGGCGCGCCGGGTGGACAACGCCTCACTCGACTGGCTGCCGAGTGAGCGCGGCTTTGCGCGAGTGCGCTGGGCGATGCGCGAATGGATCGGCCGGATGTCGGGCGCCTGAACGGCCCCGGGGCGGCCTGCTCCGTACAATCCAACGCTTCACCGGGGGTGTCGCCCGCTTGGCCGAGTGCCAGGGGCGACTGAGACACACCCCATGAACCTGATCTGGGTCATGCCAGCGGAGGGAGCGTGAAACGCCGCGGAGCCCGCCTCCGCGTGGCGCGACATGGCTTGCTCTGCATTGGCGTTGGCGACCCGGCCACTGCTGTTGAATGAAAAGAGCCCGCCCATGCTGCTGTCCCGCCGCCCCGCCCTGTTGAGCGCCTTGGCGCTTGCCACCACCGCCGTGTTCGTCCTGCCTGCGGCCCACGCCGCAGGCGCCGAGTTGCGCGTCATCACCCACGCGTCGTTCGACCTGCCCGCCCCGCTGCTGGCGCAGTTTGAAAAAGACGCGGGCGTGAAGCTCAAGCTGATCAAGGCCGGTGACGCCGGAGAGATGCTCAACAAGCTCATCCTCACCCGCGCCAAGCCGCTGGCCGACGTCGTTTACGGTCTCGACAACACCGTCATCGCACGCGCCGCGCAAAACAACGTGATCGAGCCCTACACCGGCCCGGCCGCACAACGCGAAGCCGCCGCCACGCTGGGCTTTGGCGCTGTGCCGGTGGACCACGGCTACGTCACGCTCAACATCGACAAGGCTTGGTTTGCCCAACACAAACTGGCCCTGCCCAAAACCCTGCAAGACCTGACCCAACCCGCCTACCGCAAGCTGCTGGTGGTGGAGCACCCCGCCACCTCCAGCCCGGGCCTGGCCTTCTTGGCCGCCACCATCGCCGGCTTGGGCGAGCCGGCCGCGTTGGACTGGTGGAAAGCCATGCGCGCCAACGGCGTGAAAGTGGCCAAAGGCTGGACCGAGGCTTATTACACCGACTTCAGCAAAAACGGCGGCAGCCGCCCCATCGTGGTGAGCTACGCCAGCAGCCCGGCCGCCGAAGTGTTCTACAGCAAGACCCCCTTGACCGAAGCGCCCACGCAGAGCCTGGACATCCCCGGCGCGGTGTTCCGCCAGGTTGAATCGGTGGCACTGGTGAAGGGCGGCGGCAACCGCGAAGCCGCAGCAAAGTTCATTGAATTCCTGCGCAGCGCCCCGGTGCAAAGTGCGCTGCAGACCACGATGTGGATGCTGCCGGTGGAGGCCAAGGTGGCGCGCGCTGAGCCCCTGGCCAAGTTCGCGGCCGACCCCACGCAGTTCACCAACCCAACGCCCGAGCAGCTCGCCGCGCAAGGCGCAGGCTGGGTCAAGCAGTGGACGCGGGTGGTGCTGAAGTAAAGCCCGCTCGCACCGGCCACTCACCGTGAGCGCCCGCGCCCTGCGGCAGCGCGTGGCAGCCGCCTTGCCGGCGCTGCTGCCGTCGCTCTTGCCGCTGCTGTTTTTGCTGCTGATGATCGGCGTGCCGAGCGCGGCGCTGCTCTCGCAAGCCGGCGGCCTGCACCCGCTCGCGCTGTGGGAAGACGCCCACCTGCGCCAGCGCTTTGGCTGGTCACTGTTGCAAGCGGCGCTCACCTGCGCCATCACCTTGGCGCTCGGCCTGCCCGTGGCCTGGGTGCTGGCGCGGCTGGACTTCGCTGGCCGGCGCTGGTGCTTGCGATTGGTGATGCTGCCTTTTGTGGTCCCCACGCTGGTGGCGGCCCTCGGCGTGCTCGCGCTGCTGGGGCCGCATGGCAGCGTCAGCACCGCCCTCGGGCTCGACCTGGAAGACTCGCCCGCGCTGCTGCTGTATGGCAATGTGTTTTTCAACCTCTGCCTGGTGGTGCGCGCGGGGGTGGATGGCCTGCAGCGCAGCAGCGCCTCGCGCGTGGCCGCTGCGCGCTCGCTGGGCGCCACGCCCTGGCGCGCGTTCTGGCGCGTGGAGTGGCCGGCGCTGCTGCCTTGGCTGGCCTCGGCGCTGTGCCTGGTGTTTTTGTATTGCTTCTCGGGCTTTGGTTTGGCGCTGGTGCTGGGCGGTCAAACCTGGGCCACGGTGGACGTGGAGATTTACAGCCTCGTTGCCTTTGAGATGGCGCTGGACGAAGCCGGTTCGCTCGCGATCTGGACCGTCGGTTTCACCGCCTTGACGGCGCTGGCCTATGCGCTGATTGAGCACCGCTTGGCGCGCCCCGCGCGCAGCGACACCCTGCCCCGCAGACGTCCCCGCGGCCTCGCACAGTGGCTGGCCGTGGCGGGCGCCGTTGCGGTGGTGGCGCTGGTGGCCTTGGCGCCGCTGCTGGCCTTGCTGCTGCGCGTGGCGAACGCGGGGCCCGAGGCGTGGGCGGTGTTGGTTGAGCCCGAGGTGGGCGAGGCACTGGCTCACACACTGAGCTTCTCGGCCGTGGCCGTGGCCGGTGCGGCGGTGCTGGGCACGCTGCAAGGCCTGGGCGCGCAGCGCTCGGTGCTGTTGCGCGCGAGCGCGTTTTTGCCCCTGGTGGTGTCACCCGTCATCGTGGCGTTTGGCCTGCTGCTGGCCTACCCCAGCGCCTCGGCCAGCCTGGCCTTGCTGCTGGCCACCTACACGCTGCTGGCCACGCCCTTTGTGGCCAAGGCGGTGGCGGCCGGCCTCGATGCGATGCCCGCCAGCCAAGCCCAGGCCGCACGCGCCTTGGGCGCCAGCCCGTGGCGCGTGTTTTGGCGCATCACCTGGCCGCAACTGCAGCCGGCGCTGCGGCGCGGCCTGGGCTTTGCGGCCGCCACGGCCTTGGGTGAATTTGCGGCCACGCTGTTTCTCTCGCGCCCCGAATGGGCGACGCTCACCACACTGATCTATCAACGCCTGGGGCGCCCCGGCCAGGCCAACCTCGACGCCGCACTGGTGTTGGCGCTGCTGCTGATGGCGCTCTCAGCCGGCGCGCTGTGGCTCATCGACGGCTCACCGCGCGGTGACCGCGAGAACGATGTGAACCCCCATGCTTGAACTCCGCCACCTCCACCACCGCTACCAACACCAGCCCCTGCTCAGCGATGTGAGCCTGCAGGTGGCACCCGGCCAGACCGTGGCGCTGCTCGGCGCCTCGGGCAGCGGCAAAAGCACGCTGCTGCGCATTGCAGCAGGGCTCGAAACCGCCGACGCCGGCCAGGTGCTGTGGGCCGGCGCCGACATCACCGCGCTGCCGCCTGAGCAACGGCACTTCGCGCTGATGTTCCAGGACTTTGCGCTGTTTCCACACCTCAATCTGCAAGACAACGTGGCCTTCGGACTGGTGGAGCAAGGCGTGAAGCGCAAGGCAGCGCGCGCGCAGGCGGTGGAGATGCTGGCGCTGTTGGGCCTGCAGGGCCGTGCAACAGACCGCGTGACGCATTTGTCTGGCGGCGAGCAGCAGCGTGTGGCGCTGGCCCGCGCACTCATCACCCGCCCGCGCGTGCTCTTGCTCGACGAGCCCTTCAGCGCGCTCGACGCCGAGTTGCGCACGCGCTTGCAGGCCGAGTTCAGCGAACGCATTCGCGCCGCGGGCATGGCTGCGCTGCTGGTGACGCACGACGAGCAAGAAGCCCGCGCCATGGCCGGGCAAGGCTGGCGACTGGTGGGTGGGGTGCTGCAGCGGGCGTGGTGAGGCCGCGCCCGGCACGCTGAACCAGCGGCCTGCCGCACAGGTCTGGTCAACGGCCGATGATGTCGCTTTCACGTCGGACTTCGCATCACAAGACTGGCACCATGGAGGCACTTTCACAGGAGTCACCATGCCCACCACCGCCCTGTTGCTGATCGACATCCAGGCGTCGTTTCAACGTCGCCCCTCTTGGACCGATGCCGACGTTCCGGCCTTTCTCGACCAGACCAACGCGCTGATCAAAGGCGCCGTGAAAAGCGGCCTGCCCATCGTGCGCATCTGGCACACCGACGGCCCCGAGGCTGCCGACAACCCGTTCAGCCACACCAGCGGTTGCATCCGGCCGCTGGACGGACTGATCGATGCGCCCATCGCCGCCACGTTTGAGAAGCACCGCCACAGCGCACTGGTCGGAACGGGCTTGGCCGACTGGTTGCGCGCGCAGGACATCACCCGGCTGATCGTCTGCGGCATCCGCACCGAACAATGCTGCGAAACCACCACCCGCCACGCCAGCGACGAAGGCTGGGCCGTGGACTATGTGACGGATGCGACGCTGACCTTTGACATGGCAACGCCCCAAGGCCAATTGCTCACCGCCGCGCAGATCCGCGAGCGCACCGAGACCGTGCTGGCCGGGCGCTTTGCCACGATCTGCAGCGCCGATCAAGCCCTGGCCCGCGCCCGTGAGGCGGAGGCTGCCCATGCCTGAGCTCGCACGCCCCACCCATCGCCGTGTCGCGATCCTGATGTTCGACGATGTCGAGACACTCGACTTCGCCGGGCCGTATGAAGTGTTCACCACCGCCAGCCGGGTCAGCCGCAAGCGCTCGGGTGCCGACACGCCTGCACCGTTTGAGGTGCACACCGTGGCGCGTGATGGCGGCATGGTGCGGGCGCGGGCCGGCCTGCAGGTGCTGGTCGACCACAGCTTTGACACGGCGCCCGCGGCCGACGTGCTGATCGTGCCCGGCGGCGTGGTGGACGCGGCCTGCGCCTGCCCGCGCACGCTGGCCTGGCTGGCCCAAGCCGCGGCGCCGGCCGAGTTGGTGGCCTCGGTGTGCACGGGCGCCTTCTTGTTGGCTGCAGCAGGCATCGTCAGCGATGGCCCCGTCACCACGCATTGGGAAGACCTCGCCGACCTGCAGCGCGCGCATCCGGCGCTCGATGTGCAAGCCGATCGCCTCTGGGTCGACCGCGGCCGCGTCGTCACCTCGGCCGGCATTGCCGCGGGCATCGCGATGAGTTTGCACCTGGTGGCGCGGCTGGCAGGCGCAGACCTTGCAACAGCCACGGCGCGCCAGCTGCAAGTGCCCTGGCGCGACGACCCCACGCCCTGACGCCTCCAGAGAGCCCCTCCGCTGATGCCCCCGATCGACGTGCTGTTTGTGGTGCTGCCCCACACCTTGCTGCTGGACCTGGCCGGCCCGGCCGAGACCTTGCGCCTGGCCAACCAACAGCTGGCGCGGCGCGGCCAGCCGCCGGCGTTTGCGCTGCGGTTTGTGGGGCCGCAACGCGAGGTGATGTCGTCGATCGGGCTGGGCCTGGGCCCCATCGAACCCTTGCCTGAAGCGCCCTTCCCCCACCCCACCTGGGTGCTGCTGATGGGCCGCCCGGGCGAGGCCAAAGAGGTGCTGCAACGCGACCGCAAAAGCTGGTTGCACACCCGCGACTGGCTGGCCCGAACGCTGGCGCCCGTGCTGCACGCCCCGCGCCATGGCCACCGCCTGCTCACCGTGTGTTCGGGCGCTTTGCTGGCCGCCGATGCGGGCTTGTTGGCCGGCCGCCAAGTGACCACCCACCACGAACAACTCGACGACCTGGCCCGCATGGCACCCACTGCGCGGGTGCTGGCGAACCGGGTGTTTGTGGACGACGGCGCCGTGAGCAGCAGCGCCGGCATCACGGCCGGCATCGATCTGGCGCTCGACGGCGTGGCACGCGTGTGTGGCGAGGCCATCGCGCAGGCGGTAGCGCGCGTGATGGTGGTGTTTTCGCGCCGCGGCTCGGAAGCGCCCGAGCTCTCACCACTGCTGGCGTTTCGCGATCACCTGCACGCCGGCCTGCACCGCGTGCAAGACGCCGTGGCCGAACAACCGGCCGAGGACTGGACGCTGGCACGTTTGGCCGAGTTGGCCGCCGTCACGCCACGCCACTTGGGCCGCTTGTTTCTCGACCAGCTCGGCACCACGCCGCGCGACTATGTGGAGCGCGTGCGACTGACGATTGCGGAGCAAGCGCTGGCACGCGGCGCCAGCCGCCAAGCCGCAGCCGAGGTGGCGGGCTTTCGCAGCCCGCGCCAGCTGCGCGAGGCGCTGGTGCGGAGCGGTGCAGTGGCCCAGTGAAAGCCCGCGGCTCCCTAGCCAGGTCGCTCAATGGCAGACGAAGTGAGATGCGGGAACGGGCCGACCCAAGCCGGGATCCGGGGGGACTGATACGCCCTCGCGTTCAAGGACATCCACAGCGCAGCGAGCTGCAAGGACTGGTCTCTGTACCTTCTGCAAAGTCATCCCCAGGCAGGCGCTCGGAGCGCTGTGCCGGATTCGCTTTGCTCCGTGTCCTCCGCCGCGGCCTGCGGCCGGCTCCCCCTTGACCTGCGCAAAGCGAATCCGGCACAG
>JBEAOO010000319.1:0-5244 GCA_041164825.1 Pseudomonadota bacterium | reverse complement strand
ACCGACGAAGCGTACGCCGCGGGCACCCGCTTCGGCACCCGCATTGCGCACGGCCCGCTGACCTTCGCGTTCGCTGTCGGCTTGGTGGGCATGAGTGGCTTCTACGGCAACGCGATCACGGCACTGGTCGAGGTCCAACGCCTGCGCGCGCTCAAGCCGGTCGTGCCCGGCGACACGCTGAAGGTCCGTGGCACGGTTGTCGAGTTGACGAGCGGTGCCAACCCAAAGTACGGCACCGTGCACGTCAACTACTCGGTGCTCAATCAACGAGAGGAAGAAGTGATGAATTTCCTGCAGATCATGCTGGCGCGGCGTCGCGTCCAGCCAGGAGCCTGAGCATGGCAGACACCTGGCCCCTCCACATCAACGCCAAATCGCCGAACGATCCGGTCTTCATCGGCACGGGCGAGCTGCCCTCAGGCCGTTATCCGGACCGAAATTTCATCGGTGATCTGACCCATGTCGGCCTGCTCGCATTGAAGGATGCGGGCATGGTGCCGCGCGACATCGACACCATTTTGCTGATCCCGTGCCTGCACTCGGCGGTTGATCAAGCAGACCTGATTTTCTCACGCATGGCTGAGGAACTGGGCTTGCTGGGGCACCTCAAGTCGAGCCTCATGGTGCACTCTGGTGGCTCGACGAGCGACAACGCGGTGCGTGTCGCGTCGGGCCTGATCGCGTCTGGCCACGCCCGCAATGTGCTGGTTCTGCAATGCGAGCGCTGGGGCTCGGCCGATGTCAATGAGATGGTGACGATGCTCAGCCGCTATGGCATTCCCAACGAATGGGAGATGCCGACGGGCCTGCAGTTCAACGCCATTGGCGCACTGATTCAGCGGCGCTACATGCATGCCACGCAATCCAGCGCAGCGGACATGGCATCGGTCTGCGTGACCCTGCGCAAATGGGCCCTGCTGAACCCCCATGCCATGTACTACGGCAAGCCACTGACGGTCGAGAAAGTGCTCGGCTCCAAGATGGTGGCGGACCCGCTGCACGCGCTGGAATGCCCGATGTTGGCCGATGGCGCCGTGGCCTTCGTGATGACCAGCGCCGAGAACGCCAGAAAGCGAGGCATCGACACCACCGTGCGGGTGGCCGGTTCCGGCGGCTGCGTCAGCCACTACAGCATCGGGCAGGAACAAGACCTCGCCAAGCTGGGCTGGGCCACGGCGGCAGAGCGCGCCTACGCGCAATCGGGCTGGGGCCCCCAGGACATCCAGATGGCGCAGATCTACGACACCTACGCGGCGGTCACCACCAGCGCCATTGAAGGCCTGGGCTTGTGCGAACCGGGCGAAGGCGCACGCTGGTTCGCCTCCGGTGTGGCCGAGCCTGGCGGCAAGCTGCCCTGCAACACCAACGGCGGCATGTTGTCGGCCGGGCACACCGGTGTGGGCGGCGGCGCGGCCTTGCTTGTGGAAGGCGTGCGCCAGTTGCTCGGCCGGGTTGAGCCACAACGCCAGGTCGCGGGCGTCGAGCGCTGTGTTGTCGGAGGCACCGGCGGCAGCTACATGGACGCACAAATTCTGCTCTTGGAGCGGGCTGGCACGGGAGGCCAATGATGAGCATGAATCCGATTCGAGACGAGTTCCGCGCCGGCTTGGAGCGCGGCGATTTGCAGCTGCAAAAGTGCAACGACTGCGGCAAGCTCAACATGTACCCGCGCCACGCCTGCCCGCACTGCCAGTCGCTGTCACTGGGGTGGCAGAAAGCCTCTGGCAAGGGGATGCTGCACAGCTTCACCGTCTTGCTTGCCGGTGCGCCCGAGGGCTTTGCACAAGACCTGCCTTACGCAGTCGGCGTGGTGAAGCTCGCAGAAGGTGTGCAGATGCTGGTGCGCCTGCGCGCCGATGCCCAGGGCGACTGGCGTGGCTATCGGTGTGACGAACCCGTGGAGTTCACGTCAGCACCTCCCGACCAAGCCACGCCACGCGCGTGCGCCTGGTTCACCCACGCCAGGGCGTGACCGCCATGACGGACACACCTGATTTTTCTTCATTCGTTGCGCCCGAGGGGGCCGCTCAGCACCGTCGACATGGCCAGGTGGTACTGAAATGAACACCTACGCGTTCTTGCACAAAGCGGCGCAGCTGCGCCCGAACCAAGCAGCCTTGGTCCACGGCGCCGAGACACTCACTTACCGCGAGTTCCATGCCCGCACCTTGGCCCTGGGCGGCAACCTGCTGGCGCTGGGCCTGCGGCCCGGCGATCGGGTGGCGTTCTGCCTGGCTAACAGCCCACGCATCCTGGAAACCATCTTCGCCTGCTTCGCTGCCGGGTTGGTGGTGGTGCCGATCAATGCCCGCCTGCACCCGCGGGAGATGGCCTACATCGTCGGCAACGCCGGCGCGAAAGTGCTCATTCACGGCCCAGAGTATGACGAAGGCATCCGTGAACACGAGGCTGATTTCGCCGCGCTGCAGCACCGTGTCTGCACCGAAGCGCTTGCCGGCGCCCTGCCCTATGCGCAGTTGCTGAATCCGGCGGCGCGGTTGACCGAGGCGGCAGAGGTATCGCCCACGGATCCGTGCTGGCTGTTCTACACCTCGGGCACAACGGGGCGACCGAAAGGCGCGACCTGGACGCATCGCACCGTGCACGTCCTGGTCATGAACTACCTCGCCGACCTGCACAACATCCAGCCCGGCGAGGTTGTGGCGCACGCGGCGCCACTGTCGCATGGCAGCGGCATCATTGCGCTGCCTGCCATCGCCCGCGCCGCAACCAACGTCATCTTCGAGAGCAAGAGCTTCGAGCCCGCAGCGCTGTTCGCGCTGATTGAAGTGCAGAAGGTCTCGCACATCGCGTTTCTCGCCCCGACGCAGATCATCAAGATGCTTGAGGACTTCGTTCCCGGGCAATTTGACCTGTCGAGCCTGAAGGCTGTCTGCTATGGCGGCGCACCGATCTACGTTGAGCACCTGCGCAATGCGATCAAGGCCTTCGGGCCGGTGTTCGTGCAGCTCTATGGCCAAGGCGAGGCGCCAATCACCATCAGTGGCATGAACACGGCGGACCATGCCCGCCTGCTGGCCGCCAACGATGCCCGCATCGGCTCGGCCGGCACGATCCGCACGGACGTGGAAGTGCGCATCGTCGACACAGATGAGCGCGCGCTGCCCCCCGGCCGGGAAGGTGAAATTTGTGTGCGCGGCGACATCGTGATGCAGGGCTACTGGAACAACCCGGACGCCACCGCTGAAGCGCTGCGGGGCGGCTGGTTGCACACCGGGGACATCGGCATGCTCGACGAGACCGGGTACCTGTTCCTGCTGGATCGCGCCAAGGACATGATCATCAGCGGGGGCAACAACGTCTACCCGCGCGAGGTCGAGGAAGTGATCGTGCAGCACGCAGCGGTGAACACCGCCGTGGTGTTCGGCGTGCCGCACGCGTACTGGGGCGAGGCGGTGCACGCCCTGGTGGTGCTGGAGCCGGGCGCCTCGGCCACCGCGGACGACATCATCGATCACTGCGGCCGCAACCTGGCCGGCTACAAAAAACCCAAGACCGTCGAGTTCACGGATGCCCTTCCGGTCAGCGGCTACGGCAAGGTGATGCGGCGCGAGATCCGCGAGAAATACTGGGTGGGCCATGAAGGCCGCATCGGGGGCGGGGCGCCGACACCCAAGTCGGTGAACAAGGAGCAAGCACAGTGACTCAAGTATTGATTGCGGGCGTTGGCATGACGCCGTTCGGCAGGTTTCCTGGCCGCGGCCTGCGCGCGATGTCGGAGTCTGCCGCTGACGCTGCACTGCTGGACGCGGGTATCCCGGTGGCGGACGTGCAAAAGGTGTTCTTCGGCAATGCCGTGGCGGGAATCGTCTCGCAGCAGGAAATGATCCGTGGCCAAGTCGCGCTACGTCATCATCCGCTCGGCAGCAAATCGTTGATCAACGTCGAGAACGCTTGCGCATCGGGTGGCTCGGCTTTGAATCTGGCCTTTGAGGCCATCGTGAGCGGACGCGCAGAAGTGGTGATGGTGATCGGTGCCGAGCAACTCAACCATGACGACAAGTCGCGCCCGTTCAACGCGCTGCGTGGTTCCACGGACATCGAAGAGATCGGCGAGGCGCTGCCAGGCCAGATGGCCACCAACTCCATCCTGATGGATTTCTATGCCGGGGTCGCCCGCGATTACATGCGAAATCATCACGCCACCGCAGAGGACTTTGCACGCGTGGCGGTGAAGAATCGACGCCACGCTTCCCTGAATGAGCTGGCTCATTTTCGGACGCTGCAAACGCTGGAAGAGGTGATGGCCAGCCGCATGATTGTCGACCCGCTGCGCCTGGCGATGTGCGCGCCGACCACCGACGGCGCGGCCGCTCTGCTGCTGTGCTCGGCGGCCTACGGCAAACGGCTGAAGCGGCCGCAAGCCGTTGAACTCGTCAGCTCCCATGTCGCTCCGTCGCCAGGCCCAGGGCTCAGCCCCGTGAGGCCAGCAGCGCAGGCGGCCTACGAGGCCACCGGCATCAGTGCCAGCGAGTTTGATCTGATCGAACTTCACGACGCCGCCGCGCCTGCCGAGCTGCTGCAATATGGCGAGATCGGGCTTTGCGAAGCCGGCCAAGCGCACCACCTGGTCCGCCAAGGCAAGACCGATCTGGGCGGTGAAACGCCGGTCAACGTCAGCGGCGGCCTGCTCAGCCGTGGGCACCCACTTGGGGCCACTGGGTGCGCGCAGGTGGTCGAACTCTGTCACCAACTGCGCGGCGAAGCGGGCCGGCGACAGGTCAAGAATGCACGCGTTGGTTTGGCCATCAACGGCGGCGGCTGGCTCGCTGGCACTTATGCGCTGGCCGTTTCGAGCGTGCTCAAGCGCATCGACTGACACCCGCCACCCCCGACCGAGAACCCAACAATGACCCAGCGAGTCGAATTCGAAACCTGCTATCACGAGGTGGTGGCCGATGGCGTGGCGCTGCTCACGCTGAACCGTCCCGAGCGTGGCAATGGCGTGGTGCCCGAAATGGCGCGCGACCTGCTCGCCGCGCTGACGGCCCTGGAGGCCGACCCCGACGTGCGCGTGCTCGTGCTCACCGGTGCCGGCCAGCAGTTTTGCGCGGGTGCCGACCTCGTCGAGTTCCAGCGCTACATCGATGAGCAGTTGCCACTCACCCACGAGCCCTACAACGCCCGCGTGCTGTGGCCCGTGACCCAACGCGTCGTCACCTGCCGGCTGCCGGTGATTGCAGCCATCAACGGTGGCGCCACGGCGGGCGGACTGGACCTGGC
>JBEAOO010000318.1:0-4722 GCA_041164825.1 Pseudomonadota bacterium | reverse complement strand
GGTGGCATTGGGTGGAATCACGCCGCCAGCACCGCGTGCGCCATAGCCCAATTCTGCCGGAATGGTCAGGGTACGGCTGCCGCCCACCTTCATGCCCTGCACGCCTTCGTCCCAGCCGCGAATCACCATGCCGGCGCCGAGGTCGAAGCTGAAGGGTTGGCCGCGGTCTTTGCTGCTGTCGAACTTGGCGCCCTTGACGCCGTCGGTGTAGAGCCAGCCGGTGTAGTGCACGTTCACGGCGTGGCCGGCCTTGGCCTCGTCGCCGGCGCCGATGGTGGTGTCGTCAAACTGCAGGCCGCTGTCGGTGGTGTTCATGGCGGTCGTCCTCTTGGAATGGGGGGGTTGTGGGGAATCAACAGGGCGGCATCATGCCACCGCGCTGGCTGCGTGGCCGGGAAGCGCCTTCAGCTTGTCGGCCCAGGCCAGGGTGGCGGCACTCAGCCAGTCGCTCAGTGTGTGAGCGGGTGCATGCGCCACGGCCGTCAGCCCCAGCACGTCGGCGGCGGCTTGCAGCACGGCCAGCGGCTCGCTCAGGTCCAGCGCTTGCGCGCCATTTTGTTTGGAGAGCTTTTGCCCATCGTCGCCGTTCACCAGCGGCGTGTGCAGGTAGCTCGGTGTGGGCAGGGCCAGGCACCTTTGCAGCGCGATCTGGCGCGGCGTGTTGTCGGCCAGGTCTTGGCCGCGCACGATGTGGCTGATGCCTTGCGCGCCGTCGTCCACCACCACCGCCAGCTGGTAGGCCCACAGGCCATCGGCGCGTTGCAGCACGATGTCGCCCACCGCGTCGGCCACGTTTTGGTGCTGTGCGCCCAGGCGGCGGTCGTGCCAATGCACCTCGCCGCCGGGCACGCGCAGGCGCCAGGCACGGCCGCTGCGGCCATGCAGGCCCGTGCGGCAGGTGCCGGGGTAGGGCCAGTCGCCGTGGCGCGGGCGGCTGCGGCCTTGCGCCTCCCAGAAGGCGGCAATGTCTTTGCGGCTGCAGGCGCAGCGGTACACATCGCCTTGCGCTTGCAACTGCGCCACAGCCGCTTCATAGATCGCGCTGCGCTGCGATTGCCACAGCGGCGGCGCATCGGGCCGCAGGCCGCAGGTGGCGAGTTGCTGCAGCATGAAGTCATCGGCGCCGGCGATGCAGCGCGGCGTGTCCACGTCCTCGATCCGCACCAGCCAGGTGCCGCCGTGCGCGCGGGCATCGAGCCAACTGGCGAGTGCTGCCACCAGCGAGCCCGCATGCAGCGGGCCGGTGGGCGAGGGGGCGAAGCGGCCGATGTAGGGCGTCACGGGAGCGATGAGGGGCGGAGGCTCACAAGGGCGGCCCGGCGTGGCGCTCAAGCAGCGCGCGGCGGGTGGTGGGGCTGTCGAGCTGTTGCAGCCACCATTGCAGCGCCAGGCCCAGGCCGGCGCGCGGGTTGGCCTGGCTTTGGGTGCAGCGCCAGGCGTAGCCGAGCGCGATCTGTTGGCGCGGCCGCATCACTTGGCGCGTGACCAAGGTGCCCGCTTCGAGCTGGGTGCGGATCATGGCCTCGGGCACAAAGCCGCTGCCCATGCAGCGCAGCAGCGCCTCCACCTTGGCGGCCATGCTGCTCACGGTCAGCACGTCTTGGCCGGGCAGCAGGTTGACGGTGATGGGCGAGAGCCGGTGCGCCGAATCGGCCACGGCCACAGCGCGGTGGCGGATCAGCTCGGCATCGCTGAGCATGCTGCCCACTTTGGCCAGCGGATGGTGCGGCGCCATGGCGTACACAAAGCGCACCTCGCCCAACTCCTCAAAGGCCACGCCCGACTGGGCCGCGGTGGGCGGGCCCACGCCAATGGCCAGATCGGCTTGGCCGCTGAGCAGCGCCTCCCAGGTGCCGGCCAGCACCTCGCTGCGCATGCGCAAGCGGGTGCCGGGCCCCGTGCTGCTGCCATCGGCCCCCTGCTGGCTCAGCGCAAAGAACGCTTCGCACAGTTCCAGAATGGTGAGGTCGGAGATCACGCTGTCGACGGCCACGGTGAGCTGGGTTTCCCAGCCGGTGGCCACGCGGCGCACGCGGTTGGCCACGGCGTCCATCTCGGCCAGCAGGCGGCGGCCTTCGGTCAGCAGCTCTTCGCCGGCGGCCGTGAGGCGCGCTTGGCGCGAGCTGCGGTCAAACAGCAGCACGTCGAGCGCGTCTTCCAGCTGGCGCACGTTGTAGGTCAGCGCCGAGGGCACCTTGCCCATCTCGCGTGCTGCGGCGGCAAAACTGCCGGTGCGGGCGATCGCGTCCATCATGGACAGGGCTTCGGGGGTCAACACATTGCGGCGGTCGCTCATGCCTTCATGATATTTGAATGCCCTCTTCAAGCCGCGCGTGCCCGTTGTGACGGCAAAGTTCTTACAGTCACGTCATCGTCCCCGGACAGACACAAGGTGCGCGTCACCATGATGCAACTTCGCAAATCCTGCGAGCGCGGTTATGCCGACCACGGCTGGCTCAAGAGTTTCCACAGCTTCTCTTTCGCCGAGTACCACGACCCCAAACACATGGGCTGGGGCAACCTGCGCGTCATCAACGAAGACCGCATTGCCCCCGGCACCGGCTTCGGCACCCACGGCCACCGCGACATGGAGATCGTGTCGTACGTGCTCGAAGGCGCGCTGGCCCACCAAGACAACATGGGCAACGGCACGGCCATCGTGCCCGGTGATGTGCAGCGCATGAGCGCGGGCACCGGAGTGCGCCACAGCGAGTTCAACCACGCACCCGACGCGACCACGCACTTTCTGCAAATCTGGTTTTTGCCCAAGCAGCCTGGCGTGACACCGGGCTACGAGCAGCGCCACTTTGACGCCGCCAGCAAGCGCGGCCAACTGCGCTTGGTGGCCAGCCCCGATGGCCGCGATGGCTCGGTGAGCATCCATGCCGATGCGTCTTTGTACGCGGCGTTGATCGATGGTTTGGAGTCGGTGACGCAGGCCCTGCCGGCTGGCCGCAAGACCTTGGTGCATGTGGCCCGTGGCCGTGTGCAGGCCAATGGGCAGGCGCTGGGCCCCGGCGACGCGCTGCAGCTCAGCGACGAGCCCGAGTTGATGCTGGATCAAGGCCAGGACGCCGAAGTGCTGGTGTTTGATCTGGCGGCTTGAGTCCAAGCCGCCCCCCGGCTGGTGCAGTGAGGCTGCGCCGGCCCTTGTTCTTTGAACCCTTTTTCCCACCCCCACAAGGCAGAAGCACCATGAGCAAAGTTGTCATCGTTTATCACAGCGGCTACGGCCACACGCAACGTCTGGCGCAAGCCGTGGCCGAGGGCGCCCAGGGCGAGCTCGTGGTCATCGATGCCGAAGGCAACGTCAGCGACGACGGCTGGGCCACGCTGGGTGCGGCCGATGCCATCATCTTCGGCACGCCCACCTACATGGGCAACGCCTCGTGGCAGTTCAAGAAGTTTGCCGACGCCTCGTCCAAGGCCTGGTTCACCCAAGCCTGGAAAGACAAAATCGCCGGCGGCTTCACCAACTCGGCCAGCCTGAACGGCGACAAACAATCGACCCTGCAATCGCTGTTCACCCTGGCCAGCCAGCACGGCATGGTGTGGGTGGGCTTGGGCCTGATGCCCAGCAACACCAAGGCCGCCACGCGCGCCGACCTGAACGCGCTGGGCGCGTCGGTGGGCGCCATGGCCGCGTCGCCGTCGGATTCGGGTGTGGACGAAATGCTCTCGGGCGACCTCGACACCGGCCGCCAATACGGCGCCCGCGTGGCCGCTGCCGCTGCACGCTGGACCAAGTAATACTTGCTGCGCTCCCCTTGGGGGGGCGTTGATGAGGAAGGGCCACATCGCTTGCCGCGCTGTGGCCTTTTTTGCGCCCGCACGGCGGCTGCGCCGCTACCATCACGCGCATGACCTTTTTGATCAATGTGTGGACGGTGTTGCCCGGCTGGGACTGGGCGGCGATGGCGGTGTTTGGTCTGGTGTGGGCAGGCTACGTGCAGTTTGCGGCCCGCCGGGCGCTGACGCGGCCGTCGATCTTGGCCAGCACCAACCGCATCCGCCACCAGTGGATGCTGCAAACCACCTACCGCGATGTGCGCGTGCTCGATGGTGCGGTGGTGCAAAACCTCTCCACCAGTCCCTCGTTTTTTGCGTCCACCACCATCCTGATCATCGGCGGTTTGTTGGCCGTGCTGGGCACCGACAAGGCCAGCGAGTTGCTGCAAGACCTGCCCTTCGCCGCCCGCACCTCGGTGCTGGTGTTCGACATCAAGGTGCTGCTCTTGCTGATGGTGTTCGTCTACGCTTTTTTCCGTTTCACCTGGTCGATGCGGCAGTACACCTTCGGCGCGCTGCTGGTGGGCAGTGCGCCCGAGGCCAAGCAGTTTTTGGAGTTCAACATCTCGCGCGAAGCCTTTGCCGACAAGGCCGGGCGGGTGATGGGCTTCGCGGCGGAGACCTTCAACGACGGGCTGCGCGCCTACTATTTTTCGTTCGCGGTGGTGGGCTGGTTCATGTCACCGGTGGTGTTCATGCTGGCCACGGCGTTGGTGGTGTGGATTTTGTTCCAGCGCGAGTTTCACTCGGATGTGTTGGGCGCTTTGAACAGCTGATGCGGCTGCGAGTAGGGCGCTGTGAGAGCGCCTTGCTGGCTTGTGCCTGAGGCCTGCTCGTGTTGGAAGGCTTCACGTTCAACGATTGGATCGTGGTCGGCGATGGGCCGGGCCGATGTGCTCCGTGTCCTCCTGGTCCTCCCTTCGGTCGGCCCAT
>JBEAOO010000317.1:0-2784 GCA_041164825.1 Pseudomonadota bacterium | reverse complement strand
CGCAGCGCTGGCGAGACGCTTGAGCTGCTGCGCAGGCAGGGCAAGCCTCGTGCCGTCGCCCCGCTTGTGGCCCGAGTGAACGGGTGAGACCGTCACGCTCAGTGAGCAGCCCGCGCCACCGACGCTGCCCGTAACCATCCGGTGACGGCATCTTGAGCAGCCAACGCTCCAGCGGCCGATGTTGCCTACCGCTTCGTTGCTGCGAACCCGCTGATGTCGGACTACCATCACACGTAAAGCCGGACTGAATTCAGGAGAGCAAAGTGAGCAAGTGGCATTGGGAACAGGTCTATGGAAGCAAGGCCCCGGACGCGGTCAGCTGGTATGCACCTCACCTCGATGAATCCTTGAACTACATCCGCCGAACAAGCGTAGCTGCCGACGCCGCGATAGTTGACGTGGGCGGCGGTGAAGCCACGCTCGTCGATGACCTGCTTGATGCCGGCTATCGCAACGTCGCCGTGCTGGATCTCTCGGAGCGGGCTCTGGAGGTGTGCCGAACGCGATTGGCTGAGCGCGCTGCCAGCGTGACTTGGCTGGCGGCAGACGTGCTGGAACATGAGTTCGCGCCGCGCTCCATCGACGTCTGGCACGACCGGGCTGTTTTCCACTTCCTCACTCAGCACGAGCAGCGTCAGCGCTATGTCGCTCAGGTCTTGAAAGCCTTGAAGCCCGGCGGCCATGCCATCGTCGGCGCGTTCGGCCCCCAAGGTCCGACGCAGTGCAGCGGATTGCCGGTAGCGCGCTACTCATCTGACGAGCTGCACGACGAATTCGGCAGTCCGTTCCAACTGCTGGACCACACGACAACCCTGCACACAACGCCGTGGGGGACGACGCAGCAGTTCGTTTACTGCTATTGCAGACGCGAGCACTGAGTCACAGCGATTGGGCCGTCGGTCAACTTGACCACGACGTCTGCCAGGCGTGAATCGCACTCCCGGCTCCAACGATGCGGCAGCAGTTCCCCAATCCGGCTGGCTATCCGCGACAAAACCGCCACCGCCGGCATCCGCGACCTGATGCTGACCGCAGCGGCGCTGCCCCCCATGATTTCAGCCGCCGCGGGCTGAGACGCGGAGTGAGTCCCGCCACTGGCCGATGGGTCCCCGTACCGCGCCCCGCGCTCGACAGCGCCGGGCAAGTGCGCCAGACGCGGTTCGCGCGTCTACCGGGTGCCTGTCAGCGCAAACAGCGCGCCTTCGGGGTCGATGCCGTTGACGATCCAGCCGCCGCCCGGCACTTCCATGGGGCCATGCACCACTTGGCCGCCGGCGTCGACGATGCGGGCGGCGGCGCGCTCGATGCCATCGACCCGGAAGTACACCAACCAGGCGGGCCGCGGGAAGCGTGTGTCGGTCATGACGCCGCCCAGGTCGCGACCGCCGATGGCGAACAACTGGTAGCTGCCCATCGGGCCCATGTCCATCGCCTGCGTGGGCGCCCAGCCGAACTGCGCGGTGTAGAACGCGGTGGCAGTGGGTCCGTCTGCCGCGTGCAACTCATGCCACGCGCCGTGGCCGGCACGGTCGGCGTCACAAGCGGTGCTGAGTTCGTTGCTGGCGCCGCGCATCACATAAAAGGCTGCGCCCTGGGGATCGGCCACCAGGGCGATGCGCCCGACGTTGGGGATGTCAAAGGCGGGCATGGCAACACTGCCGCCCGCCGCGGTGATGGATGCGACGCAAGCGTCGACGTCGTCAACGCCGAGGTACATCAACCAACAGGGGGCCGCGCCTTGCTGGCACATGGCGTCGGTGAGGGTGAACACGCCACCCACCAGGCCGTCAGCGGCGCTGATCATGCGGTAGTCCATGGTGGCGCCCACCGGGGGCGCTTCATCGATGCGCCAACCCACCACGGCGCTGTAGAAGCGGCGCGCGGCCTGCGGGTCTTTGGACATCAGCTCGTACCAAATCGGTGTGCCGTGGCGATCACTCATGGGGGTCTCCGGTGAAGGACATCAAATGAAACGGCGCCATTCTTGCGCCATTTTTTTCGGCCTGACCATCGGGCCGAGCGAGACCCGCGCCAGCCGATTGATCAGCCCTGCTGCGCCCGTTTGCGCGCGTACATGTCGTGATCGGCGGCGCCGATCAGGTCTTCGGCGGTGTCGGCATCGCGCGGGTGCACGGCCAAGCCCACGGCGCCGGCCAAGCGCGGCGCGCCGGGGCCGGGCATGGCCACGCTCGCCAGCGGCTGGCTGAGCGCGGCCTCCACGCTCAGGCGCACTTGCTCGGCGGCCTGGGCATCGGGCAGGTTGTCGATCAGCACCACAAATTCGTCACCTGCGTAGCGCGCCACCAGGTCGGTGCTGCGCGTGGCCGCGCGCAGGCGGCTGGCGATCTCCACCAGCACGCGGTCGCCGGCCTCGTGGCCGTGCAGGTCGTTGACGAGCTTGAAGCGGTTCAGGTCGATGAACAGCACGGCAAACGTGCCGGCGTCGGCCGCGCGGCGGTTTTGCTGGATGCGCTGGGCGATGCTGCGCACGATGGTGTCGCGGTTGGCCAGGCCGGTGAGGCCGTCCATGCGCAGGCGCTGTTGCATGCGCCGGAAGCTGTGGGCGAGCGCGCCGATTTCGTCGTCGCGCTGGATGTCGAGCTTGACGTCAATGCGGCCATCGCCAATCTCGCGCGCGGCCTCAGCCAGGCGCTGCAGGTCGCGGCTCACGCCGGCCAAGATCAGCAGGCCCAGGGCAATGGCCAAGGCCGTGGCCACGGCGGCGATGCCGGCCGTGCGCAGCACGTTGTGGGTGACGCCTTGCATGAAGTCGCTGCGCGGCAC
>JBEAOO010000316.1:0-22941 GCA_041164825.1 Pseudomonadota bacterium | reverse complement strand
CCGCGCAACCACTTTTGGCCGCTGTTGGGCGTCTTGTGGGGTGAGCCCGGCCTGCACCAGCGGCCGTATGCCGACAAACTGGCCGCCGCCCGCGAGCACGGCCTGGGCCTGTGGGATGTGTATGCCGAGTGCCGGCGCGAAGGCAGCCTCGACAGCGCCATCCGAGAACCCCGCCTCAATGACCTCGCCAGCCTGCGCGATCGTGCACCCGGCTTGCGGGCGCTGGCCCACAACGGGGCAGAATCCGCCAAAACCATGCGCATCACTGGCGCGCTGGGCTGGCCGGTGCTCAAGCTGCCGTCCACCAGCCCGGCCCACGCCAGCTGGTCGTTGGATCAAAAACTGGCCGCGTGGCGCGACGCCTTGGCCCCGTTTGGCCTTTTGGATTGACATGAGCACGTCCCGCAGAAAAACCAAGACCCCTGAGCTGGCCCCGGCCACCCTTTCCGAAGGCGACGGCGTGCGCTACCTGCACCTGGGCACGCCTTGGGTGCAAGGCGCCATGCGCCTCCGCAAGCCGCTCGGCATCGAGCTCGAATATGTGCAGCGCATGATGGCCTGGCTGCTGCTGCGCCCGCTGGATGATTTGAACGAAGCGCGCTCGCTGCAACTCGGCCTGGGTGCCGCGGCCATCACCCGCTTTTGCCACGGCGTGTTGAAGATGAAGACCACCGCGGTCGAGATCAACCCCACGGTCATCATCGCCTGCCGCATGTGGTTTGCGCTGCCCGACGACAGCCTGCGCCTGCAGGTGATCGAGGGTGACGCGGGCGCTTACGCGGCCGACCCGGCCCACGCCGCCAGCGCCGATGTGCTGTGCGTCGACCTCTACGACCACGACGCCGCCAGCCCGGTGCTCGACACGCCCGAGTTCTACCAACACTGCGCCGCGCTGCTCAAACCCGGCGGCGTGATGAGCGTCAACCTGTTTGGCCGCGACGCCAGCTTTGAGCGCAGTGCCGCGCTCATCACCGCCGCGTTTGGCGAGGGCCAGGTGATTTCGCTGCGCCCCACGCGCGAGGGCAATACCATCGTGCTGGCGCTCAAGGGCCGCACCGGCATGCCCGAGCGCAGCGTGATGGCCGAGCGCGCCGAGCTGATCGAGGACAGCCACAAACTGCCCGCCCGCAAATGGCTGCGCATGCTGCGTGGCTTGCCTGCCGCATCCGCGGCCACCCCAGCCACCCTGGCCACATCCACCGAGGCCCACGCCGAATGACCGCAGCCAAAAAGCCCTTGCCCACCGGCCCACTCGATTGGCGCTTGCTGCTGACCTGGCTGGTGGCCGACCAGGTGATCACGCCGGGCGAGGGCGACCTGACGCTGCGCCGCTTCAGTGGCGCCGACAGCACCCAGCACCCGCTGGTGCGGCTGGCCGCCGCCGGCCTGCAGCGCAAGGGCAAACCGCTGGACGTGGAGGCCCTCACCGAGTGGCTGGCTGGCCGCGCCGGCATCCCCTATGTGCGCATCGACCCGCTGAAGGTGGATGTGGGCCGTGTGGCCGAGGTGATGTCGATCAACTACGCCGAGCGGCGCCATGCGCTGCCGCTGCAGGTGGGCCTGCACGACATCACCATTGCCACCTGCGAGCCCTTTGATGCCGGCACCTGGGTGCCCGAGATCGAGGGCCACACCCGCAAGGCCGTGAAGCTGGTGCTGGTGAGCCCGGCCGAGCTGCAGAAATACACCACCGAGTTCTACACGCTGAGCCGTTCGGTGCGCGCGGCCACCAAGCGCGGCGAGACCTCGGCCTCGGCCAGCTTTGAGCAATTGGTGGAGCTGGGCCGCACCAGCCGACAGCTCGACGCCAATGACCAAGGCGTGGTGCAGGTGGTGGACTGGCTGTGGCAGTACGCGTTTGACCAACGCGCCAGCGACATCCACCTGGAGCCGCGCCGCGAGCTGAGCGTGATCCGCTTTCGCATCGACGGTGTGATGCACACCGTGTACCAGCTGCCGCCCGGTGTGATGAACGCGATGATCGCGCGCATCAAGCTGCTCGGCCGCATGGACGTGGTGGAAAAGCGCCGCCCGCTGGACGGCCGCATCAAGACCCGCAACCCCGAGGGCGACGAGGTGGAAATGCGCCTCTCCACGCTGCCCACCGCCTTTGGCGAAAAAATGGTGATGCGGATTTTCGACCCCGACGCCACCGTCAAGACGCTCGACCAGCTCGGTTTTGGCAGCCACGACGCCACGCGCTGGGAGTCGTTGGTGACGCGCCCGCACGGCATCATTTTGGTGACCGGCCCCACCGGCTCGGGCAAGACCACCACGCTCTACTCCACGCTGCGCCGCCTGGCCACCGACGAGGTCAACGTCTGCACGATTGAAGACCCGATCGAAATGATCCAGCCGGCCTTCAACCAGACCCAGGTGCAGCCGATGCTGGACCTGGGTTTTGCCGAGGGCCTGCGGGCGCTGATGCGCCAAGATCCAGACATCATCATGGTCGGCGAAATCCGCGACCTGGAGACCGCCGAGATGGCGATCCAGGCCGCGCTCACCGGCCACCTGGTGTTCAGCACCCTCCACACCAACGATTCGGTCTCGGCCATCACCCGGCTCACCGACCTGGGCGTGCCGCCCTACCTGATTGGCGCCACCGTGATTGGTGTGCTCGCGCAGCGCCTGGTGCGCACGCTGTGCCCGGCCTGCAAGGTGCCCGACCCGGAGGTGACCGAAGAGGCCGTGGCCAAGTTCGTGAAGCCCTGGCGCCTCAACGGCACACCGCGCGCCCACAAGCCCGTGGGCTGCCTGGAATGCCGCCACACCGGCTACCGCGGCCGGGCCGGCTTGTATGAGCTGCTGCGTGTGAACGACGCTGCCCGCGAGGCCGTGGTGCCCTTGCCCGACCCGGTGAAGCTGCGCCAATTGGCCTTGCAAGACGGCCTGCGCCCGCTGCGCGTGGCGGGTGCCATGAAGGTGGCAGAGGGCGTGACCACGCTCGACGAGGTGCTGAGCGCCACGCCCGGCTGGGAGTGAGGCGGCGCGGCCGCGGCCCCCCCCCGTGCAAACACGGGGCCGTGCTAAGTGAAACCCACACGGAAGGCCGCTCTCCGCTCCCTAGAATCGCTCCCATCGCGCGGTGTCCGTCCGCGTCGTGAGGAGACACATTTTGAAAATACAAAGTCAAAGAGACTTCTGGTCGGGGGTCATGTTTGTGGCCGTCGGGGTGGCTTTCGCCTGGGGGGCGCTGGGCTACAACTTTGGGTCGTCTGCGCGCCCGGGCCCGGGGTACTTCCCGTTCGGTTTGGGGGCGCTGCTGGCGGTGCTGGGCTCGGTGGTGCTCTACAAGTCGCTGACCGTGCCGAATGACGATGGCGACCCGATCGGTGCCATTGCCTGGAAGCCGCTGCTGCTGATCTTGGTGGCCGTCGCCATCTTTGGCTGGGCCTTGCCGCACCTGGGCATGTTCATCGCCCTGCCGCTGTTGGTCATCGTCTCCAGCATCGCCAGCGATGAGTTCGACCTGAAGGCGTCGATCTTCAACTCGGTGATCCTCACCGTGATGTCCTGGGCCATGTTTGTGCTGGGCCTCAAATTGACCATCCCGCTCTGGCCGACGTTGTTCGGCATGGGCAGCTGAGGAGCACCCCGCCATGGATCTGATTGCCAATCTCTCGCTGGGTTTTCACACGGCGTTCACGCTGCAAAACCTGTTCTACGCCTTCGGTGGTGCGGTGCTCGGTACCTTGATCGGCGTGCTGCCGGGCCTGGGCCCAGTGGCCACCATCGCCATGCTGCTGCCGTCCATCTACGCGCTCGACGCCACGCCCGCACTCATCATGCTGGCCGGCATTTATTACGGCGCGCAGTACGGTGGCTCGACCACCGCCATCCTGATCAACGTGCCTGGTGAATCCAGCTCGGTGGTGACCGCCATCGACGGCTACGCCATGGCCCGCAAGGGCCGCGCCGGCCCCGCGCTGGCGGCTGCCGGCCTGGGCTCGTTCTTTGCCGGTTGCGTGGGCACCATCATCATCGCGGCCTTCGCGCCGCCGCTGACCGAGCTGGCCTTCAAGTTCGGCCCGGCCGAGTACTTCTCGCTGATGACGCTGGGCCTGATTGGCGCTGTGGTGTTGGCCTCGGGCTCGCTGGTCAAGGCCATCGCGATGATCTTGGTCGGCCTGCTGCTGGGCCAGATCAACACCGACGTGATCTCGGGCGTGCCGCGCTACAGCTTTGACATCGCAGAGCTCACCGACGGCATCGGCTTCGTCACCATCGCCATGGGTGTGTTCGGCTTCGGCGAAATCATTGCCAACCTGGGCATGCCGGCCGAGCACCGCGAAGTGTTCACCAAGGACGTGAAGGGCCTGTGGCCCACCAAGCA
Source organism: Pseudomonadota bacterium (assembly GCA_041164825.1). Lineage (GTDB taxonomy): Bacteria > Pseudomonadota > Gammaproteobacteria > Burkholderiales > Burkholderiaceae_C > JBEAOO01. The sequence goes on along the minus strand of JBEAOO010000316.1, from coordinate 18,605 downwards.
AGACGTGAAGGACGCCTTCCCGGCCGTGCTGCGCGGCACAGCGCTGGGCTCGATCCTGGGCGTGTTGCCCGGTGGTGGCGCCTTGCTGGCCTCGTTTGCGGCCTACACGGTGGAAAAGAAGATGAAGGGCCGTCCGGGCGAAGTGCCCTTCGGTCAAGGCAACATCCGCGGTGTGGCAGGCCCCGAGTCGGCCAACAACGCGGGCGCGCAAACCTCCTTCATCCCGATGCTGACGCTGGGCATTCCGCCCAACGCGGTGATGGCGCTGATGGTGGGTGCGATGACCATCAAGGGCATCCAGCCCGGCCCGCAGGTGATGACCAGCAACCCCGAACTCTTCTGGGGCCTGATCGCCTCGATGTGGATCGGCAACCTGATGCTGGTGATCTTGAACCTGCCGCTGATCGGCATCTGGATCAAGCTGCTGACCGTGCCCTACAAGCACCTGTTTCCGGCCATTCTGGTGTTCTGCAGCATCGGTCTCTACACGCTCAACAACAGCAACTTCGATGTCTACATGTCGGTGCTGTTCGGTGCCGTGGGTTACCTGTTCTACAAGCTGAGTTGCGAACCGGCGCCGCTGCTGCTGGGCTTCATCCTGGGCCCGATGATGGAAGAAAACTTGCGCCGCGCACTGCTGCTCTCGCGCGGCGACTGGACGACCTTCATGACCCGTCCGCTGTCGGCTGGCCTGCTGATTGCCTCGTTCTTGATGATCGTGGTGGTGATGCTGCCGTCGATCAAGAACAAGCGCGAAGAGGCCTTCCAGGAAGAGTGAACGCACGGCCGCGGATTCTGAGAATCCGCCTTACATCTGCAAACCAAAAAGAGGGCCTTCGGGCCCTTTTCTCGTGGGGAAGGGGCCACGTTGGCGGCCCCTTTTTGGGGCCGCCGGCCTATCATTTCTGCATGACTGAACGCATGCATCTCCAGGAAACTTGGCGCGCAAACAGTAGCTTGAGGGCCGCGCTGTGCTGGCGGTGGGGGGCGGCTGTTGCGCTGGGCAGCGCGATGCTGGTGGCCGGCAGCGCGGCCCGTGCCGAAGCGTGGGTGCCCACGCAACCGGTCGAGATCGTCGTGCCGGCCGGGCCCGGAGGCGGGGCCGACCAAATGGCGCGCTTCATCCAAACCCTGGTGACCCAATACAAGCTGATGCCGCAGCCGCTGCAAGTGGTCAACCGCGCGGGCAATTCGGGCGGCGAAGGGCTGCAAGCCGCGCAGGCTGCGCGTGGCAACCCGCACCAGTTGGTGATCACGCTGTCCAACCTGTTCACGGTGCCCTTGTCGACCGGTCTGGTCTTCAACTGGCGCGACCTCACGCCGGTCTCGATGCTGGCGCTCGACCAGTTCGTGCTGTGGGTGCCCGAGCGCTCGCCGTACCGCAGCGCCGTCGACCTGGTGGCCGCCCTCCGTGTGGCGCCGGCGCGCAGCGTGCGGCTCGGCGGCACGGGCAGCAAGCAAGAAGACCAACTCATCGGTACCCTGATGGACGCTGCCACGGGCAGCAAGCTGCAGTACGTGGCGCTCAAGGGCGGGGGTGATGTGGCCAAGGCGCTGGCCGCAGGCGAGATCGACCTCAGTGTGAACAACCCGATCGAGGCCGAGGCGCTGTGGCGCGAGGGCAAAGTGCGGCCACTGTGCGTGTTTGATGGTGCGCCATTGCCCTATCCGGCCAAGTTGTCCAATGGCCGCAGCTGGCAGGAGCTGCCCACCTGCATGGCCTCCGGCATTCCCGCGCAGTACCTGATGCTGCGCGGCGTGTTCATGCCGGCGCAAGTGACGCCTGCCCAACAGGCCTACTACGTGGCGCTGTTCGACAAACTGCGCCAGTTGCCCGAGTGGCAAGCCTTCATGGTGCGCGGGGCGTTTCGCCAAACGGCCATGAGCGGTGCGGAGTTTGTGCAGTGGTTGGAACGCACAGAGGCCTTCCACCGCACGCTGATGCGCGAGGCGCGCTGGCTGGCGCATTGAGAGTGCCTGAAGCGGTCGGCACGGTCGGCGCGGCTCATTCGGATGGCAAGGCTTGTGCGGCTTGTGCAGGACACCATCGGCCTCCGACCTTCACGGCATCTGGCTGAGGCGCCGGCCGCCATAATGACCGATCAACCACCCAGCGCTTGGCGCCGTCCTGTCCAGTGAGCTCCTCGCCCACACGCCCCCCCGACCCCCCTTTGCTGCGTCCCGCTGCTTCTGCTTGGGGCGTGTTTGTGCCACTGCCCCCGTCGGCGCAGGGCGGGCCGCTTTCAGCGCATGCGCGCCTCGTCGCCCTCGGTCTGGCCGCTGCCGGCGCGATCGCGTTTTCTGGCAAGGCCATCATCGTCAAGCTGGCGTATCGGCATGGCGTCGATGCGGTCACGCTGCTCATGTACCGCATGCTGTTCGCGTTGCCGATGTTTTTGGCGCTCGCATGGTGGGCGAGTCGCGGCCAGACCCCGCTGTCGTGGCGCGATCGCGTCAAGGTGTTGACGCTGGGCTTCTCGGGCTACTACCTCTCCAGCTTCCTCGATTTCGCCGGCCTGGCCTACATCAGCGCCAGCCTGGAACGGCTCATCCTCTACCTCAGCCCCACCATCGTGCTGGTGCTGGGTGTGGTGCTTTACCGCCGGCCGGTGTCACTGCCGCAGCTGTTGTCGATGGTGCTGAGTTATGCCGGTGTGGTGCTGGTGTTCGGCCACGAGTTGAACCTGCATGCCCAGGGCACGCTGCTGGGCGCATCGCTGGTGTTTGCCAGCGCCGTCACCTATTCGCTCTACCTCACGTTTTCGGGCGAGGTGGTCAAGCGGCTGGGCAGCTTCCGGCTGATCGGCCTGGCCTCCAGCGTGGCCTGCCTGTGCTGCATCGCCCAGTTTGTGATCTTGCGGCCGCTGAGCGCGGCGCAAGTGGCCGAGCCGGTGATCTGGCTCTCGGTGCTCAACGCCACGGCGTGTACTTTCGCGCCGGGCTTGATGGTGATGATGGCCATCGAGCGCATCGGTGCCACGCTGACCTCGCAAATCGGCATGGTCGGCCCGGTGTCGACCATCATCATGGGGGTGCTGATTCTGGGCGAGCCCTTCACCGTGTGGACGGCCGCCGGTTCGGCACTGGTGATGCTGGGCGTGGCCTTGTTGGGCCGGGCGCGTTGATTGTCAATCTTCTCTTCTGAAGGCGAGGCCATGGATTTCGGACTGCAAGGGCAATGGGCACTGGTGTGTGCGGCGAGCAAGGGACTGGGCTTGGGCTGCGCGCAGGCGCTGGCGGCAGAAGGCGTCAACCTCGTGATCAATGCGCGCGGTGACGCTGCCTTGCAAGCGGCTGCTGCGGCCTTGCGCGCCGCACACCCCGGCATCGAGGTGCGGGCCGTTGCCGCCGACATCACCACCGCCGAAGGCCGCGCTGCGGTGCTGGCGGCGGCGCCGCGGGTCGACATCCTGATCAACAACGCGGGCGGTCCGCCGCCGGGCGATTTTCGCCAGTGGGACCGCGACGTCTGGCTCAAGGCGCTGGACGCCAACATGCTGGCACCCATCGCGATGATCCAGGCCACGGTCGACGCCATGGCCGCGCGCGGTTTTGGCCGCATCGTCAACATCACCTCGGCCGCGGTGAAGGCGCCGATCGACATCCTGGGTTTGTCCAACGGCGCGCGCAGCGGCCTCACCGGCTTCATCGCCGGCTTGGCACGCAGCGGCATTGCTGCGCAGGGCGTCACCATCAACAACCTGCTGCCCGGCCCGTTTGACACCGATCGCCTGCGCGCCACCCACGCCGCCAGCGCCGCCAAAGCCGGGACCACGCCCGAGGCCCTGGCCGATGCGCGCCGCGCCGGCATCCCGGCCAAGCGCTTTGGCGATGCGGCGGAGTTTGGCGCCACCTGCGCGTTTTTGTGCAGCCGCCAAGCGGGCTACATCACCGGGCAAAACCTGCTGATCGATGGTGGGGGGTATCCGGGCGTGTTTTGAGACCACGGCCTTGCGCGCCCGATCCGGCCATCGGCCGGCCAGCGCATGCGCGGCGGCTGCGGCCCCGTCGCTCAAGTCACGATCGAGGTCTTCAGGTTCCAGCCCATCGCCACCTCGGGGCCGAGTGCGCCGGTGGGCAGTTGCGGCTTGTAGCCCAGGGTGATCTCGCTGAAGGCCAGGCTGAGCTCCTCGGTCATCTCGCCGGCGCTGCCGCCTGCGCTGATGCTGAGTGAGGTGATGAACACGTCCTTGAGCGTGATCTTGAAAAAGTCTTTTTGACCGTTGCCGCTGCTGTGTGCGGTCAACACGGCGGACTTGATCCGTTTGCCCTGCGCCGCGGCTTTGGCCAGCAGCGGCGAGGCCTTGTCGTACATGTGGGTCAGGTGCAGTTCACGTGCCGTGGGTTTGCCGCTGGCCGCGCCGCTGGCCATGGGGGCGGCCGGTGCGGTCAGCCCCCAGTTCCAGCTCAACACCTCGATCTCGCCTTTGTGGTCGACATCGGTGGACTCACCGTCGATGCCGTCGAATTTGATGTAAGCGTCGATGTTCATGGCTTGAATGGGAGTGGCACCGCTTGCCATGTTAGACGTTGGCGGCGTCAGCGGGCAGCGCCGATTCGAAGCGCGCCAACTCTTCGGCCAATGTGCCGCGGCTGCGAAAGTGGCGCTCTGATTTGCCATACCAGTATTCGGCATCCTCCAGATCGCCCTCCTGGATGTGCACGATGCCGTGCAGCCAGGCGGCGAGCGGCGAGTCGAGTTGCTGCACCAGATTGTGTGCGGCCGTCCAATCACCGGCATGGAGGTGCGCCAGGACTTGGCGAAGCTGTGTGGTCATGCGGGCTCCTGTGGCGGCGTGGGCCGCGGGGTTCAAACGGGCGTGCAAGTGGCGTGTCGCGTGTGGCCTGTCGCGCGCTTTGCGCGGTGTGCCACACGCGACGGATTACCTCATTCAGGCAGCAGGCTCTTGGCCCCGGCGTTGGCCACGGCCGCGTCGTCGGCCGGCATGCCGCCGCTGGCGCCCATCGCGCCAATGACGCGGCCGTTGACGATCAGCGGCACACCACCGGCCACCGGGAAGGCGCCGGGCACGGCAATCAGGTTGGTGAGCTTCTGGTTCACGATCAGCTCGCCAATCACCGCAGTGGGCACCTTGATGCCGTTGGCCGCCTTGGCCTTGCCCAGGGCCGGCTCAATGGTACCCAGGCCCGCTTGGTCGGCGCGCTCCAGGTACACCAGGTTGCCGCCGGAGTCGACCACGGCGATGGTCATCTCCCACTTGTTTTTGCGCATCTCGGCGGCGGCGGCCTGGACCGCCTTCTTGGCCACGTCCAGGCTGATGGGCACGCCGTAGGGCAGCGATTGGGCGTGTGCACTGAAGGCGCAGAAGGACAGGGCGATGAGCCCGGCGGTGGTGAGGCGGTGCGTCATGGGAATCCTTTGAACGGTTGAAGGCGTTGGCGTTGTCGTTGAAGTGCGTGTTGGCGTTGCTCTGGCGCTCACCACGTCATCTCGCCCTTGTTGACCTTGGCGCCAATGTCCAGCGCGATGCCCAGGCCGGCTTCGGGGTAGGCCTGCTTCATCGCGTCAATGAGCGCGGCGCTGTTGGCGGCCCGGGGCAGTTCGTGCTCAAAGCGGGCCAGATAGGCTTGGCTCCAGGCCAGCTGCGAGGCGTCTTGGGCCTGGCCCGGCAGGCTGTGACCAGGGATCACGCGGGTCGGTTGCAGCGCGGCCATTGCACCCAGCTTGCGGGCCCAGTCGGCGCGCTCTTGCACGCTCTGCGCATCGGCCGTCCAGAGGTGCAGGCCGGCGTACACATTCACGCCACCCGCCACGGTCTTGATTGACGGGATCCAGACATAGCTGCGGTGCGCCTGGCCATCGTCCAGACCGCGGATTTCCAGGCGCTGGCCTTCCAGCGTGAGGGTGTTGCCCGTCAGCACCGTGGGCAGCGGCACGCTCTGGGGCGCATTGGCACCCATGCGTGGGCCCCACACCTGCAGCTTGGTGGCCAGCGTGGCTTCGATCTTCTTCAGCGTGGGCGCGGTGGTGACGACCTGCGCCTGCGGGAAGTACTGCTTGATCACCTCGATGCCGAAGTAGTAGTCCGGGTCGGCCTGGCTGATGTAGAGGGTCTTCAGCGTCTTCTTGCTGTCCAGCACCATCGCGGCAACGCGCAGCGCATCGGCGCGGGTGAAGCCGGTGTCGAGCAGCACGGCGTCGGTCTGGCCCGACACCAGCACCGCGTTGACGTGGAAGCTGGCGGCGTCGGCGTTGTAGACCTGAACGGTCAGCGGTGCGGCAGCCTGTGCCGCGGCGTCTTGGGCAATGAGCCCCAGGTTCAGGGCGGCGGGCAGCAAGGCCAGAGACAGGGTTCTGAAGCGGTTCATCGTGTGATCTCCATCGAGGGGGTTGGGTGAGTCGATGGCGAGACTGTATTGATTCACTTAACGCAGATAAACTCCGATTCAATCAATTGATTGTCAACCATTTCGATTCAGTCAGGCGCCACCATCCATGGACCAACTCACCGCCATCCGCTCGTTTGTGGAGATTGCCGACCAAGGCAGCCTGACCCGCGCCGCGGAGACGCTGGACCTGTCGCGGGCGATGATCAGCCGCCACCTTGAGGGGCTGGAGCGCTGGCTGGGCGCGCGGCTGCTGCACCGCACCACCCGCCGCGTGAGCCTGAGCGAGGCGGGCCAAGAAGCCTTGCCGCGCTTGCGCCAGATGCTCGACCTGGCGGCCGATCTGCAAGCCGTGGCGGGCGTGCACCGGAGCGAGCCGGCGGGCAAGCTGCGCATCACCACCAGCTTGTCGTTTGCGGTGTCGCACCTGACCCAGGCGGTGGTCGACTTTCAGCGCCAGCACCCGCGCATCGCGGTGGATCTGCTGACCGTGGACCGCGCTGTGGACCTGGTGGCCGAGCGCATCGATCTGGCCGTGCGCCTCACCAACCGCCTGGACGACGGCGTGGTGGCGCGGCCGCTGGCGAGTTGCCGCTCGGTGCTGTGTGCGGCACCGGCCTACTTGGCGCAGCGCGGCACGCCAACGCGCCCTGAAGACCTGCGCTTGCACCACTGCATCACCCACGCCTTTGGCACCCGCACCGAATACCGCTTGCGCCGCGACGGGCGCGTGACGGCAGTGGAGGTGACGGGGGGCTTGTCGAGCAATGAGACGGTGGTGTTGCGCGAGGCCGCGCTGGCGGGCGCCGGCATTGCCATGCTGCCCACCTACTTTGTGGGTGACGACCTGGCGCGAGGCACGCTGGTGCGCCTGCTGCCCGACCACGAGCCCGAGCCGCTGGGCATCCACGCGGTGTACCTCTCACGCCAGCACCTGCCGCAGCCGCTCAAGCTGTTGATCGAGTTTTTGGCGCTGCGATTTGGCGGCGACATCGCACCGTGGGACCAGCCGGTTGATGCGCCTGCCCATGCGCCTGCGCCTGCGCCGGCATCCGCCACCCACCGACGCGGGGCAGGCCGGTCGCTCAAGCGCTGAGCGTGGTTGCCAGCTGGGCCGTGCGTCAGCCCGCTCGGCTCCGTTGCCTGGCGCCGCTCTCCGTTCGAAGGCTTCCTGTTCGACGGTGGGCGCGAGGGCGGCGATGGGCCGGGCCGACGTGCTCCGTGTCCTCCGGGCCCTCCCTTCGGTCGGTCCATTCCCCCTTGACCGCCGCACATCGGCCCGGCACAGCGCTCCGAGCACCTGCCTCGGCATGCGGTTCTGCTCGCCCAGCCAAGAACCGCACTTCTCTGCCGTGGACAGCTCGTGCGGTTGAACGCCAGCCCGTGTCAGCGCCGCGACGACACCACGATGCCCGCCACAATCAGCACGAACGCCACCGCGTGGAACCACTGCGGCGCCTCGCCCAGCAGCGCGGCCGACATCACGGCGGCAAACAGCGGCGTGAGGTTGACGAAAAACGCGGCCAGCGCCGGGCCCACCGTGGCCACGCCCAGGCCCCAGCAGCGGTAGGCGATCAACGACGGGCCGATGGCCACAAAGGCCAGCAGCGCCAGCACCCACCACGAGCCGTGCCACTGCGCGTCGCTGAACCCCAACTCCACCCCGGCCGCCAGGCCCGACCACAGCACACCAAACGCACACTGCACCAGCAACAGCTCGGCCCAGTTCCAGGGCGGGCGCTGCTCGCCTTGCATGGAGGCCGGCGGGCGCGCCAGCAGCCAGCTGTAGAGGCCCCAGGTGAAGATGGCCACCAGCATCAGCACATCGCCCGCCACAAAGTGCAATTGCAGCAGCCGCGCCGGCTCGCCGCGCGCAATCACCAGCGCCACACCCAGCAGCGAGAGCGCCGCGCCCCAGATGTCTTGCGCGCGCGGCTTCACGCCATAAAACACCGCGCCAATGCCGAGCATCCAGACCGGCGAGCTGGCCGCAATCAAGGTGACGTTGAGCGGGGTGGAGGTGTGCAGCGCCAAGTACTGCAGGGTGTTGTAGCAACCCATGCCGAGAAAGCCCAGCAGCGCCAGGTAGCGCCAGCGCGCGCGGATCGCGCCGAGGTCGGCAAACACGCTGCGCCCCAGGGGCCACAACAGCGCAAAGGCCAGTGCCCAGCGCGCAAAGTTGAGGCCCACCGGTGGCACCAGGCCGACCGCCATGCGGCCCACCACCGCATTGCCCGCCCACAGCAAGGGAGGGATGGTGAGCAGCAGCGCGATGCGGGGGGTGAGGGCGACAGGGGGCTTCATGCGACAGACGCGAATCCAGAGATGCAACAGAATCAACAGCGAAGGGCAAGCCCCTGCGTTGTGCGCCCGAGCCGAATCACTGGCACGATACCCGACTTCATACCCACCCCGCAGAGGAGACACCCGATGACGTCACACGCCAGCCGCACCGTCCAGATCACCGCCTTTGGGGGCCCCGAGGCCATGCAACTCGTCACCCTGCAGGTGGGTGAGCCCGGCCCGGGCGAGGTGCGCATTCGCCACCACGCGGTGGGCCTGAACTTCATTGACGTGTACCAGCGCACGGGGCTCTACGCCAACGCGCTGCCGCTGTCGTTGGGCATGGAAGGCGCGGGCGTGATCGAGGCCGTGGGCGAGGGCGTGACGCACCTGACCGTGGGCGACCGCGCGGCCTACGCCAGCAACCCGCCCGGCAGCTATTGCGAGCTGCGCGTGATGCCGGCCAAGTGCGTGGTCCAGCTGCCCGACGCGATCAGTTTTGACGAGGGCGCAGCCATGATGCTCAAGGGCCTCACCGCGCAATACCTGCTGCGCCGCACGCTGCCGCAAGGCGGGCTGCAGGCGGGCGACTTTGTGTTGTTCCATGCCGCCGCCGGTGGCGTGGGCCTGATTGCGTGCCAATGGGCCAAGGCGTTGGGCTTGCAGTTGATTGGCACGGCAGGCAGCGATGAGAAGTGCGCCTTGGCCGCCAGCATGGGCGCCAGCCACACCATCAACTACCGCAGCGAAGACTTTGTGGCGCGGGTGCGCGACATCACCGGTGGCGCCGGTGTGAAGGTGGTCTACGACTCGGTGGGCGCCGACACCTTCATGAAGTCGCTCGACTGCCTGGCCCCGTTTGGCCTGCTCGCCACCTATGGCAACGCCTCGGGCAAGGTGCCGCCGCTGGACATCGGCGTGCTGGCCGCCAAGGGCAGTTTGTACGTGAGCCGCCCCACGCTGTTCACGCACATCGCCACCCGCGAGCGCACGCAGGCCATGGCCGAAGAGCTGTTTGCGATGGTGCAGAGCGGGCAGGTGAAGATTCCCGTCACCGCGCGCTACGCGTTGGCCGACGTGGCCCAGGCGCACCGTGATTTGGAAGCGCGCCAGACCACCGGTTGCAGCATCTTGCTGCCCTGATCAGCGCGTTCGGTCAGCGCCCCAGATCAGTCCTTCAATCGGTCCTTCACCGCGGCGCGGTAGGCATGCCAGGAGGCATGCCCCAGCACCGGGCCCACCACCAGCAGGCCCACAAACCAGGGCAGCATCGCCAGCACCACCAGCACGGTGAGCGTGGCGCCCCACAGCAGCATCACGAGCGGCTGGCTGAGGCACAGACGCAGGCTGGTGAGGGCGGCGGTGACGGCATCGGTTTGGCGGTGCAGGATCATCGGGATCGAGACCACGCTGATCGCGTAGATCAGCCCCGCAAAGATCGCGCCCACGCCCAAGTAGGCGACGATGAAACCGATGTTTTCCGGGTCGATCAGCTTCATCAGCGAGCCCTTGAAATCGGGCATGCCGTCAAAGCTCACCGCAAAAACGATCAGCGCTGCGCGGCCCCAGATCATCTCCAAGATCAGCAGCACGCCACCAAAAATGGCCAGCGTGCCGGTGCAGGTGTCCCAGGCGGTGAGCGAGTCGCCGAGGTCGGGCCGCTCGCCGCGCTCCAACTTGGCGCTGGCGTCATACAGGCCCAGGCACAGCACCGGGCCCATCAGCAAAAAACCGGCCGAGAGCCACAGCATGTAGGCCGGGGCATGCTCATACACCGTGAGCAGCAGCCAGCCCATGCCCGCAAAACAAGCGCCATAAAACAGGCCGATGCCGGGCGCGCGGGTGAAATCGCGCCAGCCCGCCGCCAGCCACTGCAGTGGCGCGTTCAGCGGCAGGGCGCGCAGTTCGATGTCGAAGGCGCTGGACTGGCCGCTGGTCGCATCGGTGCCGCCCTCGGGCACGGGTCGCGACGTGGGATCGTCCGGGCTCAGGGCGGCAATCGGTTCGGTGGGGGTGAGGGCAGTGCTGCTGGCGGCCATCGATGCCTCCGGATGTTTGAGCCAGCGTAACCACGCGCGGGCCCAGCCACCACCGTGCACACCCCTACTTTTGAGAGGGTCAATCCCGCGGTCGGCCGCTGCGGTGGATGGCAGAGACCAGCCACAACGCACCCAGCCCCGCGCCCACAAAGCCCATCAGCCCAAACGCCGGCAACCCGAACAGCTGCGGCCCGCCGCCCACCGTCATCACGATTGACGAGCCGACGATGAGTGCCGCCACCACCAGGCCCACGGTGAGCCGGCTCACGGCGCGGTCGAGCTGGTCGCCCACCTGTTGCAGGCGTTGCACGTCAATGTGCACCTGCAGCCGGCCGTGGCGCGCTGCGCGCAGCAAGCGCGAGAGGTCGTGCGGCAGCCCGGCCAGCAGGCCCGCGGCGCGCTTCACATCGCGCCAGCCGCGCTCGGCCAGCACCTTGGGTTGGTAGCGCTCGCGCAGCGCTTGTTTCAACAAGGGCAGGGCCTCGCTGGCCATGTGGAAGGCGGGGTCGAGGCTGCGGCCCAGGCCTTCGAGCGTGATGAACGCTTTGATGAGCAGCGCCAAATCGGGCGGCAGCACCAGCTGGTGTTCGCGCAGCAGCACCGTCACATCGCCCAGCATCGCAGCGAGGTTGATGCGCGCGATCTCGGTGCCGTGGTACTGATCGACAAAGGCCTCGATGTCATCGCGCAGCGCCGATTCGTCCACCCGCTGCGAGGCCGCGCTGCCGCTGTCGGTCCATTCCAGCAGCACGTCGGCCACGTCACCGGCATCGCGCTGCACCAGGCCCAGCAACAGGCGCAGCAGCTCGTCGCGCCGCTGCGGCGAGAGCCGGCCCACCATGCCAAAGTCGATGAAGCCGATGCGGTTGCCCGGCAGGTAAAACACATTGCCCGGGTGCGGGTCGGCGTGGAAGAAGCCGTCTTGCACGATCATCTTCAACACCGCTTGCGCGCCGCGCTGCGCGAGCACGCGGCGGTCGAGGCCGGCGGCTTCAATGCCCGCAAAGTCTGGGCCCGGCAGGCCGCCGATGAAGTCCTGCACGTTCACGCGTTCGTGCGTCCAGGCCCAGTGGATCTTGGGGATTTGCACCTCGGGCACGGCCGCAAAGTTGCTGGCAATGCGCTCGGCGTTGCGGCCTTCGGCGGCCAGGTCCAGCTCGCGTTTGAGCGAGCGGCCAAACTGCTGCACCAGCGCCACCGGCTGGTAGGGCACGAGCTCGGGCCACTCATTCGCGGCCATCGCCGCCAGCCGCTCCATCAGCCGCAGGTCGGCCTCAATCACCGCGCCGATGCCCGGGCGCCGCACCTTCACCACCACCTCGGTGCCGTCCATCAGCCGGGCGCGGTGCACCTGGGCGATGGAGGCGGCGGCCAGCGGTTCGGGGTCGAAATGGGCAAACACCGTGTCGGGCGCGCCGCCCAGGTCTTGCGTCAGTTGGGCGCTCAGGTCGGCCCAGGGCACGGGCGGCACGTGGCTGTGCAGCCGCGCCAGCTCGGCAATCCAGGCGGGCCCCAGCAGGTCCGCGCGGCCGGCCAGGATCTGGCCCATCTTGACAAACGTGGGGCCGAGTTCTTCGAGCGCGCGGCGCAATTGCACCGGCGGCGGCAGCTGCGCCAGCTCGGCCGCGCTGTCCCAGTGCACCGCGTGGCCGGCGCGCTCCAAGGCGCCTCCCCAGCCCATGCGCTGCACCGCATCCCCCAGGCCGTGGCGCACCAGCACCGCCACGATCTGCGACAAGCGACCCAGATCGCGCGCGGTGGTGATGCCTTGGAACATGGTGTGGCGCTCAGCCTCGGCGCACGCGCCGCAACTCGTCCAAGATCAACAGCACCGCGCCCACCGTGATGGCACTGTCGGCGATGTTGAACGACGGGAAGTACCAGCCGCTGTGGTGCACCTGGATGAAGTCGACCACGTAGCCGTGCACCAGCCGGTCGATCACATTGCCGATGGCGCCGCCTAGAATCAGCGACAGCGCCCAGCCAAACAAGCGCTGGCCCGCGTGCTGGCGCAGCATCCAGACGATGACGGCCGTGGCCGCGACGCCCAGGCCCACAAAAAACCAGCGTTGCCATCCGCCCGCATGGGCGAGGAACGAGAACGCGGCACCCGTGTTGTGCACCCGGACCAGGTTGAACCAACTGGTGATGAAGCGGCTGTCGCCGAGCTGGAACTCACCCAGCACCAGCACCTTGGTGAACTGGTCGAGCACCACGACCAGCGCTGCGATGCCCAGCCACACACCCAGGCCGGAGGACGAGCGCGAGGAGCCGCGCGAGGAGGGAGTTTTTTTGGTAGCCATGAACAGCGAAAGTAACCTTGGCCTCAACTGTAGCGGCCTCGCAAGGCTGGGGCCGCACAGGCGCCGGATATAAAGCAAGGGCCTTGTGGTGACAGCGCAGGCGCCCTGGTGATCCGGGCGCCGGGCGCGCACTCGAGCAGAGCCCTTGTTCCACTTGACGCCAGGAGGTCGTTCGCCATGTCCGATCGCGTGTTTCCCACTGCCTTGTTGGCGGCCGATGCGCCGCTGCGCAGCACCCCGTCCAACTACCCCGAGCCCTTCGCGTCGATGATGGCCGGGCGCGCCAAGCAGGTGCTGGGCGATGTGTTTGGGCTGACGAACTTTGGCGTCAACCTCACGCGGTTGGCGCCCGGGGCCATGTCGGCCTTGCGCCATGCGCACGCGCGGCAAGATGAGTTCATCTATGTGCTGCAAGGCCACCCAACCTTGCACACCAACGCCGGGCTGACTCCGCTGGCACCGGGCATGTGCGCCGGATTTGCCGCCGGCACGGGCGATGCCCACCGGCTGCTCAATGAGAGCGATGCCGAGGTGCTCTACCTCGAGGTGGGCGACCGCACGCCAGGCGATCAGGCCAGCTACCCCGACGACGACCTGCAGGCCGTGCGCGTGGACGGCCGCTGGCAGTTCTTGCACAAGGACGGCAGCCCCTACCCGTCAGCCCGCTGAGCGTTGCCGGGCTCAGCCCTTCAATCCGCCTTGCGTGAGCCCGCCAATCACGCGCTCCTGAAAGAACGCGATCAGCAAGGCCATCGGGACGATGGCGACGATCAGCGCGGCCGAGATGATCGGCCACGGGAAGCTGAACTCCCCTTGGTACAGCGCCACGCCCACGGGCAAGGTGCGCATGCTGGCGCTGGCATTCAGGCTCAGTGCCAACAAGAACTCATCCCACGCATTGACGAACGCCAGGATGCCGGCCGTGAACACGCCCGGCGCCGAGAGCGGCAATACGATCTTGAACAGCGCGCCCAGGCGCGTGCAGCCATCGATCATGGCGGCGTTCTCCAGATCGCGCGGAATGCTCTGGAAAAAGCTCACCAGCACCAGCGTGCACACCGGCAGATTGAGCACCGTGTAGGGCAGCACCAGCGCGGTGTAGGTGTTGAGCAGGTTGAGCGCGCGCATGGTCTCGAAGATCGGCACCAAGAGCGTCACCAGCGGGAACATGCTCGACGCCACGATGGCGGTGAGGATGAGCTGGCGGCGACGCAGGTTGAGTCGCGCAATCGCATAGGCCGCCAAGGCCGACACCAAGAGCGACAGCGCGGTGGACAGCAGCGCCACGATCAGGCTGTTGCCCAGGTAGTGCAGCAGCGGCTGGTCGGTGAAGGCGCGCACGTAGTTGCCCAGCGTGGGCGATTGCGGCCACCAGCTGATGGGCTTTTGCACCAGCTCGGCCTCGCTTTTGAGCGAGGTGGCCAAGATCCACAGCGCCGGGAAAAAGCCGTTGACCACCACCATGGTGGCGGCCGCCAGACGCAATGCGGGGCTGGAAAAAAGACGTTGCATGGACACGGTGAGTCGGGATCGGTGAAGCTCAGGCGGCCTGTCGGCCGACGTGGCGCAGGTACACGGCGGTGACGGCCAGCGACATCACGAACATCAGCACCGCCAGCGTGGAGCCGTAGCCGAGGTCGAGGTAATCGATGGTGGTGCTGTGGATCAGCATGGCCAGGGTGCGGGTGTCGGTGCCCGGCCCGCCCTTGGTCATGGTGTAGGGGATGTCGAAGGTTTGCAGCGCAGTGATGGTGCGAAAGATCAGCGCCACCACGATGCTGGGCATCAGCATCGGGATCGTCACTTGCCAGAACTGCTGCCAGGGGTTGGCGCCGTCCACCTCGGCGGCCTCATACAGCGACTTCGGGATCATCTGCAAGCCGGCGAGCAGGATCAGCGCCATGAATGAGCTGGTCTTCCAGATGATGGTCAAACAAATCGCGGCAAAGGCCCAGTTGGGGCGCAGCAGCCACATGGTCGGGTCGGTCTGGCTGCCCAGGCCCAGGCGGCGCAACACATCGTTGACGACGCCGTATTCGGTGTGGAAGAACCACGCAAAAATCAGCCCCGCAAACGACAGCGGCAGCGCCCACGGCAGCAGCAGCGCCAGCCGCACCGGCCAGCGGCGCTTGAAGGGCAGGTTGGCCAGCAGCGCCAGCGCCAAGCCCGCCACCAACGCGCCGGGCACGGTGATGGCCGTGATCAGCAGCGTGTGCCAGGTGGCTTGCCAGAACTCCGGGTCCTGCAGCACCAGGCTGTAGTTTTCCCAGCCGACAAACTTGGCCCCGGCCGGGCCGTTGCTCAGGCGCAGGTCGAAAAAACTGTTCCAGAGCAGCCGCCCGATCGGGTAGACCACGATCAGCGCCAGCAGCACAAACGCCGGCGCGAGCAGCCACACCGCGAGGGTGCGGTCGCTCGGGTCGGCCAGACGGGAAAACCAGCTGCGGCGGATCATGGGCTGCGGAGATTCAGGGTCAAACGTGGCGAACAGGAACGGGCTGCATCGAAGGGCTGAACGAAGCGCAGCGAGCCGCCCCAGGTCAGGCCGAGCAGCGCAGCCGTACTGGCGTACGGCGAGCAGCGCAGGCCTGAGATCGGGTGGCGCAGCCGCGTCGTTCACCCTTCCGCACCTCAGCGCCTCAGCGCATGACGCGGCGGAGCTTGGATTCGATCTCATCCACGCCCTCGGTCGGCGTCTTGCTGCGCGCCAGCACCGCGCTGGTGGTGGTGCGCACCACGTCGCTGACCTGTCCGTAGTCTTTGCTCAGCGGGCGGCTCTTGCCGGCCACCACCACCGGCAGCGCTTGCAGGAACCACGGATTTTTGCGAATCACGTCTGCGCTCTTGAACCCGGCCTCTGAGGTGGGCAGCAGCGAGCCCTCGCGCGCCAAGAATTGCGACACGGCAGGTGTGGCCATGAACTTCACCAGCTTCGCCGCTTCGGCCTTCTGTTTGGAGAAGGCGCTCACCGCCCATTGCCAGCCGCCCACGCAGGTGGCGCTTTTGCCCCCGGCCATGGCCGGCAGCGGAATCACGCCCACCTTGTCGGCCACGGCGGAATCTTTGTCGGTTTGGAAGCGATCCCAGGCGAAGGCCCAGTTGACGGCAAACACCACATTGCCGGCTTTGAACTCGTTGACGGTGTCGGGCGTTTTCACCTCGGCCACGTTCTTTTTGATCACGCCCTGGTCAACCAGATCCAGCCACATCTTCATGCCCTTGACGGCGGCGGGTTTGTCGAGCGACAGGCGCCCTGTGGCGTCGTTGAACGCTTTGCCTTGGCTCCAGTACGGCAGCAAAAAGGTGCACACAGCGCCCTCAATGGGCGCGCCTTGAATGCTCAGCCCTTGCAGGTTCGGGTTTTTTTCAGCGGCTTGAATCTGCTTGGCCGCTGCCGCCAGTTCGTCCCAGGTCTTGGGCTCTTTGATGCCGTATTTGGTGAGCAAGTCTTTGCGGTAGTACATGAACATCGCATCGGCAAAGGCCGGCAAGGCGGCCACTTTGCCATCCACCAGATTGGCGCTGGCGTAGACCGGCAGGTAACTCTTCAGCGCGGCCGGGCCGCCCACGTACTTGTCCAGCGGCTCCAGCCAACCTGCGCCGTAGTACTGCGCCGGGTTGACGATGTCGATCATGTAGATGTCGATCGCCGTGTCTTTGGCGTTGAGCACGGTGCTCAGGTATTGGCGCTGCAACTCGCTGGTGGCGCCGCCGGTCTCGATGGCGATGATCACGCCCGGGTTGGCCTTTTGGTACTGGTCAAACAGCTTGCGCATCAGGTCGGGGCGCTGGTTTTGGCCGCCGCTGAACACGCGCAAGGCGGTGTCGGCCAGCGCGGGGCCGGTGCTGAGCAGGCCCGCCAGCAGGGCCGTGGTGGTGGCGGCAGCGGCGGCGGTGGTGCGGAAGGTCAGTCGGGTCATGGTCGTCTCCTGATGGGGCGAAAAATGGGGGGCTGAACAGGTGCCGCGTCAGAGCGCGGCGCCGGAAACGGTGTCGAACACATGCCAGTGGGCCGGGTTCGCGTGCAGGGTGATGGCGCTGCCGATGGGCGCGGCAAAACTCGCCGGCAGGCGCGCCACCCATTCGGCATCGCCGATGCGCAGCGTCACCAGCGTCTCGGCACCCAGCGGTTCGAGCAGCAGCACCTCGGCGGGCAGGGCCTGGTCGGCGTCGTGCTCGCGCGGCAGGCGCAGGTTCTCGGGGCGGATGCCGAGCGTGAGTGCGCTGTGGCCGGCGGTGCGCTGGTTCACGTCGGCGGGCAGCGCTACCGTCACCGCACCGATGGCCACGCCGCCCTCGGCCACGCGCGTCGGGCGCAGGTTCATCGCGGGTGCACCGGTGAAGCCGGCCACAAACAGCGCGGCAGGCCGGTTGTAGATGGCGCTGGGCGTGTCGTACTGCATCACCCGCCCGGCCGAGAGCACGGCAATGCGGTCGGCCATCGTCATGGCCTCCACCTGGTCGTGGGTGACGTAGATGATGGTGGCGCCCAGGCGCTGGTGCAGGCGCTTGATCTCGCTGCGCATCTCGTTGCGCAGTTGCGCGTCGAGGTTGGACAGCGGTTCGTCGAACAGGAACACCTGCGGCTGGCGCACGATGGCGCGGCCAATGGCCACGCGCTGGCGCTGCCCGCCCGAGAGCGCGGCGGGCTTGCGGTCGAGCAGGTGGGTGATCTTCAGCAGCTCGGCGGCGTCGCCCACGCGCTGCTTGATTTCGGCCTCGGGCGTGTGGCGCAGGCGCAGGCCGAAGGCCATGTTTTCGAACAGTGTTTTGTGCGGGTAGAGCGCGTAGTCTTGGAACACCATGGCGATGTCGCGCTCGCGCGGCGGCAGGCCATTGACCAGCCGGTCGCCGATGCGCACCTCGCCACCGTCGATGGGCTCCAGGCCCGCGATCATGCGCAGCAGCGTGCTCTTGCCGCAGCCCGAGGGGCCGACAAACACGGTGAACTCGCCGTGGTGCACGGTGAGATCGAGCCCGTGGATGACGGGCGTTTTGCCGTCGTAGGTTTTGCGCACTTGGCGCAGTTGCACATCAGCCATGGGGGGTCGAGAGAGCAATCAAAACGAGGTGGACGGGCATGGGCGGTTGCGGTGGCGAGCTGTGGCGGGCAGGGCAAAAAGCGTTGCGGTGGCGCGAGTATGGAAGCCGGCCCGGCACCCTCAAACTCGCAAACCGCATGGGCTTATGCGAGCAGCGATGGATGCTGCCGAGCCTGACCCTGACGCCCGGTGAATCCTGCTGCGGCAGGTCCATCATCGCCCGCTCAAAGTGTTGCAGGAATGCTATATGAATTGCCCTGTGCGACGCAGGGGATGAACCCTGAAAACCGGCGGTGTGGCGGCGGACTGGGTCCTCTTGTGCGGGCTTGCGTTCAGGCGTACGCGTTCTGCATGTCTGGGGAGTTCGGTTCTGGATACTGCGGCGAGAACGCCGTTCCTGGGCTGGCGCAAGGTGAGCGCCGTGCCGCATTCACTTTGCTCCGTGTCCCCCGCCGGCCTGCGGCCGGCTCCTCCTTGACCTGCGCAAAGTGAATGCGGCACGGCGCTCCCCCGAACCGGTGGTGGCATGCCATGTCCATGCATGCCGCGGTGTGTGCAGGGGCGGCGATGGGCCGGGCCGATGTGCGCAG
>JBEAOO010000315.1:0-16277 GCA_041164825.1 Pseudomonadota bacterium | reverse complement strand
TGCCAGGGCTGTCGGGCGTTTTGCCCAGCCACCCCTTCAGACACGCCTTTGACAACACAACCGGCACCCCCTCACTCAGGTGAAAATGAGCAGCAACGACTCAAGGAGCTTCATGTCCACTGCACCCGCCTTCATCGCCCCCACCCGCTTCACGGACCCCCACTTGGCTTTGGCCCAAGTGCAGCTCATTTACCAGTCCAGTGTTGACCACCTGCGCCAGGCCCTGCAAGGTTTTGTGGCTGGACAAACGTCGGACCAGCATGTGCGCGCCTGCTACCCCTTTGTGCGCGTGCACACCGACACCGTGGCCCGCGCCGATTCGCGCTTGAGCTACGGCTTTGTGGCCGGCCCCGGCACCTACGAGACCACGCTGACCCGGCCCGATCTGTTTGGCCACTACTACGAAGAACAGTTCAAGCTGCTGCTGCGCAACCACCAGGTGTCGCTGGAAGTGGGCACCAGCCACCAGCCGATTCCCGTGCACTTCTCGCTGGCCGAGCACGACCATGTGGAGGGCTCGATGGACGCCGCGCGCCGCCTGCTGATGCGCGACCGGTTTGACCTGCCCGACCTCACCGCCATGGACGACGGCATTGCCAACGGCACCTTCGAGCCCGGCCCGGGCGAGGCGCAGCCGCTGGCGCTGTTCACCGCGCCGCGCGTCGACTACTCGCTGCACCGCCTGCGCCACTACACCGGCACCGCGCCCGAGCACTTTCAAAACTTCGTGCTCTTCACCAACTACCAGTTCTACATCGACGAGTTCATCCGCCTCGGCCACGAGCACATGGCGCAGGCCGACAGCGAGTACACCGCGTTTGTCGAGCCCGGCAACGTCATCACCCGCCGCACCGGCGAGGCCCACCGCCCCGGCGACGACCTCGGCGCGCCGCCGCCACGCCTGCCGCAAATGCCGGCCTACCACCTGGTGCGCGGCGACAACGCCGGCATCACCATGGTCAACATCGGCGTGGGCCCGGCCAACGCCAAAACCATCACCGACCACATCGCCGTGCTGCGCCCGCACGCCTGGGTGATGCTCGGCCACTGCGCCGGCCTGCGCAACACGCAGCAGCTCGGCGACTACGTGCTCGCCCACGGCTATGTGCGCGAAGACCACGTGCTCGATGAGGACCTGCCGCTCTGGGTGCCCATCCCCGCGCTGGCCGAAGTGCAGGTGGCGCTCGAAGCGGCCGTGGCCGACGTGACCCAGCTCCAGGGCTACGACCTCAAACACATCATGCGCACCGGCACCGTGGCCAGCACCGACAACCGCAACTGGGAGCTGCTGCCCTTCCGCCACGCGTCCACCACGCCCGAGCGCCGCTTCAGCCAAAGCCGCGCCATCGCGCTCGACATGGAAAGCGCCACCATCGCAGCCAACGGCTTCCGCTTTCGCGTGCCCTACGGCACCTTGCTGTGCGTGAGCGACAAACCCCTGCACGGCGAAATCAAACTGCCCGGCATGGCCAACCACTTCTACCGCGAGCGGGTGGACCAGCATTTGCGCATCGGCATCCGCGCGATGGAACTGCTGCGCCAAGCCGGCGCCGGCCAGCTGCACAGCCGCAAGCTGCGCAGCTTTGCGGAGGTGGCGTTTCAGTGACAAGGCGTCACTCGCAGGTTTTAGCGTGGAGGGCCAGAATCACCGCATGCCGTCGCCGATCCGCCCTCCACGCACGCCCTGGGACGAATTCCCGGACGTTCTGATCCACGCTTCAGAATCGGCGGTGAAGCAGCATCCTGCCTACAACGCCGCCAAATCGGGCAACGGTGTTGCGGCTCTGGCGCTGGTCAACGACACCCTCAACGACCAGCAGAGCCAACGGTTGTAGGACTTGGCTGGCTCACGGCGCCCCACACTTGTCAGCGCACATGCCTGCGAGCGCGATGGCGTGAACGCCATCCCCGAAATCATGGCCGACAAGCTCAGCAAGATTCTGGGTTGGCCGGTCGACCCAGGGGTCCTCCAAGTCAATGTGGTGTCGCACACTGGCGCAGATGGTTTTTCACGGTTAGCCCGGCAAGCCGAGTTTGCGGGGGCCATCCAGCCCGGGGCAGATTTCGTCTTGGTGGACGACTTCGTCGGCATGGGCGGCACCCTGGCCAATCTGAAAGGCCACATCGAAAGTCAGGGTGGCCGAGTGTTGGCCGCCGGGTGTTTGACCGGCAAGCCACACTCGGCCAAACCCAAGCCAACGCCAGAACGCTTGCAAGAATTGAGAGCCCGACATGGACACGACCTGGAAAGCTGGTGGATCGAACGATTCGCTCACAGCTTCGACGCGCTTACTGAATCAGAAGCTCGGTACCTCGCCCGCACCGCGACGGCTGACACCATCCGAGATCGACTTGCTGGGTGCCAGTAAAAGAGAGCTGGCAGCGCAGGCTTTTGCCACGCCCACCCGCGCCTCGGCACACGCGACATCGACGAACAAGTGATTCACTGATTCGACCGGGGTGATCGCCCCGGCCGTTTCAGGCGTTTGGCTCACCACGTCAGCTGCGCCTGCGATGTGGCGTCCGCCACCGGGCGCAAGCGGGCGTGGTTCAGTAAATCGGCCAAGCGCGCGTGTTTGTCGTGCCACTCCACCACCATGTCCTCGCCCAGCAGCACGTAGTGCCAGGGCAGGCCGCTGCGCTCGTCCGGCGCCAGCGCGTTGATGCGCTCGCACCAGGCCACCGCGGCCTTGCGTTTTCGCTGCACATTGGGGTGCAGGGTTTGTTCTTGCGCCTTGGTTTCCACCAGGTAAATCGCGTCCGCCGTGCGCACCAAAAAGTCGGGCGAATAGAAGGCGGGCAAGCCGTCTTCCTTCACATAGCGCAGGCGCACAAAGGTGTGGCGCGTCTCGCTGATTTTGCAAAACGCCAGCACGCTGGCATCGGCCTGCGACCAGTGGATGAAACGCTTCTCCAGCCCACCGTGGCGGGTCGGGTACGGCAGCCGCGTGTAGATGCACTTGGCCACCTCCACCGAGGCACTCTCGCGCACCATCAGCTTGGGCACTTCTGACAAACGGCGGTGCCGCACCTCGGTCTCGCCATGCGCATGGACCTGCGCTGATTCCAGCAGCGCCATGCCAAACACCTTGGTGATGTGGTCGACCACCGGCTGCAGCAGCAACACCCGCCACGCCTCGTCGGCCAAGGGGTTGAAGTCGGCCCCAAACAGGCGGCTCCAGATGTAGTCGTCCAGCCAGCCGGTGAGCTCGGCGGTGTTGACCTGCCAATACGGGTTGGCCAAGTGGGTGGCGATCTTGCCCGTCTTGGGCAGGGGCTGGCTCAGGGCCTGACTGATGCGGCGGGTCAGGCGCGAGAGGTAGTCGTTGTAGCCCCCCACGTTCATCACCGCGCCGTCCACGCGGTAGCCGCCAAACAGCGTGCTGCTTTGCAGGTCTTGCGACACAAACTGGTCGCCCTGGCCCAGCAGGCCCTGCAGTTGCGCCAAGCCCATCAGGTTGAAGGCGGGCAAGGTCTCCACCGCCAAAGGCGCATGCGCCATCACCTCCTCGGCCTCACGCAGGATGAACGGGATGGCGAAGTCAAACGCCGCAAAGCCCTCGCGCAACTCCGCCGCCATCAGGTCGCCGGTGCTCGACTGCTCGTCCGACGTTTCGGTGGACACGCCCACCAAGCCTTCGCGCATCAGGTCGTCGTAAAACGACTGGAAGGCCGGGTGCTCCACGATGGAGAGGATGTCGACCAAGTGGCTCGGCTCCTGGCCCGCGTTGATGCGCTCGCGGTTTTCGCGCTTCAGGTCGGTGTACTCGGGCTCACGCCACATCAAGCGCAGGCCACGGCCGATGGTTTGCTCCAACAAGATCTGCGCTTGCGACGAGCGCAGCGGCACGATCACGCAGATGTTGTTGACGTCAAAACCCTCGCGCAGCATCAACACGCTGACGATCACCCGCGGGCTGGCGTGGCGGTCGACATTGAACAAGCGCTCGCGCACCGGCAGCCATTCTTTAGGGCCCAGCTCGGCCTTCTTGCCCGAGTCGATGGTCATCACCTCGTCCTCGGCCAGCCCTTCATCGCGCAAAAATTCAGCCACCAAGGGCGACACCGTCGTGTCCTCGCACACCACCAGCATCTTGGGGTGGCGCGTGGGGTCGATGGCGGCAAAGTCGGCCTCCAGCTTGCGCAGTTTGTGCAGCCCGGCGCGCAACATCGTGCGCTGGCCGCTGCCCAGCATCGGGTTGCCTTGCTCGTCGCGCTCTGCCTTGAACTCCAGCGGCAAGGCGCCCACCTCCTGCCGCCGGTCAAGCACCAGCGACTTCACCAGCCCCGCGCGCATGGCGGCCGGCAAATCGAAGTCGGTCACGATGTGCGGAAAGTACACCTTGCGTTTGTTCTTCGGCGTGCCCACATCGTTGTAGGGCGTGGCTGAAAAATCGAGCTGCACAAAGCGCCGCCCTTTGGGCTCGGCAATGCGGCTCAGGCTTTTTTGCCACTCAACCTCAGTGGTCTCGCCCTCGCGCTTGAACTCGTGGATGTGGTGAGCCTCGTCGTTGAACACCATCAACTCGGGCAAGCCGGCCAAAAACTCCAGCACATTGCCACGCGCGTAGCGCCGGTCGAGCACGTCCAGGCTGTTGCCCGTGGCCCGGCCCGGCGCCAAGGGCAACACCGCTTGCGCCACCCGCTGGGCATCGGGCAGCGCGCCCGGGGCCAACACCTCGGCCAGCTCATCCGGGTCCACCTCATCGCCCTCAGAGAGCAGGTGCCAGTTGGTGATGGCCAACATGCCATTGCCCGTGGCCTTGAGCCCGATCTCGGTCTTGCTGCAGACATTGCCGCGCACAAACGCGAGCACCGACTCGCGCTGGCTCTCGGGGATGAACAGCTCGGCACAGCGCGCCATGTCCGAGCTGGCAAAGTCGCGCGCGCCCGTGGCCGAGCCCGCCACCAGCTTGCCGCAAAACGCATCCAACAAGCGCTCGTAAACAATCAGCCCAGGCGCTACCACCATGAACTGCCGGGTGAAACGGGCATCGTCGCGCGCCTCGGCCAAGGCCGCATTTTTGTTGAGCAACTGCCACACCAGCAGCGCCTGCAGCACCCAGGTTTTGCCCGTGCCCGTGGCCATCTTGAGGCAGTACTTGGGGTGCGCGTGTTTGCCGCCCGACACCTCGGCCAGCCGCGAGCCCGTGAGCAGCGCCTCGGGCGCCACGCGCTCATACAACTCGCGCAGCGTGCTGGCACCCAACACCTCGTGCGCCACGATGGTGTTCAAAATCGCCTGCCGCTGGCCGGGGTGGAAGTTCAGGCCCACGCGGCTGGCCGTCATGTCCTCGCCAAACCACCAGTGCAGCAGCTCGGCCGTGGCGGGCGTCACCCGCTCAAACAGCTCGGCCGCGCCGCTCTCCAACCCCAGGCACAGCCGCTGGGTGTGGGCCGTCAGCGCCTTGCTCAAGGCCAGTTGATCGGGGGCACCGGCGCTGGCGGTTGCTGCTCCGGCTGCTTCGATGCCGGTTCCGGTCGCCGGGGGCCGCGCGCTCATGCCAGCACCTCCGGCACCGTCACCACCACCTCAGACTCAAAGCCAAACACATCCACCGCCCGCACACACACCCGGCGCACGCCCGGCCGGTGCGGCAGCAGCACCTCGGCCACCGACAGCACCATCCATTCGTCGCCATCGTTGGCCGTGTTGCCCCGGTAGTCTTGCCACACCGAGCGAAACAGCGTGCCGTCGTAGTCCGGGTCCACGGCCCAATACTCGATCAGCGCCAGCGGGTCTTGGTTCATCACCGCCTGCAGCTTGGCGCGGTTGGCATCGTCGAGGTTGATGGCCTCGGGCGAGAGCAGCACATAGTTTTTCAGCGACACCACCAGTTTTTCTTGCGGTGCGCCCTCGCTGTTGTCGGCCACGCGGCGGCGGCTCACCGGGTTCAGCGTCATGTACTGAAGCGACGAGAACCGCACCTTGCCGCGCAGCTTGTCGACGCCGCCCTTCTTCTTCAACTCGTCCAGCAGTTGCGGCGGAATCACCAGCACCTCCAGCCGGCTGTCGTTCAAGGCCGTGAGCGTTTCGCCCACCGAGGGTTCGAAGTTCCAGCCCAGCACCACCACCTTGTCCCACCCGCCGAGCAAGGTGTCGCGCAGCGCCACCGCTTTTTTCAATGTGGCGGTGCCGGTGAGCTTGTTGGGCGAATCGGCCAGCACCAGCGTTTTGCTGCCGCGGCCGGCGCTGCTGGTGAAGCCCGCAATCTGGCCCAGGTTGCGAGCCGGGTTGTCTTCGGGCGCCAGCGGCAACGCGCCGTACAGCGACAGCACGATCTGCGCGAGATCACCAATCCGGAAGTCCTTGCCCAGCGTCGCCTTGGCCGCCTCCACGTGGTAATCGCCCACGGCTTGGTACAGGAACGGACGCGCGTCTTGGTCGATCAGGCGCTTGCGCATGATCATGCAAGCAGGCTTACCGAGGTCGGTGGTGATCCAACGGCGGCCGAGTTTTTCGGCAACGGCGGCGGTGGTGCCGGAGCCGCCGTTGAAGTCGGCAACCAAGCCATTCGGTGGGCACGAGGCCGCGAATATTCTTTCGATCAGCTTCTCGGGCTTTTGGGTATCGTAGCTGACGCGCTCATTCGTATCCATTGCATGTATAGGATTGATGTCCACCCATATTGAACCGACTACGACACCCGGCATATCATCAAGATATAGTTTTTTCCAAGCCAAGCCAGAGCTTGAATAGTAAATCAAGCCAGCCTCACTCATAGATCGCATGTTGTTTTCAGTAAACCTCCAGTGCCGATCAAACCCATTCCACACGTATCGCGGCCCCCTGTTTCCAGGCGCCTTGGTTTGTCCCAAAGCGAAACGCCCGTTTTCGTCGTGGTATCTATAATTCTCAGAAATATGCTTCTCGGAATATGGCTCGTACTGTGGCCTAAAATAGCCACCTACCGATTTCCTGTAGGCATGAATCGTATCGTGAAGCGCAGCGAAGGAATCGACCGAATCGCTGTGCGCTGTTTGTCTCTTCCATACGATTTCATTTAGGAAATTATCCTTTCCAAATATTTCATCCAATACGATCTTCACGTAGTGCCCCACGTGCCAATCCAAGTGCACATAAATCGACCCCGTGTCCGCCAACAGCTCCCGCATCAACACCAAACGCGGCGTGATCATGGCGAGGTAGGACGCGGTGCCATCGGCCCAGGTGTCTGAGTAGGCGAACTGCTCGATCACCGTGGGCCGCTGTTCCAGCTCCACCCCGGGCAAGGTGACCTTGGTGCGGTAGTCGGCCTTCGAATCGAACGGCGGGTCGATGTAGATCAGGTCCACCTTGCCGCGCAGGCTGGGCGTGTGCTCGTCGCCGGCCAAGAGCGCGGCCATGGCGAGCAGGTTGTCGCCGTAGATGAGGCGGTTGATCCAGGGCGCTTCAGCAGGCGGTGCGTCCGAGGCGTCGCCCAGCGTGGCCTGCGGCGTGTCGAGCAAGCTGGTTTGGCCGGGGGCAAACACCTCGCGCCGCGCCTCGCGCTGCTGGGCGGTTACCCAGTCTTGCGCGGCGGTGTCGCGCGCGGGCAGCACCAGTTCGCGGGTTTGCAAGCCCACCCGGTGCCGGCCCTCCAAGCCCTCCAGAATTTTTTCGGCCTGCTTGCGGCCGTTGGCGACGATCTCGGGGAGTTGCTCCAGCAGGGACTTGGCCATGTCTTCGTGTTCATCAGAAAGTGAACAGGAAGTTTATGTTTGAGTGAACAAGGAGTTCATCAAAGAAGGCGATGCCGCTTAACTTTTTGTTCATGGACGAAAAGTTGGGATTTGCGCAACGACTCTGCGATGCAATGACGCAGGCGGGCTACCCGCTGCGCCCCATCGTGCTGGAGCGCGAGTTCAACACCCGCTACTGGGGCCGCTCGGTGACGTTGCAGGCGGTGCGCCGCTGGTTGCGGGGTGAAGCCATCCCATCGCAGGAAAAATTGCAGGTGCTGGCCGAGTGGCTGCACGTGGAGCCGCAGGTGCTGCGCTTTGGCGATGGCGTGGCCAAGTCGGTGCAGCAGCACAAAGCGCGCTGGGAAGACAAGCTCAGCTACGTGGAGCGCGAAACCTTTGACGCCTTTTTGCAGTTGCCCGCGCCCCAGCGCAAGGTGGTGCGCGAGGTGATCTTGGCCTTTGCCAAGGCCCACGGCACCGAGGCAGGCGAGGGCTGACCGTCGGGCGCACGCTGACCCAGGGCAAACTGCAGGAGCGCCAATGTCGTCCATTGGCCTACAATCTCGGGCATGGAGTTCGAGTGGGATGACGCCAAAAGTGATCGCTGCTTCGAGGAGCGCGGTTTCGATTTTGTCCACGCGGCACAGGCCTTTTTCGACCCCCAACGACGGGTGCGCGCCGATGCGCGGCATCTTTATGGTGAAGATCGCTACCAACTCATGGGCCAGATCGACGGGCGTGTGTTTGTGGTGGTCTACACACCGAGAGCTCACGGCGTGCGCATCATTTCAGCGCGCAAAGCCAATCGACGCGAGGTACAGGTGTATGACGATCACACGCATGACGATTGAACCGCTGAGCGCCACGCGAGCTGGCCGATTCGACGCGGCACGCGTTGATGCCACCAACGAAGCCACGTTGTTCCAACAGGCCGCCCAGGATGAACAGCAAGCGGCACAAGACGCTGCGCAATTCGCGCGACGTGTGCGCCGTCGCCTGGGGTTGACGCAAGTCGAGTTTGCGCGGCGCATTGATGTGTCCTTGGACACGATTCGCAACTGGGAGCAAGGCAAACGCAGCCCCACGGGAGCCGCCAAGGCGCTGTTGCGGGTATTGGACCGAGCCCCCGAGTTGGCCCTGCAGGCGTTGAGTTGAGCGGCGGCAAGGCGCTCGCTCATGCCCGCCCGGAGGACGGGGCGCCCCCCTCTTTACATGGCTTGACACAGCACACACCGGCAGTTCACCGCTGCCGCACACACTGCGCCTCATGCGCAGACTCAGCCCCCCGCCCGCTCCCCACCAGATCCCCGCTGCGGCGGCGCCCACCTCGCGCGGCGCCACCGCCATCGTGTTGGCTGTGGCCGCCTTGGCCAGCGCCTGCGCCACGGTGCAGCCGCACAGCGCCGCCACGCTGCCGGCGCTGACGCTGCCCGCGCAGTGGAGCGACAGCGCTGCCGCCACAGCCACAGCCGCGTCCAGCAACAGCGCCGCGCTGGCCACGTGGTGGCAGCACTTCAACGACCCGCTGCTGAGCGCGCTGGTGAGCGACGCGCTGCAGGCCAACACCAGTGTGGCCAGCGCGCGCGCGGCCTTGCAGCAAGCGCGCGCGCAGCGCGAGGTGAGCGCGGCGGGGCTGTCACCTCAACTGAATGCCTCGGGCTCAGCGCAGCGCAGCCGATCGGCCACCAGTGCGAACACCAGCACCAGCAGCCTGTTCAAGGCCGGGCTGGACGCGAGTTGGGAGCCCGATGTGTTTGGCGGCAACCACGCGGCCGTGACCGCGAGCGACGCCGATGCGCGCACGAGCGCAGCGCAGTTGGCGCAAACCCAGGTGTCGATTGCCGCCGAAGTGGCGCTGGCCTACCTGGACGTGCGCGGCACGCAAGCGCGCTTGGGCATTGCGCGCGACAACCTGGCGAGTCAGTTGGAAACCCTGCAGCTCACGCGTTGGCGCGCGCAGGCCGGCCTGGCCAGCACGCTCGACACCGAGCAAGCGCAAACCTCGGCCGACCAGACCCGCGCCACCATCCCGCCGCTCGAAACCACGCTGGCGCAAAGCCGCCACGCGCTAGCGGTGTTGACCGGCCAAACGCCGGCCGCGCTCGATGCGCGCTTGGCCGCCGTGCTGCCCTTGCCGCAACCGGCCGAGACACTGGCCCTCACGCTGCCCGCAGACACGCTGCGCCAACGCCCCGATGTGCAGGCGGCCGAGGCGGCGGTGCAGGCCGCGGCCGCGCGCATCGACCAAGCCCAGGCGGCGCGGCTGCCGAGCTTCGCGCTCAGTGGCTCGCTGGGCCTGAGCGCGCTCAGCTTGGGCGGCAGCACCACGGCGCTGGCGGCGCTGCTGGGCAGTGTGTCGGCGCCGCTGTGGGATGGCGGCGCGGGCGCGGCCACGGTGAACGTGCGCCAAGCGCAGTTGACGCAAGCGCAAGAGGCCTGGCGCGCGAGCGTGTTGACCGCGCTGCAGGACAGCGAAGACGCGCTGGTGGCCCTGCGCCAAGACCGCGAGCGCGTGACATACCTGAAGAGCGCCAGCACCGCCGCCAACAGCGCCGCGCTGCTGGCGCGCCAGCGCTATGCGAGCGGCTTGATCGACTTCCAGACTGTGCTGCAGACCCAGCGCACCGCGCTCAGCACACAAGACAGCCTGGCCAGCGCACAAGCCAGCGTCAGCGCCGACCACGTGCGCCTCTACAAGGCACTGGGCGGGGGCTGGACGCCCACCGCGCAGTGACCCTTAGCGACACCCGCGCATCGCCCTGACGATCCCCCAAATTTCGATTGCCACTCATGACCACGCCCCAATCCACTGAAGAACTCACCACCCTGCTGGCGCCCCAAACCGCCCGCCCGCTGTGGAAGCGCGGCGCGGTGTGGGCCGGGGTAGCGGCATTGGTGTTGGCCGCGGGCGGCTGGCTGCTGTGGCAGAACAAACAAGCCGCGGCCGCCGAGCCACGCTATGTGACCGAGGCGGTGACGCGCGGCAAGCTGGCGCTCACCGTGAGCGCCAATGGCACGCTGCAGCCCACACGGTCGGTGAACATTGGCAGCGAGCTTTCGGGCACGGTGGCGCAGGTGACGGTGGACGTGAACGACGTGGTGAAAAAAGGCCAGGTGCTGGTGCTGCTCGACCCGGCCAAGCTGAACGACCAGATCAGCCGCTCGCGCGCCACGCTCGCCTCGGCCAGCGCCAAGCTGCTGCAGGTGCAAGCCACGGTGAAAGAGGCCACGGCCACGCTCGCGCGCTTTGAAGAGGTGGCGCGCCTCTCCGGCGGCAAGGTGCCCTCGGCCACCGAGCTCGACACCGCCCGCGCCACGCTGGCCCGCGCCCGCGCCGATGAAGCTGCGGCCAAGGCCAGTGTCGATGACGCCCGCGCCGCCGCCCGCACCGACGAGACCAACCTCGGCAAGGCCGCCATCCGCTCGCCCATCGACGGCGTGGTGCTGACGCGCACGGTGGAGCCAGGCAATGCGGTGGCCGCCTCGCTGCAAGCGGTGACGCTGCTGACGCTGGCCGAAGACCTGAGCAAGCTGAAGCTCGCGGTGAACGTGGACGAGGCCGATGTGGGCTCGGTGCAGGTGGGCCAGGGGGCCGATTTCAGCGTCAGCGCCCACGCCAGCCGGCGCTACCCAGCCACCATCACGCGGGTGGCGTTTGGCTCCACCATCAGCGACAACGTGGTGACCTACACCACCACGCTGGCCGTGGACAACGCCGACCAAAGCCTGCGCCCGGGCATGACGGCCTCGGCCAACATCCGGGCCGTGGAGCGCAACAACGTGCTGAAGGTGCCCAATGCGGCGCTGCGCTTCACGCCCGCCAGCACGGCGGCCAAAGCGGCGAGCGGCGGTGCGTCGGCGAGCAGCACCAGCATCTTGTCGAAGCTGATGCCGCGCCCGCCTGGTGGCACCGGCACCCGAACGCGCGCGGCCGGCGGCGCTGCGGGCACGGCGAAGGTGCAGCAGGTGTACGTGTTGCGGGATGGCCAGGCGGTGAGCGTGCCGGTGACGGTGGGCATCAGCGACGGCCGCTACACCGAGGTGAGCGGCACCGGCTTGGACGTGGGCATGGCCGTGATCACCGACCAACAAAGTGGGGTGGCGAAGTGAGCACGCCGGCCGCGACGGTTTCAGCAGTTGCGGCGAATGCACCGCTGATCCAGCTGCGCGGCATCACCAAGGTGTATGGCCAAGGCCAGGCCGCGTTTCAGGCGCTCAAGGGCGTGGACCTGGACATCGCCGAGGGCGACTTTGTGGCGGTGATGGGGCCAAGTGGCTCGGGCAAATCGACGGCCATGAACACTGTGGGCTGCCTCGACACACCGACCCGCGGCGAGTACCTGTTCCGCGGCGTGCACGTGGAACGGCTGAACCGCGACCAGCGCGCGCTGCTGCGGCGCAATTACCTGGGCTTTGTGTTCCAGGGATTCAATCTGCTGGCGCGCACGAGCGCGCTGGAGAACGTGGAGCTGCCGCTGCTCTACCGCGGCGAGCAAGTGGCCGAGCGGCGCGCTGCGGCCCGCGAGGCGCTGGCCTCGGTGGGCCTGGCCGGCTGGGAAGACCACACCCCCGCCGAGCTCTCGGGCGGGCAACAACAGCGCGTGGCGATTGCGCGCGCCATCGTGACGAAACCCGCCGTGCTGCTGGCCGACGAGCCCACCGGCAACCTCGACACGCAGCGCAGCCGCGAGATCATGGACCTGCTGCAACAACTCAACACCGAGCGCGGCATCACCATCGTGATGGTGACGCACGAGCCCGACATGGCCGCCTACGCGCACCGCATCGTGCGCTTTGTGGACGGCGTGGTGGCGAGTGACGAGCGCAACGCGGCGCCGGTGGGCCTGGGCGCCACGGCCGCAGCGCCCACGGCGGAGGCGCCCACGGCGGAGGCGCACTGAGATGTGGCTCAACACCCTGCTGCTCGCGCTGCGCGAGATCCGGCGCAACCTGATGCGCTCCTTCCTCACCATCCTCGGCATCGTGATCGGCGTGAGCGCGGTGATCACCATGGTGACGCTGGGCAATGGTGCGACACAGGCGGTGCAAAACCAGATCTCCAGCCTGGGCAGCAACCTGCTGATGCTGCGCCCGGGCCAGCGCCTGGGCGGGCCGGGCCAGAACGCGGGCGCGCCGGCCTTCAAGGAGGCCGATGGCATCGCCATTGCCACGCAGCTGGGCGGCATCCAGGCGGTGGCGCCCGAGGTGCGCAGCGCCGCCACGGTGGTGGCCAACAACAAGAACTGGAGCACCAGCGTCACCGGCTCGACCAATGCCTACTTCGACACCGGCAATTGGACGCTGGCCACCGGCCGCCGCTTTGAAGATGCCGAGCTCGACGCCGGCGCAGCGGTGTGCGTGATCGGCCAGACGATTCAGCGCGAGGTGTTTGGCAGCACGCCCGCCTTGGGCCAAGCGCTGCGGGTGAAACAGTTCAGTTGTGAGGTGGTGGGCGTGTTGGCGGCCAAGGGCCAGGGCGCGATGGGCAACGACCAGGACGACATGGTGCTGCTGCCACTGAAAACCATGCAGCGGCGCGTGGTGGGCCACACGCGCGTCAACACGCTGCTGGTATCGATGAAAGACGGCAGCGACGCAACCCGTGTGAAGGCGAGCCTGACGCAGCTGATGCGCGAGCGCCGCAAGCTGGCCGACACCGACGACGACAACTTCAATGTGCTCGACACCCAGCAGCTGGCCGACACGCTCTCGGGCACGACCAAGGTGCTGACGCTGCTGCTGGGCGCGGTGGCCGGCGTGAGCCTGCTGGTGGGCGGCATCGGCATCATGAACATCATGCTGGTGAGCGTGACCGAACGCACCCGCGAGATTGGCCTGCGGCTGGCCATTGGCGCGACGGAGCGCGAGGTGCTGCTGCAGTTCCTGATTGAGGCCGTGGTGCTGGCCGCCCTGGGCGGGCTGGTGGGCATCGTGCTGGCCACGGCGGCGTCGATCGGGCTGTCGTTGCTGATGGGCGTGCCTTACCTGTTCAACCTGCAGGTGAACCTGCTGTCGTTTGGCTTCTCGGCGGCGATTGGCGTGTTGTTTGGTTTTGTGCCCGCGCGGCGCGCGGCGCAGCTGGACCCAATTGACGCGCTGCGGCACGAGTGAGTGCACCCCCCTGCCGCACCCGTCGAGGGCACGGGTCATGTGCCCGCCAGCGTGGCAGGTCGGGCAGCCCACGGTGACCTGCCGCCGGGCGTTCCGCCGAGGTGGGCCGGGCCGCAGAGCGTGGGCTCAGCCGTTCACAAGGAACGCTCGACGTCGTCGAAGGTTTGGGTCGGCGCAAAGGCCTGATCGCCGCCCTCGTGGCTGTCCCAGGCGGAGGTGTGACCGCGAAGGCGGTCGAGCTCCAGGTAGGCGAATTTGAGTTGCGCCTCCAACCGGCCCGACAAGGCTCGCTGGTCCGACACCGCCGCCGCCAGTTGCTGCGGCAGCGAAAGGCGATCGCGCTCGCGATCCAACATCAACCGGGTGTTGGTTGCGCGCAGGTCTTTCACCATGGCGGCATACTGCTTGTGCACGGCTTGCACGCGGCCGGCGACGAGCGCCTCTTGGCGCCGTCGCATCCACAGGAACACGCTGGCGCCACCCGTGAGGGCACCGAGCAGGCCGATGGCAGATGCGATCACAACAAGGTCCATGGCGTCAAAGCGGGCGGGGGGGGTTGGAGGCTGTCCACGGCGGGGGCCAGCGGAGGGCGCAGCGTACGCAAGGCGAGTGGGCTTGTCGCGTCACTTTTCGAGCCGGCGTGACGAAATACCCTTGCGGTCGCCGACCAACGACAGGCTCGTGACAGGTCAGCCACCGCCCGCCCCACCGCCGCGGCGAGAACACTCAATCTCGCTCGGCGCCGGCCGATAACCGACCAGAGAGACACCCCCATGCACCTGCTGCTCACCCACCCTTTGCCCGATCTGGCCGCCTGGATGCGCGCGCTTCAGGACGCTGACTTGCCCGTGATGGCCGACACGGCGGCCGCGCTGGAGGAGTTGCGTGCCCACGAAGACGTGGCGGACGCCAACATGCTGGGCGAGTTGATCGCCACCGATCCGTTGATGACGCTGAAGGTCATGTCCCACGTGGCGCGACATCGTCCGGAGCGGCGCGTCACCGACCCGGAAACAGTCACCGCCGCCATCGTGTTGATGGGCATCACCCCCTTCTTTCGGGCCTTTCAGGCCCTGAACACCGCAGAAGACTGGCTGGCCAGCGACCCGGAGGCGTTGGACGGGCTGCGCGCGGTGATGGCGCGCGGCCATCGGGCTGCGCGCTTTGCACTGGCCTTCTCGGTGCACCGGATGGACCCCGAGACGGCCGTCATCCACCAAGCCGCTCTGCTGCACGACTTTGCCGAAATGCTGTTGTGGTGCCATGCGCCGGCCTTGGCCAAAGCCATCCGCAGCGCCCAGCAGGCGGCCCCAGGCCTGCGCTCCGTCGACGCCCAGCAGGCCCATCTCAACGTCGATCTCGGCACCCTGCAACAGGCCCTGATGCACCACTGGCGGCTGCCTGAGCTGCTGATCCACATGACCGACGACCGCCATGCGGACAACGCCAGTGTCAAAACCGTGGCGTTGGCGGTGAGGTTGGCGCGACACAGTGCGGAGAACTGGGACAACCCCGCACTGGCCGACGACATGTCAGCGCTGGCCAAGCTGCTGGTCCTGTCGGTGGAAGCCACGCTGCATCTGCTGCACGAAGTGGAGCGCTGAGACACGCGCGGGACGTGGCATCTCGCACGGCCCGCGCCGCCGCTGAGGGCCGCACGTGGGCTCTGCGCTGCGATGCACGCCGCCCCAGCAGCGCTAGCCGTGCGAGGCATACTGGCGCAGCGGAATCCCCCCGCCCCTGCCGGCCCCCGTGCGCAACGCGGCCCGTGACCGCGCGATGAGCGGGCACCACCAGGCGGCGCCAAGGTTTGTTGCGCAGGCGGATCAACTGTGTGCGCGATTGCCGCCGGGCGAGCATCGAGGCTGGCACCGTCGCCTGCAAGCGGCGACATTCGTCCGAGTTGCAACATTCAACGCCATTCCTTCAGGATAAACAGCACCATGAACGTCGACTCAATCCAAACCTTCCTCAGCACCACCGCCCTCGAACTGGGCATCAAGGTGCTCGCCGCCATCGTCTTTTGGGTCGTCGGCCGGTGGCTGATTGGCCGCGTCATCTCCGTCATGCAAATGGCGATGAATCGCAATCACGTCGACCCCACGCTCACGAAATACCTGGGCTCCATCGTCGCCATCGCGCTGAACATCGCCTTGGTGTTGGGCATCCTGGGGTACGCAGGCATCCAGACCACCTCCTTCGCAGCCATGCTGGCCGGCGCCGGTGTGGCCATCGGCGCGGCGTGGAGCGGCCTGCTGGGAAATTTCGCCGCTGGCGCGTTCATGCTGGTCCTGCGGCCCATCAAAGTGGGCGATTTTGTAAGCATCGGCGGTGTCACCGGCACCGTGCGTGAGCTGGGACTCTTTGGCACCACCATCGTCACCCCCGACAACGTGATGACCATCGTGGGCAACGGCAAGATCTTCGGCGACACCATCCAGAACTTCTCCGTGCTGCCCGCACGCCGCATCGAGCGCGTCGCCCAACTGTCAGCCGGCGTC
>JBEAOO010000314.1:0-7378 GCA_041164825.1 Pseudomonadota bacterium | reverse complement strand
ACCGCCTGGCGTGGCTGCTGTTGGTGCCGCTGCTGCTCGTCTACATGTGGCGCAAGGGCAAACGTGAGCCGCTCTACCGCCAGCATTGGGCCGAGCGTTTTGGCCGACCGGAGGCGCGCCTCACGCGGCCGATCTGGGTGCACTCGGCCTCGATGGGCGAGCTGCGCGGCGCGGCGCCCTTGATCCGCGCACTGCTGGCCGAAGGCCATCCGGTGCTCATCAGCACACTCACGGCCGCCGGTCGCAGCGCCGCGCAAAGCCTGTTTGCCGACGCCATGAGCGCGGGCCAAGCGCAGGTGATTTATGTGCCGTTTGAAGTGGCCAGCGCGGTGCGCGGTGTGGTGCGGCGCTTCAACCCGCGCTGCGCGCTGATGACCGAGATCGACACCTGGCCGGTGCTGCTGACCACGCTGCGCCGCCTGGGCGTGCCGCTGGCCATCGCCAACGCGCAGTACCCGCGCAAGAGCATTGAGCGCGACCAGAAATGGTGGGGCCTGCGCTCGGGTGTGTTCGAGGCCTACGAGCTGGTGATGTGCAAATCAGAAACCCATGCCGCACGTTTTCGCGCTGTGGCTTGCCCGCGCGTGGAGGTGGTGGGCGAAACGCGCTTCGATTTGCCCGTGTCGGCCCACCAACTGGCCATGGCGGCGGAGCGCGTGCAGGCCTGGGGCCTGCAGCCGGGTCAGCGACCGGTGCTGTGCATCGCCAGCGCCATCATTGGCGAGGACGAGCAGTTTCTGGATGCCTGGCTGAAGCTCAAGGCCAACTTGCTCGCCGCCGGCCGCCCTGCGCCGTTGCTCGTTTACGTGCCGCGCAGCCCGCAGCGCTTTGACACCGTGCTCGAGATGTTCCAAACCGCGGGCGTGCCCATCGTGCGGCGCAGCCAGGTATTTGACGCCCAACTGGCGCTCACCGACCCCGCCGCCACGCTGGACGGCGTGGATGTGCTGCTGGGCGATTCGCTGGGTGAGATGTACTTCTACCTGGCGCTGAGCCAGGTGGTGGTGGTGGGCGCCTCGTTTGTGCCGCTGGGCGCGCACAACGTGATCGAGCCGCTGGCGCTCAAAAAACCGGTGATGGTGGGCCACAGCATCTGGGGCATTGAATACCCCGGCGTGGAGGCCCTGGCCGCCGGCGTGCTGCAGCAGCACCTGACGATCGACTCGCTCGTGGCTGCACTCAGCACCCTGCTCACCTCGCCCGAGGCCTATGCCCAGGCCATGACCGGTTGCGAGGCGTTTTTTGCCGAGCATGCGGGTTCGACCGCCAAGCACATGGCCGTGTTGCGCCCGTGGCTGGCCGCGCGCCCATGAGCGCCACGCGCCGCACGCTGGCATTGCGCGCCTATCTGCTGCTGGCGCGTGCGCTGGCGCCGGTGTGGCACTGGGGTTTGCAGCGGCGCTTGCTGCGCGGCAAAGAAACCGAGCGCAGCATCGCCCACAAGCTGATGACCGCGCCCGCGCCGCGCGCCGCCGGCCCGCTGATCTGGGGCCACGCGGTGGGGGTGGGCGAATCACTGGCGCTGGCGGGCTTGTTCGCCCGCTTGGCCGAACGCCTGCCGCAGCACCAGTTCCTGATCACCACCACCTCCCGCACCTCGGGCGACGCGCTGCATCGCCTGGGCCTGCCGCCGCGCTGCCAACACCAGTTTGGCCCGGTGGACACACCGGCCGTGGCCGCGGCCTTTCTCGATCACTGGCAGCCCAGCCTCGCCATCTGGTGCGAGATGGACCTGTGGCCGGCGCTGATCGACGCTGCACAGGGCCGAGCCATCCCCACCGTGCTGGTCAACGCACGTTTGACCGAGAAGTCCCTCGCCAAGCGCCGCTGGGGCCGCGCCATTTACGCACCGTTGTTCCAGCGGTTTGCCTGGCTGGCGGCGCAAAACGCCAGCACGACAGAGGCTTTGGTCAGCCTGGGCGCGCCGCGCAAACGCATTGCCGTCACGGGCTCGATCAAAGCGCTGTCGCCGGCGCCGAACTGCGATGCGCAGCAACTTGCTGCGCTGCAAGCCGCCATCGGCACACGGCTGGTGTGGCTGCTGGCGTCGAGCCATCCGGGCGAAGAAGCGCTGGCACTGCAAGCCCACGCGCTGCTGCGTGCCACGCATCCCGATGCCTTGCTGCTGATCGCGCCTCGGGCGCCAGCGCGCGGGGCCGAGGTGATGGCCTTGGCGTCTGGCGCGGGCGGCGCGGCCCAGCGCAGCGCGCAGCAAGCGATCACGCCAGACACGCCCGTCTACGTGGCCGACACCATCGGCGAGATGGGCCTGTGGTACCGCCTGGCGCGCGTGGCCATGGTGGGTGGCTCATGGGCCCACGTGGGCGGGCACAACCCGCACGAGCCGATCTCACTGGGCTGCGCAGTGCTGCACGGGCCGAATGTGTGGAACTTCAGCGAGAGCTACGCCGAGCTCACCTTGACCGCTGCGGGGCGCTGCGTGGCCGTGACCGATGCAACGGCGATTGCCGCGGCAGTGCAAGCCGTGTGGGCTGACCCCACACCTGCGCCCGCCGCGCCACCGATCACCGCACAAGCCCAAGCCCTGTTGGACCGCTTGCAAGCGTTGGCCGAAACGGCGGCACGAACAGCGTGACCTGCGGCGGGCGCAGGTGCCTGTCTCGGCCCCTGCGCTAGCGCTGAATCAGCGAACGCGCCGGCAGCGCGGCGCGGGCCTCCCGGCCCCACCGCGGCGCCGTTCAGCGGCTCAGTGCGCCGACGCGCCCACGTGCGCGTCCGGCTTCACCTTCAGCAGCAGCGCCATCATTTGCGACTGGATGCGCGCCAGCGCTTCCGGCGTGTGACCTTCAAAACGCAGCACCAGCACCGGCGTGGTGTTGGAGGCGCGGATCAGACCAAAGCCATCCGCAAAGTCGACCCGCAGGCCGTCGATGGTGATGATCTCTTGCGCATCCGGAAAATCAGCTGCCGCCAGCAGCTTCGTCATCACCTCGGGCGGCTCGCCCTCGGCGCAGGCCACGTTCAATTCCGGCGTGCTGAAGCTGGTGGGCAGCGCGTTGAGCACCGCGCTCGGGTCGGCGCTGCGGCTCAAAATTTCGAGCATGCGCGCGGCCGTGTAGGTGGCGTCGTCAAAGCCATACCAGCGCTCGCCAAAGAAGATGTGGCCGCTCATCTCACCGGCGATCGGCGACTTCACTTCCTTCATCTTCGCCTTGACCAGCGAGTGGCCGGTCTTCCACATCATCGGCACGCCGCCGGCCTCGCGGATCACCGGTGCCAAGCGCTGCGAGCACTTCACGTCGAAGATCACCGTCTTGCCCTTCTGGCGCTTCAAGATGTCTTTCACCAGCAGCATCAGCTGGCGGTCGGGGAAGATGATCTGGCCGTCGCGCGTGACCAGGCCCAGGCGGTCGCCGTCGCCGTCAAAGGCCATGCCCAAGTCGGACTCGGTGGCGTGCACGGTGCGGATCAGGTCTTGCAAGTTCTCCGGCTTGCTGGGGTCCGGGTGGTGGTTGGGGAAGTCACCGTCGACGCGGCTGTAGAGCTCAATCACTTCG
The DNA here is from genome assembly GCA_041164825.1 of Pseudomonadota bacterium. Classification (GTDB taxonomy): domain Bacteria; phylum Pseudomonadota; class Gammaproteobacteria; order Burkholderiales; family Burkholderiaceae_C; genus JBEAOO01. The sequence goes on along the minus strand of JBEAOO010000314.1, from coordinate 3,860 downwards.
CAGCCGAGTGCCCGCAAGATGCCTGGGGCCGAGGCGCCCGGGATGCCGTTGCCCGAATCGACCACGATCTTCAGCGGGCGCTTGAGCTTGCAGTCGCTGGTGATGCGGTGCAGGTACTCGGCCGAGATGTCCATCTTGCCGATGCGGCCGCGGCCCTTGGCGTAGGTCTCGGTCTCGATGCGCTGGCGCAGCTTCTGGATGTCGTCGCCGTAGATGGCGCGGCCCTTGAGCACCATCTTGAAGCCGTTGTAGTCCTTGGGATTGTGGCTGCCCGTCACCATGATGCCGGAATTGCAGCCGTGCGCGCCACGGGTGGCGGCCACGTAATACAGCATGGGCGTGGTCACCGCGCCCAGGTCCACCACGTCGATGCCGGTGGCGGCCAGGCCGCGCATCAGCGCCTTCACCAGCATGGGGCCCGAGACGCGGCCATCGCGGCCAACGGCCACGGCCTTTTCACCCAGCGCCAGCGCCTCGGAGCCAAACGCGCGGCCGAGGTGCTCGGCCATGGCTTCGTCGATGGCGGGGCCAACGACGCCGCGAATGTCATAAGCCTTGAAGATGGAGGCGACAACTTGCATGAATGGAACTCCCAGAGCGTGGTGGTGTTGATGTGCGGGCGATTGTAGGGATGGGCATGCTGCGCTTTCAGCGCGGCGGCGCAGCGCGACACCCCGCAATTGCAGGCCCCGCAGGGCCGGCCCCCAATTGCGCGTCCGAAAGCGGCCAGCCTGCAGCCGCCGAGCGATCGCACAATGCATGCCATGCCCATCGACGCCGACCTCGCCTACACCCAGCTGCTGGCCCGCGATGCCGCCGTGGATGGGCACTGGTTTGTGGGCGTGAGCAGCACCCGCATCTACTGCCGGCCCATTTGCCGCGTGCGCACACCGCTGCGCCGCAACTGCCACTTTTTTGAGACGGCGGCGCGTGCTGAAGCCGCCGGCTTTCGGCCCTGTTTGAAGTGCCGGCCCGAGGTGGCGCCACGAGCCGATCAGGCGCGCTGGTCGGTGGCCGATGCCGCGCAGACGCTGGCGCAACAAGCGGCCGCTTGGTTCGACGCGCAGTTGCTCAGCGGCAACGCGCCATCGGTGGCCACCGCCGCCGCGCACCTGGGCATCAGCGAGCGCCACCTGCGCCGCATCTTTGCCACGCACCACGGCGTGACGCCGCTGCACCACGTGCAAACACAGCGCCTGCTGCTGGCCAAACAACTGCTCAGCGACAGCAGCTTGCCCATCACGCAGGTGGCGCAAGCCAGCGGGTTTGGCAGCGTTCGGCGCTTCAATGCGGCGTTTGCGGCGCACTACCGGATGCCGCCCAGCGCCTTGCGCCAGCGCGCCCGAGCGCCGGGCCCAGACGTCGAGCTGCGCCTGGCGCTGGGCTGGCGCCCGCCCTATGACGTGGCCGGCGTGCTGCGCTTTTTGGCGCAGCGCGCCATCCCGGGTGTCGACCAGATCGACAGCGCCCAAGCCATGGTGCGGCGCACGCTGCGCGCCGATCTGCTGGGCGCGGGCTCACCCGCCGCATGGGTCGAGGTGCAGTGGCCCACGGGTGCTCACCGCGTGACGCTGCGGGCGCCGGCCTCACTGGCACCGTGGTCCGCCGCGCTGGGCGCCGCCGTGCGCCACTGGCTCGACCTCGATGCCCAGCCCGACGCGGTGCAGACCACACTGCACGCACTGAACCCCACGCCCGGCCTGCGCCTGCCGGGCGGGGTGGACGGATTCGAGTTGGCTGTGCGCGCGGTGCTCGGTCAACAAGTGACGGTGGCCGCCGCGCGCACCCTGGCCGGCCGCGTGGTGGCACGCGCCGGCGTGCCGCTCGCCACGCCGTGGCCCGACCTCAGCCACGCCTTCCCCAGCCCCCTCCAGCTGCTGGCACTGGACGCTGATGCCCTCACCGCCCTCGGCATCCTGCGCGGCCGCGCCGCAGCGTTGCGGGCGCTGGCCGAGGCCTGGCCGCAGTTGCAGCCGCTGTGCATACCGGGCGCGCCGCCCCAACCGTTGATCACCGCGCTGTGCGCGCTGCCTGGCATTGGCCCCTGGACGGCGCACTACATCGCCATGCGCGCACTCGGCTGGGCCGATGCGTGGCTGCCCGGCGATGTGGCGCTGCGCAAGGCTTACGCCGCCCACACCGGCCGCCCGCTCACCCCCCGTGAAGCCGACACACCGCCGCCCGCCTGGGCGCCGTGGCGCGCTTATGCCGTGCTCGCGCTGTGGCGCAGCCTCGATACCCGGAACCCACCATGACGCCTACCTTCCGCCCCACCGCTTGCGCGCCGCACCTGATCGCGCAGACCACACTCCGCACGCCGCTCGGCAACGCGCTCATGGCCTGCAGCGCACGGGGCCTGTGCGGCCTGTGGTTCGAGGGCCAAAAAGACCACCCGGGTGTGTTGGGCGCCCCGGAGAACGCCCAGTCGCCCGTGTTGCGCGACACCACCGCACAACTGGCCGACTACTTCGCCGGTCACCGGCGCGCATTCGAGCTGCCGCTCGATCTGCACGGCACGCCATTTCAGCTGCGCGTGTGGCAGCTGCTGCTCAGCATCGGCTGTGGCCAGCACCGCCGCTACGGCGAGTTGGCCCACGCACTCGGCACCCCCAACGCGGCGCGCGCGGTGGGCGCGGCCGTGGGACGCAACCCGGTGTCGGTGATCGTGCCGTGTCACCGCGTGCTGGGCCAAGGTGGCGCGCTCACCGGGTATGCCGGCGGGTTGGACCGCAAGGTGGCGCTGCTGACGCTGGAAGGCGTGTGGCCGCCATCCACCTCAGCCACAGACACTCGGCAGCCTCAAGCCCAACTCGCGCTGGAAGCCCGCGCATGAAGGGCCGCGACTTGAGCGAGCTGCTGGCCCTGGCCGCCTTGTGGGGCGCCTCGTTTTTGTTCATGCGGCTGGGTGCGGCGGAGTTTGGCCCGGTCGCTTTGGCCGCCCTGCGCGTCATCGGCGCCAGCCTGTGCCTGCTGCCCTTGCTCGCGCTGCAAGGCGGCCTGCCTGAGTTGAAAAAACACTGGCGCCCGCTGGCCATCGTCGGCCTGCTGAATTCGGCGTTCCCCTTCCTCTGCTACAGCTATGCGGCGCTGCAGCTCAACGGCGGGCTGATGTCGATTTTCAACGCCGCCACGCCACTGATGGGCGCGGCCGTGGCCTGGCTGTGGCTGAAAGACCAGCCCACGCGCTGGCGCTTGGCCGGCCTGGGCATTGGTTTTGTCGGTGTGATTGGCCTGGCGTGGCAAAAAGCCCATGCGCCCTTGGCCGCGAGCGGAAACACCGGCGGCGCCGCATGGGCCATTGCCGCCTGCCTGGCCGCCACCCTGTTCTACGGCATCTCGGCGAGCTACACCAAGCGCTACCTCACGGGCGTGCCGGCACTGGCCGTGGCCACGGGCAGCCAGGTGTCGGCGGCACTGGCGCTGACCTTGCCCATGCTCTGGACGTGGCCGAGCGCGGCCCCCTCCCTGGGCGCCTGGGGCGCCGTGCTGGGCCTGGCCGTGCTCTGCACCGGCATGGCCTATGTGCTGTTCTTCCGCCTGATTGCCCACATCGGCCCCGCCAACGCGATCAGCGTGACCTTCTTGATCCCGGCGTTTGCGGTGGTCTGGGGCGCGATCTTTTTGCACGAGATGCCCACCACCGCGATGGGTGTGGGCGCGCTCGTGATTCTGCTGGGCACGGCCTTGGCCACGGGACTGCTGCCTCGGCCCAAACGCTGAAGGCCCCAACCGGCGCCGACGTGGCCCTTGCGTTCAGAGGCGTCAAAGCGGCGTCAAGAGTGCAGCATTCAGCAAGGTCAGCCCTCGGGACGAACACCAGCCGCATTCCGAGGGTGGCGCGAGGGGAGCGCTGTGCCGCA
>JBEAOO010000313.1:0-15091 GCA_041164825.1 Pseudomonadota bacterium | reverse complement strand
GTGCCGCGGTCGCGCGCATAGGCGATGGCCGAGCCTTCCAACCCCGAGATGCCACCCGAGGTGCCGTTCAACACATCCAGCGCGTAGGTGGCCGAGACCTGGTAGTTGCCGAGGTTGAGGCTGGTGGTGGCAGCGTGGGAAACGCCCACAGCACCAAGGGCCGCGACGAGGGCCAGCGTCAAGGGAAGGGTTTTGAAGTTCATGGTCGGGTGGGGGGTGAGAAACACAGGGGCCAACGCTTGCGCGTCCGCACGGCCGAGAGGTCGTGCATCGTATGAATCACCCCATTTCGAGCCCGTGACACCCTGACGACCGCCATGGTCCAAACGGATCATGTCCACCCCATCTGAGGGGCACCCCGCTGCGCTGCGCTCGGCAGCTCCGAGCGCCCCGTCACACCGCTGCCACATTTGCGGGCAATCCAGGGGCCTGCCCCAGGGGCGCGCGCCCAGCGCCACAACTTGTCCACAGGCTTGCGCACAGATTCGGGGGACAACCTGGGCATTCGGATGTTCGAAGGCCCTGCCCGCAGCAGCGACGTCTTGACGGCAAGACTGTTCTACTGGCACCGCACAACAGAGGGCAATGGCGCCCAATGAGTGCTGCACTGTGGTGCGGGACTGGCAGGCAGAGGGGCACGGCGAGTCGACGTGCTGGCAGGCGGGGCCGCACCCAAGTGGTGGATGCACAAAGCAAAAAGCCGGAACATCTCGCGATGTTCCGGCTTCTTTGATTTACCACTGATAACCTACCAAATTTGGTAGGCGCGAGAGGACTCGAACCTCCGACCCCCACCATGTCAAGGTGGTGCTCTAACCAGCTGAGCTACGCGCCTGTCGAGCCTCGAATTATGGCACAGGAATTTCGGTCACACAAGAAAATGCGCATTTATTTGAAACTGGCGCTCGTTTGCAGCGCCCGTTGACTGCGCTCACTGGCGGCCTCCGCGGGCCACTCACTTCCGACGCGCGCTGCGCACCCCGCCCACCTGCGCCACCACGCGCAGCACGTGGCCCAGCCGCGCGGCGTCGGCCACTTCGACGGTGAAGGTCATCCAGGCGGTGGGGCCGCTCGCGTCGCGCACCGATTGGGTTTTGACGCCGGTGACGTTCATCTTCTCTTTGGCAAACACTTCCGAGATGTCGCGCAGCAGACCTTGGCGGTCGGCAGCCTCGACCATCACGTCCACCGGGTACATGGCGGGTTTGTCGGTGACGCGTGGGCGGCCCCACGTGACGGGGATGACGCGCTCCGGCTGGCGCAAGCCCATCTCGCGGAAGTTGCTGCAGTCGGCGCGGTGCACGGCCACGCCGCGCCCGCGCGTGACGTAGCCGCCGATCGTATCGGGCGGCGCAGGCCGGCAGCAGCGCGCCAGCGTGGTCAGCAGCGATTCCACGCCCACCACCAGCACGCCACCCTTGGGCGATTCACCCTCTGGGCGGCTGCTGCGCTGAGCGATCACCGCATCGGCGGTGGGCGGGGGCTCGGGCGGGCGCAGCAGGTTCTCAATCGTGCGCAGCGAAAACTCATCTTTGCCCACCACCTCGAACAGCGCATCGGCACCGCGGAAGCCCAGCTGCGCGGCCAGGTCGTCCAGGCGCATGGCCGTTTTGCCCTCGCGCTGCAACAGCTTTTCAACCGCCTCGCGGCCGCGCGCCACGGTGTGGGCGAGTTGCAGCGCGTTGAACCAGGCCCGCACCTTGGTGCGCGAGCGCTGGCTTTGCAAAAAGCCGAGTTCGGGGTTGATCCAATCGAGCGACGGGCCGCCTTCTTTGAGGCTGATGACCTCGACCGTTTGGCCGCTTTGCAGCGGCGTGTTGAGCGGCACCATCACGCCGTCGACCTTGGCACCGCGGCAGCGGTGGCCGAGGTCGGTGTGCACCGCGTAGGCGAAGTCGATCGGCGTCGCGCCCTTGGGCAGGTCGACCACATTGGCGGTGGGCGTGAAGACGTAGATGCGGTCGTCGAACACGGCGCTGCCCACGGCGCCGTCCGCCGATGTGGCGGCCGAGGCGTCATCACCGCCCTGCCCCACAAAATCGCGCTCCCAAGCCAGCAGCTGGCGCAACACGGCCTTGCGCGCCTCGGCCACTTGGGCGTCGAAGTCGCCATCGGCGGCCACACCGCCATAGCCCTTGGCGCCGGCCTCTTTGTAGGCCCAGTGGGCGGCCACGCCGTGCTCGGCATGCTCGTGCATGGCGCGGGTGCGGATCTGGATTTCAAACGCGCGGCCGCCATCGTCTTGCACCACGGTGTGCAGCGACTGGTAGCCATTGCCCTTGGGCCGGGCGATGTAGTCGTCGTACTCGCCGGGCACCGGGCGGTAAGCCTCGTGCACGCGGCTGAGCACGGCGTAGCAGCTGGGCACGTCGTCGACGATCACGCGCAGCGCGCGCAGGTCAAACACGCGGTGGATGTCGAGCTGCTTGCCCTGCATCTTTTTCCAGATGCTGTAGAGGTGCTTGGGCCGGCCCTGCACTTCAACGTTGATGCCATGCGCGGCCAGGTCGTCGCTCAGCAGTTGGCGGAAGGCGGCGATGTGCTCTTCGCGCTCGGTGCGCTTTTCGTCGAGCATGCGCGCCACCTGGTGGTAGCGCTCGGGCTGCAGAAAACGGAAGCTCAGGTCCTCCATCTCCCACTTGATCTGCCAAATGCCCAGGCGGTTGGCCAGCGGCGCAAACACCTGCTGCGACTCGGCCGCCAGGGCCTCGGGGCACGGCGTTTTGCTGGCGGCAAACCAACGCAGCGTTTGCAGCCGCGAGGCCAGGCGCAGCAGCACCACACGCAAATCGCGCGAAAACGCCAGCAGCATCTTACGCACGCGCTCGGTCTGCTCGGCGCGCTGCTCGGGGCCGACCACAGCGTTGCGCGCCGCGCGCTGGATGGCCACCAGCTTGCGCGTGTGGCTCACCACGCTGGCGTGCGAAGCACCAAAGGCTTTGGCCACCACCTCTTCGGGCTTGTTGAGGTAGTCGGCCGCGTAGACCAAATAGGCCGCCGCTTGCATCGAGGGCGCGGCGCCGATGGTGCGCAAGATGGCGGCCACCGCATCGGCGTGCGCGAGTGCGTCTTCGCCGGTGTCGAGCAACTGGCCGGCCAGCAAGGGCTCGGCAAACGCGCGCGCGCGGTCAACCTGCGACACCTCGTCGCTCACGGCCTGGGGCAACTCGCTGCCCACCTCGGCCAGTTGAACGATGGGCGCGGTCTGGGGCCGCGCATCAGGAGCATGAAAACCGGACTTCATCAGCTGAGCAGGAACTCCCGCACCACGGCAATTTGGTCGGCCGCCACCATCGTGGGCGCATGGCCCACGCCGGCAAACTCCACCACGCGGGCCCGCGGGCCGCGCGCGGTCATGGCCGCAGCGGTGTCGCGCGAGAGCAAATCAGAATCGGCGCCGCGCAGCAGCAGCGTGGGCTGGGTCATCGCATCCCACGCGGCCCACAAGCCGGCCTCGCCCAAGGCCGCCAGCTCGGGCGTGATGGCGCGAAAAGGCAGCGCGATCTGAGGGTCGTAGTGCAGCTTGAAGCCATCGCCATCGGGGCGCAGCAGCGGGCGGCACAGGCTCAGCCATTGCGCATCGGTGTGCGGGCCAAAGCTGGCCGAGATGAGGCGCAGGTAAGCCACGGCCTCGGCCTCGGTGTTCCAGCGCACAGGCATGCCCAGGTAGGCGCCGATGCGCATCAGCGCTTCGGCCTGGATGGTGGGGCCCACATCGTTGATCACCAAGCGGCTCAGCGACGTGCCCGGCAGCGCGGCCAGGCCGAAGCCGATCAAGCCGCCCATCGAGGTGCCCACCAGGTGCACGGTTTCGGCGTTCAGGCGCGCCAGCAGCGTCACCATGTCGGCCACATAGGCGGGAATCTGGTAGCCCATGGGGTCGGCCAGCCAATCGGACTGGCCGCGACCCACCACATCGGGGCAGACCACGCGGTATTCATCTTGCATGGCTTGGGCGAGGGAGTCGAAATCGCGCCCTTGCCGGGCCAGGCCGTGGAGGCACAGCAGCACCTTCGGGTTGGCCGGGTTGCCCCACTCCCAATAGGCCATGCGGTGCAGGCCGCGGCTGTCCAGGCAAGACACGCGGTGCAGGCGGGGCTCGGTCGCGGGGGTGGTGTTGTCAGACATGGTTCGCGTTCCTCTTTGATAATGAATTGTCAGAACTTGTCGCCAGATTATCCGGGCTCACCGGACCCTGCACCGACAAGTGCCAAGTCAACCCACAGGAGTTACTGAGATGCTGAACGGAAAAACTGCGCTGGTCACCGGATCGACCAGCGGCATTGGCCTGGGCATGGCGATCCAGCTCGCCAAACAAGGCGCCAACATCATCCTCAACGGCTTTGGCGATGCCACACCCGCGCGCGATGCGGTGACGGCCACCGGCGCGAAGGTGGGCTTCCACGGCGCCGACATGAGCAAGCCCGAGCAAATTGCCGAGTGCATGGCCTACGCGCAGGCCGAGTTTGGTGGGGTCGACATCTTGGTCAACAACGCCGGCATCCAGCACGTGGCGCTGGTGGAGAACTTTCCGCCCGAGAAGTGGGACGCCATCATCGCCATCAACCTGAGCTCGGCCTTCCACACCACACGTTTGGCCGTGCCGGGCATGCGCGCCAAAAACTGGGGCCGCATCATCAACGTGGCCTCGGCCCACGGCCTGGTGGCCTCGGCGCAAAAGTCGGCCTATGTGGCGGCCAAACACGGTTTGGTGGGCTTCACCAAGTCGATCGCGCTGGAGCTGGCCACCACGGGCGTCACCGTGAACGCGATTTGCCCGGGCTGGGTGCTGACCCCGCTGGTGCAAAAACAAATTGACGACCGCGCCGCCAAAGAAGGCATCACCGTGGAGCAGGCCAAGAACGAGTTGCTGGGCGAAAAACAACCTTCGCTGCAGTTCACCACGCCCGAGGAACTGGGCGACTTGGCGGTGTTCATGTGCTCACCCGCCGGCAACAACGTGCGCGGCGTGGCCTGGAATGTGGACGGCGGCTGGGTGGCGCAGTAAACACCGCGGCGGCTCTGCCTTTGCAGCGGCGCGCGAGGCTTCACGGCGCGCGCACCGCTCATCGCATCACTTGGTGAGCTGCACCGAGCCGTTCACCGTCACGCTCACGCGGCCCTTGCCGGGCTCCACTGGCAAGGCCGCGTCAGCCATGGCCGCCGAGGCCACGCGCATGCGCATCATCGGCACCGGCTGGCCAGCGCTTTCGTCCGACTGCACGTTGACCTCGCGCACCGCGTAGCCGCTGTAGCCAAACTGCTTGGCCACATCGTCAGCCCGCTGGCGGAAGCGCTTGATGGCATCGGCCGTCACCGCGGCCTCCACGGTGTCGCGTTGCTGCGGCGAGATGGCGTAACTCACGTTCGAGATCACCAAGGTCTGGATGCGCCCGCTGAGCTGGCCGATGGCCTGCATGTCACGGCCCTCGATGCGCAGCTCCGCGCTGCCCTGCCAGCCGTTGATCTGGCCCTTGGCGTTGTTGCGCGGGTAGAGCGAGAAGTTGCCCGTCTGCACGTCAATCTGCCCGGGCTTTTGCACCTTGCGGGCTTCGGCCAAGGCAGCATCCAGCGCTTGTTTGAGCGCGGCTTGCACGCTGGCCGCATCGGCGCCCTCGCGCGTGGTGCTCAGCGTCAGGCTCATCAGGTCTTGCACCACCTCCACGCTGGCGGTGCTGCTGAGGTTCACCACACCGGCTGGCACAGCCTCAGCGGCCTGGGCCGACAGCGCGGCAGCAGCCAGAGCAGCGGCCATCAAGGGGGAACGGGGAAAGCGCATCAGGGTTCTCCAGAAGAACGTTTCAAATCAACGGGGCGCTCCGCCACACCGGCGGGGCACAAGTCACGACAACGCGCCCGAACGGTGCGAGGCGCACCGCGCAAGAGGCAAGTTTTGTAACCAGCCGTCAGGGCGCGAAAAAAGTCGCGGGAAATCTGCGCAAAATCCCCACTGTTACAAATATGGAGACACAACATGTCCACGGCCACCACGCCCCGCGCTGACCGCATTGTGGTCGTCGATGACGACGCCCGCATCCGCGACCTGCTGCGCCGCTATCTGACGCAAGAAGGTTTTGACGTGCTGCTGGCCGAAGACGCCAAAGCGCTCAACCGCGTGCTCACCCGCGAAACGGTGGATCTGATCGTGCTCGATCTGATGTTGCCGGGGGAAGACGGCCTCTCCATCTGCCGCCGCCTGCGCGCCGCCAGCGACACCACGCCCATCATCATGCTCACCGCCAAGGTGGAAGACGTGGACCGCATCGTCGGCCTCGAAGTGGGCGCGGACGACTACCTGCCCAAGCCCTTCAACCCGCGTGAACTGCTGGCCCGCATCCACGCCGTGCTGCGCCGCCGCCCTGCCCTGGAGGCCCCAGGCGCGCCTGCCAAAGAGGCGATGACGGTGAGCTTTGGCGCATTTGAGTTTGATTTGGCACTTCGCCGCTTGTCCAAGGATGGCGAACAGATCGCGCTCACCACCGGCGAGTTCAGCATGCTCAAAGCGCTGGTGCGCCACCCGCGCCAGCCGCTGAGCCGCGACAAGCTAGCGCAGTTGGCGCGCGGCCGCGAGTTCGAGCCCTTTGACCGCAGCCTCGATGTGCAGATCTCGCGCCTGCGCAAGATGATCGAGCCCGACCCGGCCCAGCCGCGCTACATCCAAACCGTGTGGGGCGTGGGTTATGTGTTTGTGCCGGATGGGGCGGCGTGACCCGTTGACGCGGTGACAATCGCCAGCTTCCTGTCACGCTGACTGCCCCGTTCGATGCCCTCTCTCTCGCCCAGCCAGGTGGCGCTCAGTCTCTTCTGGCGCACCTTCTTCTTGTTGGCACTGCTGTTGGCGGGCGGCGTGTTCGCGTGGACGCAAACCTTCCGCGCCCTGGAGTTTGAGCCGCGCGCGGTGCAGGCGGCGCAGCAGATCGCCAGCTTGGTGAACCTGTCGCGTGTGGCGCTGCGCTCCACCGACGGCATCAACCGCATCGCGGTGGTCAAGACCATGGCCAACCAGGAGTATGTGAAGGTGCTGCCGCGCGAGCCCGGCGACCGCTACCAGCCCTACGAGGTCGACCGTTTCAGCCGCGCCATCGGCCTGGAGCTGCGCAGCGCGCTCGGCCCCGGCACGGTGGTGGCCAGCGCAGTAAACGGCTCGCCCGGCTTGTGGGTGGGCTTCTCGATCGACAAAGACGCCTTCTGGCTGCAAGCCGACCCGACGCGCTTGAAGACCATGGCCTCCAGCACGCTGTATGTGTGGGTGGGCATTGCGCTGTTGGCCACGCTGCTGGGCTCGGCCGCCATTGCGAGGCTGATCAACAAACCGCTGCGCGATTTGTCGCAAGCGGCCACGCGCATCCGCGAGGGCGAGTACGACTCGCGGCTCGATGAAAACACGCTCACCAGCGAGATCCGCCAGGTCAACATGGGCTTCAACCGCATGGCCCGCGAGCTGGCCAAGGTGGAAGAAGACCGGGCCGTGATGCTCGCCGGCATCAGCCACGACCTGCGCACGCCGCTGGCCCGCCTGCGCCTGGAAACCGAGATGAGCGTGCAAGACGAAGAGGCCAAGGCCAACATGGCGCTCGACATCGACCAGCTCGACGCCATCATCGGCAAGTTCATGGACTACGCCCGCCCCGGCGACGTGAAGCTGATGCCAGTGGACCTGTGCCAACTGGTGGAGCGCGAGGCCGCCGCCTTCCGCGACCCGACGCAGATTCGCTTCAACCTGCGCGTGGCGCCCGACACCGTGGTGATGGCCGACGAGGTGGAGCTCGGCCGCGTGCTGCAAAATCTGTTTGAAAACGCGCGCCGCTACGGCCGCAACGACGACACCGGCTACGCCACCGTCAGCGTGCGCCAGGTGCGCACCGGCCCCTGGGTGGTGCTGACCGTGCGCGACGACGGCCCGGGTGTGCCGGTGGCCAAGCTGCCGCAACTCACCACGCCTTTTTTCCGCGGCGATGCGGCCCGCACCGCAGCCACCGGCGCCGGCTTGGGCCTGGCCATTGTCGAAAAAGCCATGCAGCGCATGAGCGGCGGCATGGAGCTCACCAACGCACCCGAAGGCGGGCTGATGGCGGTACTGCGGTTGAAGCGGGCCAACAGCCACTGAGACCGGGCTGCGCCGCTTTGGGCGGCTGAACGGGTTCGGGCCGTCGGCATCTCACGGACCCTCGGGCTCACAGGTCTCGCGGGCTCGGCAATCTGCAATCTGCAAGGGCGGTTTTCGGCATGGAGGCTCACCTTCTGCCAAGGCAGGCGCAAGGGAGCGCTGCGCCGCATTCGCTTTGCTCCGTGTCCTCCGCCGGCCTGCGGCCGGCTCCCCCTTTACCTGCGCAAAGCGAATGCGGCACAGCGCTCCCCCGAACCGGTAGCGGCAGTGCACGCTTTCGCAGGCCTCGACGGTTGTGGGGGCGGTGATGGGCCGGGCCGATTTGCGCAGGTAGAGGGGGAATGGGCCGACCGAAGGGAGGACCAGGAGGACACGGAGCAAATCGGCCCGGCCCATCGCCGCCCTCGCGCCGGTCGTCGAGCGGGAAACGTTATCAGACCGTCTTCACAGAGCCAAGCTGCTCACACCATGTGTGCAGGGTCGCGCATCAGGGCCACGCGCCGCTCAAGGCTGCTTCACCAGCATGCAAATGGCATTGGCCTCAATGGCCTCCAGCCGCCCCACCGGCCCCATGCGCTCGGCCGTTTTGGCCTTCACATTCACCTGCTCGATCGCCACACCCAAGGCGGTGGCAATGCGCCCGCGCATGGCCAAGATGTGCGGCGCCATCTTGGGCGCCTGCGCCACCACCGTGCTGTCGACATTGCCAATCTGCCAGCCGGCCAACTTCACGCGGCGCGCCGCCTCGGCCAGCAGCGCGATCGAGTCGGCGCCTTTGAACTGCGCATCAGTGTCGGGGAAGTGTGTGCCGATGTCGCCCAGGGCAGCGGCGCCAAACAAGGCGTCGGTGATGGCGTGGCAGAGTGCGTCGGCATCCGAGTGGCCTTGCAGCCCGTGCGTGTGCGGGATCACCACACCGCCCAGCACCAGCGGCCGGCCTTCCACCAGCGCGTGCACATCCCAGCCCTCGCCCACACGCCAGATCGGGAACTTCGGGGTGGCGTTGATCATGGTGTGCGGGTCCTCAGCAAGCGGTCGGCCAGATCAAAATCGGCCGGGTAAGTGACTTTGAAATTTTCCAACGGCGCTGGCACCAGGCGCGGCGCCAGGCCCAGCGCTTCGATGGCGCTGGCCTCGTCGGTGACTTGCGCACCCGCGCGCAGCAGCGCGTGTTGCAGCTGGCCCAGACGAAACATCTGCGGCGTCTGCGCCTGCCACTTGTGGGCGCGGTCGACCGTGGCCGTCACGCGGCCCTCGGCTTCTTGTTTGAGCGTGTCGGCCAGCGGCAGCGCCAGCAGGCCACCCACGGCGTCGTGCTCACAAGCGTCAATCAGCCGCTGCACCCACTCGGGCCGCAGCAGGCATCGCGCGGCATCGTGCACCAACACCCAGTCGTCGGGACTGGCGCCGCGCCGCAGCAACTCGGCCAAGCCGGCCAACACCGAGGCAGCACGGGTGTCGCCGCCCACGCGAGCTGCTGGCTGCAGGTGATCGGGCGCGGCAGCTTCAAACTGATCGTCGCCAGGGATCAGCACCACCAGCACCTGCTGCAAGCGGGGCACCGCGCGCAAGGCACGCAGCGTGTGGGCCACCACCGTGGCGCCGGCCAGCAGCGCGTATTGTTTGGGCCCGGCCGCGCCTGAGCGGCTGCCCACGCCGGCGCAAGGCACCACCGCGTGGCAGGCCACCGGCGCGGCAGACAGGGGCAACACAGAAGCGGTGTGGGGCATGACAAAGCGCAGCGGCAAGCTGCCGTGCACCGCACAAGGGAAAGGGGCTGAATTCTATAATCGCCGCTGTTCAACGCCCCGCGGTCATGCCGTTCGGGGCGCTTTCCATTTGTGCTGTCGATCCTTCCTCGCCGAGCCCGTCGCCCACCATGCAGATCCCGTCCATCGCCGTTGGCAAGCGCTACACCCTCCCCCGCCCGCTGGGCTCAGCCGATGCGCTGCTGCTGGCCGGCCACGCGCGCCAGCAAACGGCCGAGAAGAAGCTGACGCTGATCGTCACCGCCGAGGCCTCGGACACCCAGCGGCTCGAAGGCGAACTGGCGTTTTTTGCGCCCGAGTTGCGCATCGCCGTGTTCCCCGACTGGGAGACGCTGCCCTACGACACGTTTTCCCCGCACCAGGATTTGATCTCCGAGCGCCTGGCCACGCTCTGGCGCATCCGCCAACGCGAGGTCGATGTGGTGCTGATGCCGGCCTCCACCGCCTTGGTGCGGCTGGCGCCACCCAGCTTTTTGGCGGCCTATACCTTCCACTTCAAACAAAAAGAGCGGCTGGATGAATCGGCGCTCAAATCGCAGCTCACCCTGGCCGGCTACCAGCACGTGAGCCAGGTGGTGCAGCCGGGCGAATACGCGGTGCGCGGCGGGCTGATTGACCTGTTCCCCATGGGCTCACTCGTGCCCTTCCGGGTCGATCTGTTTGGCAACGAGGTCGACTCCATCCGCACCTTCGACCCCGACAGCCAGCGCAGCCTTTACCCCGTGCCCGAAGTGCGCCTGCTGCCCGGCCGCGAGTTCCCGATGGACGAGGACGCGCGCACCGCGTTCCGCGCCCGCTGGCGCGAGAAGCTCGATGGCGACCCCACCAAGGTGCGCGTCTACAAAGACATCGGCAGCGGCATCGCCACCGCCGGCATCGAGTACTACCTGCCGCTGTTTTTTGACGAGACGGCCACGATCTTCGAGCACATCGATGTGGCGCGCACTGCGCTGGTCTTGCACGGCACCATCGACGAAGCGCTCAAGCGCTTCTGGACCGAAACCCGCGAGCGCCACCGCTTTTTGCAGGCCGACCGCGAGCGCCCGATCCTGCCGCCGGAAGACCTGTTTCTCAAGCCCGAAGACTTCTTCACCCTCACCAGCGCCCTGCCCGCGCTGGCCGTGCGCGGCGCAGATCCAGTGGACTGGGCGCGCCCGCTGCCCGACCTGAGCGTGGAGCGCGGCGCGCAAGAGCCGCTCAAAAAGCTGCAGCTGCACGTGGGCACCACCGCGCACCGCGTGCTGATCGTGGCCGAGAGCGAAGGCCGGCGTGAGAGCCTGCTGGAGCTGCTGCGCGACAGCCGCATCGAGCCGCCGAGCGTGGCCTCACTGGCCGCGTTTGTGGCCGGCGATGCGCGCTTTGCCATTGCGGTGGCGCCCATGGCCCAGGGCTTTTTCTGGACCGAGCCCGAAAGCGGCGTGGCGATCCAGTTCGTCACCGAAACCGAGCTGTTTGCCACCGCGCCCACCGCGCGCCGGCGCCGCAAGCAAGAGCAGGTCAGCGACGTCAACGCGCTGATCAAGGACTTGTCTGAGCTGAAGGTGGGCGACCCGGTGGTGCACAGCAACCACGGCATCGGCCGCTACGTGGGCCTGATGAACATCGATTTGGGCGATGGCCCGAGCGAGTTTTTGCACCTCGAATACGCCGACCAAGCCACGCTCTATGTGCCGGTGGCCCAACTGCACCTGATCAGCCGCTACACCGGCGTCAGTGCCGACGAAGCGCCGCTGCACCGCCTGGGCTCCGGTCAGTGGGACAAGGCCAAGCGCAAGGCAGCCGAGCAGGTGCGCGACACCGCCGCCGAGCTGCTCAACCTCTATGCCCGCCGCGCGGCGCGCGAGGGCTACGCCTTCCGCTTCTCGCCGCACGATTACGAGGCCTTTGCGGCCAGCTTTGGCTTTGAGGAAACCGCCGACCAAAAGGCCGCGATCCACGCCGTGATTCAAGACATGGTGTCACCGAAGCCCATGGACCGCCTGGTCTGCGGCGACGTGGGTTTTGGCAAGACGGAAGTGGCGCTGCGCGCGGCCTTCGTGGCCGTCACTGGCGGCAAACAAGTGGCCATCCTGGCGCCCACCACGCTGCTCGCCGAGCAGCACTACCAAAACATCTCCGACCGCTTCGGCAAGTGGCCGATCAAGGTCGCCGAGATGTCGCGCTTCCGGTCGACCAAAGAGATCAAGGCCGCGATGGCCGGGCTGGCCGATGGCACGGTCGACATCGTCATCGGCACCCACAAGCTGCTCAGCCAAGACACCAAGTTCATGCGCTTGGGGCTGTTGATCATTGACGAAGAACACCGCTTTGGCGTGCGCCACAAAGAGGCCATGAAGGCGCTGCGCGCCGAGGTGGACGTACTCACACTCACTGCCACGCCCATCCCGCGCACCCTGGGCATGGCACTTGAAGGCCTGCGTGATTTGAGCGTGATCGCCACCGCGCCGCAACGCCGCCTGGCCATCAAAACCTTTGTGCGCAATGAATCGAACGGCACCATCCGCGAGGCCGTGCTGCGCGAGCTGAACCGCGGCGGGCAGGTCTACTTTTTGCACAACGAGGTCGACACCATCCTCAACCGGCGCGATGCCTTGCAGGCGCTGCTGCCCGAGGCGCGCATCGCCGTGGCCCACGGCCAGATGCCCGAGCGCGAGCTCGAACACGTGATGCGCGACTTCGTGGCGCAGCGCCACAACGTGCTGCTCTGCTCCACCATCATCGAGACCGGCATCGACGTGCCGAGCGCCAACACCATCATCATGAGCCGCGCCGACAAGTTCGGCCTGGCCCAGCTGCACCAGCTGCGCGGCCGCGTGGGTCGCAGCCACCACCAGGCCTATGCCTACCTGCTGGTGCCTGACGTGGAAGGCCTCACCAAACAAGCCGCCATGCGCTTGGAGGCTATCCAGAGCATGGAAGAACTGGGCTCGGGCTTCTACCTCGCCATGCACGACCTCGAGATCCGCGGCGCCGGCGAGGTGCTGGGCGACAACCAGAGCGGCAACATGATGGAAGTGGGCTTCCAGCTTTACAACGAGATGCTGAGCGAGGCCGTGCGCTCCCTCAAGGCCGGCAAAGAGCCCGATTTGCTCTCGCCACTGAGCGCCACCACCGAGATCAACCTGCACGCCCCCGCCCTGCTGCCCACCGACTACTGCGGCGACGTGCACACCCGCCTCAACCTCTACAAGCGCCTGGCCACGGCCGCCAAGCCCGAGCAGATCGACACCCTGCTCGAAGAAATCACCGACCGCTTCGGCAAGCTCCCCGCCCAAGGCCAGACCTTGTTCGACGTGCACCGCCTGCGCGTGCTGGCCAAGCCCTACGGCGTCACCAAGATCGACGCCGCGCCCAAGCTCATGGTCATCAACTTCCGCCCCAACCCGCCGGTGGACGCGATGAAGATCATCGAGCTGGTGCAAAAGAACCGCCACATCAAACTCGCCGGCAACGACAAGCTGCGGATTGAGCGCGAGACGCCGGAGCCCAAAGACCGGGCGCAGATGATTCGCGATGTGTTGCGCTCGCTCGGAAAGCCCACAGACAGCACCACGTGAAAAAAGGAGCGCGTTGCGACGTGCTGCCCCCTTAGGAGCGATGCGGAGCAACGTGCTCACCCGGTAGCGTCGGGGCCATGAAGCACGCTGCATCCTCCTCGCCCATGAACACCCAAGTCCCGCGCCCCACCGCGGCCTTCGTGGGTGCCTCCTGGGCTGCGCTCTTCATCGGCGGCGCCACCTACCTGATGGGCCTGTGGAACGCTGCCATGCTGCGCAACGACAAGGGTTACTACGTCACCCTCCTCGTCTACGGATTGTTTGCGGCCATCTCACTGCAAAAATCCGTGCGCGACCGGCTTGAAGGCATCGCCGTCACCGGCCTGTACGTCACCCTCTGCTGGAGCTCACTCGGGCTGTCCATCGCCCTGCTTACCTTGGGCCTGTGGAACGCCAGGCTGGTGGGCAGTGAAAAGGGCTTCTACGCGATGTCGTTTCTACTCTGTCTGTTTGGCGCTCTTGCGGTGCAAAAGAACGCGCGTGACGTGGCGCAGTTTCAGAGGCTGAATCCGACCGCCGAGCGCAACGCCGGACAACACAGCATGTGATGGTCGCGTTGGCTGCGCCGCGCCGGGCGGAGCGCGACGCGGCGCAGCCCATTCACAGTTCTTTGCCTGCCCGACGGCCCCGGGACACAAGCGCAACCGAGACTGAGCGCCTGTCATTGCTGCCGCTCTCGCCCGAGGTTTCATGCACGCCGCCCGCCCCTGGTTCACACCGCTCACGATCGGTTCGTTCGTGCTCGTGGCCGTCACCGGGGTGCTGCTGTTTTTTCGCCTCGACAGCGGGCTCAACAAACTGGCGCACGAGTGCTTGAGCGGGTTGCTGCTGATTGGCGTTGCCGGGCACGTGTGGGCCAACGGAGCGCTGCTCAAGCGCCATGTGGCGATGCCTCGCGCGCGCTGGATCGTGGGTGTGCTGCTGACCACATTGGCCCTGTCGTTTGTCCGCCTGGGGCCGAATGAGCGGCGTGAGAAGCCGCCGTTCGCTGGGCCGATTGCAGCGCTGGCCGCGGCGCCCTTGCCGGTGTTGGCCCAGGTGGCCGGTGTGAGCCGGGAGCAGATGCAGCGCCGCTTGGCGCTGCAGGGCGTGGTGGTGGTGAACAACGCGTCGACCGTCGCGCAGTCCGTGGGAACTGAGCTGTATCGCCAAGCCGAGGTGCTCAACGCTGTCCTGACCGTGCCGCACTGACATGCAGGGCGCAGCTTGGCTCGTGGTCCGCGACCCGAAAGCCGAGGTATCCACGCGCAAGGCGTCGTCGCCACTGAACTGCTGACGGCCATGTGCGAACTAAACTTCTCCCTCTCAATGATTGCTATTTCGGGGAGAGAAACACATGATTCGATGGACTGCTGGTGCGCTGCTCGGTGCGGTGCTGTTGGTCACGGGTTGCGCATCCACTCCGGTGCAAGCGCCCATCGGCTTCAGCAAAGGGTATTTCGCTGGGCCGGCCAAAGTCGCGCGGGTGGCCATTGTGATGAGCGAGGTGCCCAAGCCAGACACGTGGTTCCCAGGGGCAGACTGCTTGCTCTGCTTGGCCTTCGCGAATGCCTCGAACACCAGCCTCACGGCCCACGTTCGCACGCTGGATGCCGGGGACGAGCTCAAGACGCTGAAGCAAGACTTGGCCGCGTTGATCACGAAAAAAGGGCTGACGG
>JBEAOO010000312.1:0-2848 GCA_041164825.1 Pseudomonadota bacterium | reverse complement strand
CGGCCACCAAGGCGGCCTGCAGGCGCTTGGGGCCATGGCCCGAGATCACCGACCAACTGAGTCCATGCTGCAGCAGGCGTGCACGCAGCAAGGCGTCAAAGGCGTCGCGCGCGGCCGGGCCATCGCGCTGGTGGCCGTCGGCCACCCAGGGCAGGCCGGTGCTGGTGAGCAGGCACAGATCCACCTGGGCATGGGCTTGCACCGCGTCGGCATACAGCGAGGGGTCGTGGAACAGCCACTCGCTGTAGACCGCTGTGACCAAGGCGCTGGTGTCGGCCAACACGAGGTCGTGTGTGAGGGCGGCGGCTTCGATGCGCGCGGTGTGGGTGGCGGCGATGGCGGCTTGTTCGTCGGCGCGGGGTGTGCGGCCGTGCTGGTCGCACCAGTCACGCAGCGTCTCCGGCACGCAGGCGATGCGGCGGCCGGGTGTTTGCAGCGCCCGCGCGAGTTCGGACATCAGGGTGCTTTTGCCGGTGCACTCGGCACCCACAATCACCAGCACGCGAGCGCGGCTGGCGGGGCGGGGCGCCACCACCACGCTCAAGGCTTGGTGGATGGCCCGGCGGCCAGGGATGCCGCCGTCGGCGCGGCAGCAGACGAGGTCACCTGGACGAAGATCTCGTCGGGTTTGACCATGCCCAGCTCGCTGCGTGCTTTCTCTTCAACCATCTCCAGGCCTTCCTTGAGATCGCTGACTTCGGCGCTCAGCTGAGCATTGCGCTCACGCGCTTCATCGTTTTCTTTTTGCTGGGCACTGAGCTGGGCCTGCAGCCCCATCACGTGCGGCACGCCACCCTTGCCGAACCAAAGTTCGGCATGCACCAGTGCCATCAGCACCAGCAGGGCAAGCGTGACCAAGCGCATGGGTGGGTGTTCAGCGTGAGCTCAATGCGCGTTCAGCCAGCGCGGTTCAGCGCAGGTTGTAGAAGGCAGCGCGGCCCGGGTAGGACGCCACATCGCCCAGGTCTTCTTCGATGCGCAGCAGCTGGTTGTACTTGGCCATGCGGTCCGAGCGCGACAGTGAGCCGGTCTTGATCTGGCCCGCGTTCAAGCCCACAGCGATGTCGGCGATGGTGCTGTCTTCGGTTTCGCCCGAGCGGTGCGAGATCACGGCGGTCCAGCCGGCGCGCTTGGCCATCTCGATGGCGGCGAAGGTTTCAGTCAGCGTGCCGATCTGGTTGATCTTGATCAGGATCGAGTTGGCCACGCCTTCGTCGATGCCGCGCTGCAGGATCTTGGTGTTGGTCACGAACAGGTCGTCGCCCACCAACTGCACGTTCTTGCCCAGGCGCGTGTGCAGGTGCTTCCAGCCGGCCCAGTCGCCTTCGTGCATGCCGTCTTCGATGCTGATGATCGGGTACTTGTCGACCCAGGTGGCCAACATGTCGGTCCACTCTTCGGCGCTCAGCACCAGGCCCTCGCCTTCGAGGTGGTACTTGCCGTCTTTGTAGAACTCGCTGGCGGCGCAGTCCAGGCCCAGGGCGATTTGTTCACCGGCGGTGTAGCCGGCCTTGTCGATGGCTTCCAGGATCAGCTGGATCGCAGCTTCGTGGTTTTCGACCGACGGCGCAAAGCCGCCTTCGTCGCCCACAGCGGTGCTGATGCCCTTGTCGTGCAGGATCTTCTTGAGCGCGTGGAACACTTCGGCACCCCAACGCAGCGCTTCGCGGAAGCTTGGCGCGCCCACGGGGATGATCATGAACTCTTGCAGGTCGAGGCTGTTGTTGGCGTGCGCGCCGCCGTTGATGACGTTCATCATCGGCACCGGCAGTTGCATGCCGCCCATGCCACCGAAGTAGCGGTACAGGGGCAGGCCCGATTCTTCAGCGGCGGCGCGAGCCACGGCCATCGACACGGCCAGCATGGCGTTGGCGCCCAGGCGGCTCTTGTTCTCGGTGCCGTCGAGGTCGATCAGCGTGCGGTCCAGGAAGGCTTGCTCAGAAGCGTCCAGGCCCAGCACGGCTTCGGAGATTTCGGTGTTGATGTGCTCGACGGCCTTGAGCACGCCCTTGCCCAGGTAACGCGACTTGTCGCCGTCACGCAGTTCGATCGCTTCGCGGCTGCCGGTGGAGGCGCCCGACGGCACGGCCGCACGGCCCATCACGCCCGATTCCAGCAACACGTCGCATTCGACGGTGGGGTTGCCACGGCTGTCCAAGATTTCGCGGCCGACGATGTCAACGATTGCACTCATTACTCTCTCCGTTTTTGTGAAAAGTCTGGGGTCAGACGGCGCGCAGCATGCCGTAAATCAGTTACCGCGGCGCATCAATTCAACATCTCAACGTGGGATGGCGATCTCGGCTGCGGCTTCAGCAGCTGAAATCGTTTTCCAGCAGAGGCTGGGTCTTGATCACGCGATCGAGCGCGACCAGCTGCGTCAGCAGCGCTTGCATGTGGCGCAGCGGCACGGCGTTGGGGCCGTCGCTCAGCGCGTTTGCGGGGTCGGGGTGGGTCTCCATGAAGAGGCCCGCCACGCCCACGGCCACACCGGCGCGCGCCAGCACCGGCACAAACTCGCGCTGGCCGCCGCTGCTGGTGCCTTGGCCACCGGGCAGTTGCACCGAGTGAGTCACGTCATACACCACCGGTGCACCCGTCTCGCGCATGATGGCGAGGCTGCGCATGTCGCTCACGAGGTTGTTGTAGCCGAAGCTGGCACCGCGCTCGCAGGCCATGAAGTTGTCTTCCGGCAGGCCGGCGTCGCGGGCCGCGTCGCGGGCTTTTTGGATCACGTTTTTCATGTCGCCCGGGGCCAAGAACTGGCCCTTCTTGATGTTCACCGGCTTGCCGCTTTGGGCGACGGCGCGGATGAAATCGGTCTGGCGGCACAAAAAGGCCGGGGTCT
>JBEAOO010000311.1:0-21971 GCA_041164825.1 Pseudomonadota bacterium | reverse complement strand
GGTTGGCCGACACGATCACTGGGCGCAGTTGCGTCACCGCGGGGGCGGGTTCAGCCGCCGCTTGGGCCATGGCGGAATGTGAGAGCAGCGCGCAGGCCAGCGGCGTGAGGGCCGAACGGGGGATGGAAGAACAACGCGCACGAACAAGCGCGATCGAACGAGCGCGGCCAGCGGCCGACGTGGACAAGACAGTCATGGAATGAAACGAGCCAAACACTTGCAGCGTCCCGCCTCCCCGCGGGTGTCTGCGACATGGGCGGTGGTGATGCGCTGGGTTCAAGCAACGCAGCACCACAACCCCTTGTTGGCCGGTATCCGGGCTGGGTCGTGCAACGCTGTGGACCCTTCCCAGGCGGTGAAGCCCAGTGGGTGTGTGACACAGCGTGAGGTTCAGTGTGCCGCGCGGCTGGGCCCGATGAAGGGCTGAGTGACGCGCTGAACCTCGACGACCGACCGTTGCGGGGGCAGCGCAGGTCAGGGGGTTCGATGCGAGATCAACACCACCCCTCCTGCTTCCCGTTGAACTGTGTGGCAGAGAGCCTGCCGCACGAGCACCAACGGGTCGCATTGTAGGCTTGGGTTTGACGCCGAGCCTGCAAACACCCTGATGCGTTGGGGGCACTTGGGGTGTGGCGCGGTCGCGAGGGTGTTGGCGCGCGCCCTCAGAAGTTGACGCGCGCGCTGAGCATCAGGGCGCGGCCGGGCTCGGGGTAAACCGAGTTCAGCGCGGCGTTGCAACGCGTGCGCAGGCCCATGTTGCGGCGGTCGCTGAGGTTGTTCACTTGCGCCGCGAACTCCCAGTTCTGCCAGTCCATCGCATAGCGTGCGTCGAACGACGCGCCGCCTGCGATGCGCGCCGGGCAGGTGTTGTCGAAGTCGTTGCCGACCCGCTGGCTGCTGACCCATCGCCCACCCAACTCCACGCGGCGCACCGGTGACAGCGCCCAGCGCAGGCGCAACTGAGCCTGCGCCGCTGACACCAGCGGAAGTGTGTTGCCGGCAAAGGTGCCCGAGCGAAACACCGCACTGCGCAGCGCCAGATGGCCCTGCAGGCTCACACCATGAGCCAGTGGCTGCAGGGTGTCCAGCTCGATCCCGTCGCGCCGGGTGGGCGCGTAGTTGATGTTGTTGAACGAAGTCTCGTCCAGGCCGATCTCGTTGCGCAGTGCGTGGTGGTAGATGCGAAGTTCGGTGTGCTGGTCAGCACCCTGGCTGTGGCGCAGGCCCAGCTCCACATCGTTGGAGGTTTGCGGCTTCAAATCGACCGGTGTGGGAGGGCAGTAGCCGGTGAAGCAGCTGTACTCGTCGGCATTGGCCAGGCGCAGGCTGCGGCCCACTTTGCCGTGCACACGCCAGCCGCCACCCACGGGTTGTGCCAGGCTCACTTCGGCAGCCCGGCCGTTGGCGTGCAGGGCGCCGGTTTGTTGGCCCACCGTTTCGCGGTGCGCCTGCAGGGTGCGCAGGCCCATGCCCAGCACGGTGCCGGTGCTGCGCAGGGTCAGGTCGTCTTGCGCAAACACGGCCGACATGCGCTGCTGAATCTCGGTGCCTTCAATGCGCAGTTGCGACCAGCGCTCGTGGTCCACGCCCACGGTGAGCTGCTGGCCGATCCCTGCTGTGGCGAACTGCGTTTGCGCACGCACACCGGTTTGCAGCACGCGGGTGGCGTTGTCGTTGGTCCAACCGCTGTCCACCGAGATGCTGCGCTTGTGGCGCAGTGAGGCATCGGCCGCCAGTTGCCAATCGCCCAGCTGGGTTTGGGCATTGAGGCCCACCAAGCGAGTGCGGGTGTCGCCGTGGTTGTCGGGCTTGTGGGTGATGTCGGGCGTGGCCGCTGCCTCGGCCGGCGTCAGGCCACCGGCCAAGCCGCCGGCCTGGGTTTGCAGGGCGGCCTTCAGGCCCAAGCGAGTTTGCTCGTGGGTGTAGCCGAGCTGGAACAGGCTGTCTTGTTCGCGCAGGTGCTGGTTGGCGCGGGCTTGGTCGGTGTCAAGCACGCGTTGCGAGGCCGACACCTGCAGCGGGCCGTTCACCAGCTGGGCTTGGGCGCGCCAGTCGCGGGTGTTGTTGCTGCCGATGCCCAGTTGCAGCGAGCCGCTGGAGCGCTGCAGGTTTTTGCGCGTGATGATGTGGATCACGCCTGCGGTGGCGCCTTCGCCCCACAGCACCGCGCCGCTGCCGCGGGTGATCTCGATGCGCTCGATCGCATCCACCGGCAGCCAGGTCAGACTCGGCGCCAAGCTGTCGCCTTCGTTGAAGCGCACGCCGTCCACCAGAAACACGGTGTTGCTGCTGGCCGTTTCGCCAAAGCCGCGCAGGTCGATGGTGCGGTCGGCATCCAGGCCGTTGTTGGCGCGGCTGTACACGCCGCCCAGGCGGGCAATCGCTTCGTTGGCGCTGGTGACACCGCTGCGGCGAATCTGCTCGCCGGTGATCAGCGTGACCCCTGCCGGCAGCTCATCCAGCAAGGCCTCAAAGCGGTTGGCCGTGACTGTGACGCGTTCGAGTTGAACCACGGGTGTGGTGGCGGCGGATTGGGCTTTGACGGGCCCAGTGCCGAGCAACAGGGGCAGCGCAGCGAGGGTGGTGGACAAGGCGGTGCAGGCGGCAGCCGACAGCGTTGTGCGGCGAGCGGCCACAGCGGCGCCCACACGGGGGAAAACAGAGGTCATGGTGTTGAAACAGCAGGCACAAACAAGGCGCCGTGCCTGCGTCCCCGCAAGCCCAGCCGAATGGCGTGCAGGCCGGAGCCGGAGCCCGACAGGCTCTTGGGGGCGATGCACACCGCGTGTTGGCCGGTATCCGGGCTGAGCGGTGCAACCCGTGTGCCCTTCCCAGGTGGTGAAACCCAGTGGGCGAATGACACGAGCGGATGGTCAGAGGCGCCCTCCCAGGCACATCACCATCGACCGCTGACCGTTGCGGGGGCAGCGCAGGTCAGGGGGCTTGCGGTGTTGTCGCCAAGTCCACCCCTCCTGCTTCCCGTTGAACCGCTTGGAGAGACCTCCTCGCGAGCACCAACGAGCCGATTTTAAGCGGCGGTGCTGATGCCCACCTTGCGCAGGGGTTCTGCACGTGCCCAGCGGGTGCCGACAATGATCAGCAGCAGTGCGCCCACGTAGCACACCAACTGCAGTGCCGAGGGGTTGGCGTCGTAGCCCACCAGGGCGTGCAGCAGGGTGCCCACGGGACCGTCTTGAGAGAGCAAGTGCGAACTGTCCCAGAGCGGCGTGTCGCCGAGCGTGAGCCAGCCCACTTGCGCCAAGGCCTTGGCCAATTGGCTGGCAATCGAGGCGGCCAGCACCGCGATCAGCGCATTGGTGATGCTGAACAGGCGGTGCGCCGGGATGCGCGACAAGCCCAGGCACACGGCCGCGCCCACCGCGGCGCCGGCTGCCAGCCCGCCAGCGCTGGCCAACAACACCGACGAGCGGCTCACGGGTGTGTCGGCACCGGCCAGCGAGCCGCTGATGAACAGCACCGTCTCGGCGCCTTCGCGCAACACCGCCAGTGCCACCGCCACCAGCAAGGCCCAGGGGCGGCGCGTGCCTTCGCCCACCGAGGCGCCGAGTTGTTTGGCTTCAGCCGCCATTTCCTTGCCGTGGGTGGACACCCAGATGCAGTGCCAGAGCAGCATGGCCAGCGCCACGCTGAGAATGATCACGTTCAGCACGTCTTGGCCAATGCCGTCTTGCCAGGCACTGATCTGCTCGGCGCCCGCGGCCAGCGCCAGCGCACCCGCCAAGCCGGCGACCACGCCCGAGGTCAACCACACCATGCGCCCGGGCAGGTGCCGGGTGGCAGCGGCAATGATGCCGATGAACAAGGCCGCTTCCAGCGTTTCGCGGAAGACGATCAGGGCGGCTGCAAACATGGCGCGGGCTCCGGGCGAGGGTGCTGAGTGACGTGGTGTTGAACGCGGTGGCGCAGGCTGCCGGGCTTATTCAGCGACCACTTCGCCCTTGGCCGTGGCTTCGTGGAATTCACCAAAGAAGCTGTAGCGGCCAGGCTTGAGCGGGCCGATGACGATGGTCACTGTGGTGCCGGCGGGCACCAGCTTTTCGCGCTTGAGCGATTTGCTCTCGAACTCCTCGACCGTCTTGTCTTCATTGCGCACCAGCAGCTTCACCTTTTGCCCGGCCGGCACCTTGACGATGGCGGGCTCGAACTGGTGGTTGCGGAGGGTGAGTGCCACGGTCAGGTCGTCATCGGCGCGCACCACGGGGGCGGCCAGCAGCAGCGACAAAGCGGTCAGCGGGGCCAGCAGAGCAGCGAAACGGGAAGTAGACATGGTTCAAACCTGAAAGGTGGGCAGATGCGTGGATATTAATGAGAAAGACTCGCATTTGCAATGCCGTTTGGTTGGAAGCCCCTCCGACGCCAGGGTCAGCGGTGCGCGGTGGCGCCGCTGGCCAATTCCAGCGTCAGTGCCGCCGCCCCCCATGCCGGGCCGCGCCGCACACATTGGCCGGCCCAGAGCGGGCTGAAGTCGGACACCCCCTGGGCCTCGGCCGCCGCCCGCAGCGGTGCCAACGCCGCCGTGGCCAGCGGAAACGCGGGTGCGGCGGGGTTCATGGGGCCCAGCTCGCGCATCAAGCGGGTGACGATGCCGCGCGCCGGGCGACCGGTGTAGAGGTGCGTCAGTGCGGTGTGTTGCGCGGCGTCGCTCTCCAGCGCGGCGCGGTGCAGCGCGCTGGTGCTGGCCTCGGGGCAGCGCAGGTAGGCCGTGCCCACCTGCACGCCCGCGGCGCCCAGGGCCATGGCCGCGGCCACGCCGTGGGCTTCGGCAATGCCTCCGGCGGCGATCACCGGCACCCGGAGCGCCGCCACCAGCTGCGGCAGCAAGGCAAAGGTGCCCATCTGTCGGGTCAGGTCGTCGCTCAAAAAGTGACCGCGGTGGCCGCCGGCCTCCAGCCCCTGGGCGATCACCGCGTCGGCGCCGTGGGCCTGCAGCCACAGGCCTTCTGCCACGGTGGTGGCCGAGCTCAGCACCACCGCCCCCCAGCTTTTGACCCGCGCGAGCAGTGGCGGCGTCGGCAGCCCGAAGTGAAAACTCACCACCGCCGGTTTGAATTCGGCCAGCAGTTCGGCCGCCGCCTCGTCAAACGGCGCGCGGCCTGGGCCGGGTGGGATGCGGCTGGCATCGATGCCGAACTCGGCATGAAACGGCGCCAGCGCTGCGCGCCACACGGCCTCACGCGCCGCGTCGGGCGGCGGCGGCGTGTGGCAAAAGAAGTTGACGTTGAAGGGCTGCGTGGTGCCCGCACGCAGGGCCAGCAATTCGCTGCGCAGGGCATCGGGGCTGAGCATGGCGCACGGCAGTGAGCCCAGACCCCCGGCGTTGCTGACGGTGATGGCCAAGGCGCTGCCTTGCGCACCCGCCAGCGGGGCTTGGATGACGGGCAAGGGGATGCCCAACAGGTCGGTGATGCGCATGGTGTGGCTGCCGCTTTCAGGAGTTCACGCCCTCTCGGGGGATGCCGTCCATTTTGGCGGCAGATGCCTCCCGCGCCGCTTTACCATTCGCTCGGCCGACCGATGGGTTGGCGCTCAACGCATGCATTGCCCCGCTCACCCTCAAGGATCACTGGCCCATGAACCCATTGTTTGTCTCCCCTGTCGCTGGCCGCCGCGTGTTTCGCCTCATGGGCGCTGTTGCACTCGTTGCTGCCTTGGCCGGCTGCAGCCAAATCGACACTGGCAACGTGGGCGTGGGGCGCTTTTTGGGCAAGGTGGGCACCGAGGCGCTGCCGCCGGGCGTGTACTTCACGCTGTTCAAGCGCGTGGACGAATTCACCGCCAAAGAGGTGAGTTTTCAGCTGCAGGACATGACCCCCAAAAGCCGCGACAACCTGACCATGAAGGACGTGGACATCGACGTCTACTTCAAGACCGCGCCGGCCGCCATCCCGGCGCTGTACGTGAAGTACCAGGGTGATGTGGTGGCGCACAAAGACATCGTGCGCGGTGGCACCGACGACCTCGTGATCGCCTTCAGCCGCGTGTCGCGCGAGGCGCGTGAGGCGGTCTACAAATCGGTGGCCCAGCTCGACGCCACCACCATGCACACCAAGCGCGCGGAGTTGTCCGAATCGATCCGCGCCGCGCTGCAAAAAGAGCTCGACAGCAACGACGCCGGGGCCTTCACCGTCACCGCCGTGAACGTGCGCAACCTGCTGACCGACCCGGCCATTGAGGCGGCGATTCGCCAGCGCGCCGAGACCGATCAGGCCATTGAGCGCATGCGCAAAGAGGTGGAGCTGGCCAAGGCCGAGGCCGAGCGCCGGGTGGTGCAGGCCGAAGGCGAAGCACGCGCCAACCAAATCATCAGCGCCTCGCTCACGCCCGCGCTCAAGGAGTTGCGGCTGGCCGAGATTCAGCGCGATGCCGCGATTGCCGTGGCGGCCAAGCCGGGCAACACCGTGTTGCTGGGCGGCAGCGCCACGCCTTTGATCAACGTGGGCAAGTGAGGCCGGGCTCGACCCGCGCCGATCGGGCCAGGCCCGCGCGCGTGCAGCGTGGTGACGCGCCGCCGGGGTTCAGTCCGCCAGATCACCCGGCAGCAGTGCATACACATGGGCCGGCACCGGGGTGAGCCCGATCACCAGCCGGTTGCGCGCCACACCCTCGCACTGCGCGCCCAAGCGGCGCGCCACGCCCTCGCTGGCGGTGTTGCCCGCGGCCATGACGATCTCCACCCGCGTCTGCCCCAACGCGCCCAGCGCGTGCGCGGCCAAGGCACGCGCGGCCCGGGTGGCCACGCCCTGGCGCTGCGCCTCGCTGCGCACCCAATAGCCGAGGTTGCAAAAGTTGTGGTCGAGGTTGAACTGGTTGAGCCCGGCGCCGCCGAGCAGCGTCACGCCGTCATCGGCAAACAGGCCAAATTCCAGGTCGCCATCCAGCGCCCAGCCGCGCGCGCAGTGGCCGAACCAGGTGCGCGCTTCGTCCACGCTGTAGCCGGCATGGCACCACGGCATCCAGCGCCCCACGCTGCTGGCCGATTCGCGCACCGCGGCCACGAACGCGTCGGTGTCGCTCGGCACAAACGGCCGCAGCAGCAGGCCGGGCGCACGCAGCACGCGCTGGGGCACGGCGGGTGGCGCGTGCCGGTGGTCGTCGCTCATGGGCGATCTTGCTGAGCGGCAGGACTGGCCGGAGCGGCCGGGTGAGGCCGCTCGGCACGCGTCACAGCTCGTCGCGCCGTGGCGGCTGGCAGCCTTCGCGGCTGCAGTTGATGGCGGCGGCCTTCATGGCCAAGCGCAGGGTGTCGGCGCAGCGGGCTTCGGCGCCTTCGGGTGCCAGCACCCAGTCGGCCACGGTGTTGCCCCAGAAGGTGTCGCCGGCGCCCACGGTGTCGACCACGGTGACTTGCGGTACGGGCGATTGCGCGCTGACGTGGCCCACTTGCAGGAAGGCGCCGTCGCCGCCGAAGGTGAGCGCCAGGCGCTGCACGCCGCGGCCCAGCCAGTGCTGGGCGAGCTCGGGGGCTTGGGCCAGCGTGGGCTTCTCAAAGCCCAGCCACTCCAGGTCTTCGTCGCTGGCTTTGAGCCAGTGGGCGCGGTCGGCCACGGCGCGCACGGCATCCAGGTAGGCCGGTAGATCGGGGGCGACCTTGGTGCGCAGGTTCACGTCAACGCTGATGGTCCAGCCCAGGGCGCGGGCGCCGTCGAGCACGGCCAACACCTTTTCGTGCTCGGGCGGGATCAGCATCAGTGAGCCGGTGTGCAGCACGCCGGGTTGGGCCTGGGCGCGCAGCTGGGTCAGCACGCCGTCGACGGTGTAGCCGCGGTCGGCAATGCCCTCGCGGTAGAAGCCGTAGCTGGGCTGGCCGTTGTTCACTTGCACGACGGCCAGCGAGGTGGGCAGGGCGCTGGGCTCGGAGAGCACGGCCACGCTGTCGGCTTCCAGCCGGGCGCGCATTTGCACGCCGTAGACGTCGGTGGAGAGCGGGTTGAGGTAGCCGACGCGGGCGCCGCGCAGCGCAGCGGCGCGCGCCATGTTGAAGGGGCTGCCGCCCATCAGGGGTTTGAGCAGGCCGTCGGGCTGGGCGATGCAGTCCATCAGCGATTCGCCGAGGACCCAGATGGATGTCGTCATGGTGTGGCCGGTGGGGTGGTGTATGGGCTGAGATCGACCTCGGACCGTGCCCTGGACAGGGGGCCGGGCCCAGGCCGCGCGGCGCGATTATGCGGCCCATCCTGCCCGCGCAGACGCCCGGGAAACCCGGGCCGTGGAGTTACATCGAGGTACGGCGCAGTGGCGGGCTCGGCGGGGTGTCTGGGGGCGGCCAAACGCCTGTTGCGAGCCCCCAACCCTCCCCCAGAGGGGGCCGGACGCTGTTCACTCCCTTCCCCCTGCGGCGAGTCGGGGCCAGAGCCAGTGCACTCCCTCCGCCTTCGGGGGAGGGCAGGGGTGGGGGTCTTCAGCCCGTCGCCCCATCAACTCACCACTTCGCCACCAGTTTGGCCCCCACCATCAGCGCGCGCGGGGTACCGGTCTCAAAAAATCGGCCGTTGCTCTCATTGACGATCACGCTGCCCACATGGGTGTGGTCGGCCAGGTTGTCGATGCGGCCAAACAGGGCCAAGTCGGTTTGGGCGTCGAGCGAGATCGTGTGCGAGGCGCGCACCGCCAGCAGCCCGAAGCCGGCGCCGAAGTCGCTGTTGGCATCGTTGACCGGCGTGCGGCCCTGGGCGCGCCACTCCACGGCGGCCTCGCTGCCACCCCGCTCGGCGTTGTGCCAGGCCACTTCGGCAAACAGGCTGCGCGGCGTGGTGCCGGCAATGCGTTGGCCGGCGCCGGTGAGGGCGTCGTCGGCGTAGCGGGCGTTGAGCCAGGTGAGCGCCAGTTGCGTGCGCACTTGCTCGGTGGGCTCCCAGCGGGCGGCCACTTCCAGGCCCTCGCGCGTGGTGCGGCCCACATTGCGGTAGGTGCTGCGGCCGTTGGCTGTTTGGTCGACGCCGATCTCGTTGTGCGTGTTGGCGCGGAACAGCGCCACGTCCACGCCCACGGCGGCCTCAACGTCACGCCATTTGCTGCCCAGCTCAAACTGCTGGCTGGTTTGCGCCTGCAGCGCGGTGTTGAAGCCGCCGCCGCTGCTGAGCGAGCTGTAGGCCAGCTCAGTGAGTGTGGGCGCTTCAAAGCCTCGCCCGGCGCTCGCGTAGACGTTCCAGTGCTTGTGCAGTTGCCAGCCCAGGCCGATCACCGGGTTGGTGTAGCGGTAGCTGAGCGCGCCGCTGTCGTCGCCGTTGCTCAGATAGCGGTCGGTGGTGAGGTAGCGGATGCGGCCGCTGCGCACGCCGGCGTTGAGTTTCACGTCGCTGCTCAGCGGCACATCGCCTTGTGCATAGACATCGCTGCTGCGCGCGGTGTTGAGCTCGCTGCGGCGCAGCGCGCCGGTCACGCCCAAGGTGCTGCCAATGAAGTTCTCGTAGCCGGAGCGGTCGTCTTCTTGCCGCTCCAGATTGACGCCGGCCACCAAGTTGGCCTGGTTGCTCCAGCGCCAGTGCAGGCGGGCGTCGATGCCGCTGTAGGTGCGGCCGAAGTCGATCACGCCGCCGGGTTGGTTGATGGAGGCTTGCTGTGTGGCCTTGGGGATGGACTGCCACTGCGTGACGTCGCGCTGGCCGCTGTAGAGCACCAGGGTGGTGTCGCGCAACGCACTGTCGCCGTTGTAGCGGTGCTGCCAGCTGGCGCCGAGCTGGGTCTGTTCCAGCGTCTTGCGGGTGTTGTAGGTGAGGGCCTGCGGCGTGGTCTGGCGCGGGTTGGCGTTGTACTGCAGGCGGTTCAGGCCGAGCGCGTCTTGCGCCGGTTGGGTCATCGTGCCGGCGGTCACGGTCAGGCTGTTGGCCGGGTCGTTCCAACCCAGGCGGGCGTTGGTGGCGTGGCGCTGGGCCTCGCTGTGCGGGCGGTAGCCATCGGTCTGGAAGCCGGTCCAGTTGGCCTGCAGGTCCCAGCCGCCACCCAACGGCGCGCCCACGCTGCCGCGCAGCACGCGGTTGCCGCGCGAGCCCAGTTGCACTTCGGCGCTGGCTTGGCGTTCGGTGGCGGAGGGCGTGAACAGCGCAATCACGCCGCCCGAGCTGTTGCCGTACAGCGCCGAGAACGGCCCGCGCAGCACCTCGATGCGCTCGGCGCTGGCGAGGTCGAAGTGCGAGACCTGGCCCGAGCCATCGGGCATGGTGGCGGGGATGCCGTCGGCATACAGGCGCAGGCCGCGCACGCCAAAGCTGGCCCGGGCGCCAAAGCCGCGCGAGCTGATTTGCAGGTCTTGCGCGTAGTTGCTGCGGTTGGCCACGGTGAGGCCGGGCACGCGGCTCAGTGCCTCCGACACATTGATCTGCGGGCCGGCGCTGCGCAGCGTCTCGGCGTCGATCACCGAGATGGCTTGCGGTGCCTCAAAGGCGCGGCGCGCGACGCGGCTGCCTGTGACCACCACCGGGTCGAGCCGGGTGAGGGCGGATGGCGCGGGCGAGGCCGTGGACGCTGCGGTGGCCGCCGGCACGGCCATGGATTGCGCCTGCACCGTGGCGCAGCACAGGCTGGCAGCCCAGGCGCAAAGGGTGAGGGCGGAGGCGGGGAAGGGTGTGCGCATGGTGAGGGTGAACCGTGGGTCTGAACTGGCCCGCATCAGACGACGCCACCCCCTGCTGTCACAAGCCCGGGTATGCCCGGCGCATTTGGAGCACACCGTGCCAATCTGAAGCGCTGGCGCGGCGCCAGCCGCTGTGCGTGGCCGCGCTGGCCCCGGGTGCAGCGGGTGCGCAGCCTGTCGGCCCGGCGCCTGCTGCAGCGGCGCCCCAGGCCGTCGGCTGTCGCTTTTTGTGCAAGTGCTGGCGCAGCCTGCGACGGGTGCGCATGGCATCATTGCCTGTATGAAGATGTTTCTTGATTCCGCCGACCCGCGCACATGGACCCTGGGCCCGGGCTGCCCGCCGGTGGCCGGTGTCACCACCAACCCCACGCTGGTGCACCAAGCCGGGCGGCCCGTGAGCCTGCCCGGCTACCTGGGCCTGCTCAACGAGGCGCTCAACGCCCAGGTACCGCACCTGATGCTGCAACTGCCCACGCCCGATGTGAGCGAGGGCTTGGACTGGCTGGACGCGCTGGTGGCCGCAGCGGGCAGCGCCCTGCAATTGACCTTCAAGCTCCCGTGCCAGGCCGATTGGGCGCCGCTGCTGCAAGCGGTGCAGGGCCGCGGCCAGACCACGCTGCTCACCGGTTTGTCGAACCCGATTCAGCTGCTGTGGGCGCAACATCTGCGGGCTGATTACGTGGCGCCGTACCTGGGCCGCCTGCTCACCGATGGCCGCGACGCCTGGGCACTGATGGACGCCACGGTGGCCGTGCAGCGCGAGGAACACGGCCCCAAGCTGCTGGCTGCCAGCGTCAAAACCGCCGACGCCTTTGCCCGCCTGCAAGCGCTGGGCGCGCACGCCGTGACGGTGCGCCCCGAGTTCGTCACCAGCCTGGCCAGCGACCCGCTGACCCGCGCCGCGATCACGCAATTTGAGACCGATCGCAAGGCCAGCTTGAAGGGCTGAGTGGGCTGGGCGCCCGCAGTCCATGCTCAGGTTTGAGCAGCGACCAGGCCGACTGGGGGCGGCGCCCAGGGCCTCGACATGCTCGGAATCCGCAGTTCAAACGACAAGAGGCCGCACACAGTGCGGCTTCTTGGCATCAGCCATCAGCCATCAGCCTTTTGTCTTCAGCACTTGGCAGCAAGGCGGCCTGCCGGGCGTGAATGCGCTCAGCGGTTCTCAAACAGCATCACACCCGACGCTGTGTTGGAGATGGGGATGTGATAGCTCTCGTGCAGGGTTTTGACCCGGCCGGTGAGCGCGCCGCGGGTGGCAAGCCACATCAGCAACTCCACGCCCTGGGTGCCGGCTTTTTCCACCAGCTCGTGGGTGCTGAACTGCGTGGCCCACTCGGGGTTTTTCTCCAGGCTGGCCATGAATTCGAGGTCGAAGGCTTTGTTGATGAAACCTGCGCGTTCGCCGTCCAATTGGTGCGACAAACCGCCGGTGCCCAGGATCACCACCTTCTCATCGCCGGCGTAGCTCTCAAGGGCACGGCCGATGGCTTGGCCGAGTTTCAAGCAGCGTTTGGCCGAGGGCAGCGGCGCTTGCACGGTGTTGATGCAGACCGGGATCACCTTCACCGGCCAGTTTTGATCAGGCCAGAGCAGCGCCATGGGCAGCGTGAAGGCGTGGTCGACCCGCATCTCCTGGCAGGTGGTGAGGTCAAATTCTTCGGCCACCAGTTCGTTGATCAGGTGCCACGACAGCCCCGTGTCACCGCTGAAGGCCGGCAGCGTGGGGATGCCCCAGCCTTCGTCGGCGTTGGTGTAGCTGGGCGCGGCGCCGACCGAGAAGGTGGGCATCTTGTCGAGGAAGAAGTTGAGGCCGTGGTCGTTGTAGAACACCACCACCACATCGGGCTTCACCTCGCCCAGCCACGCTCGGATGGGCGGGAAGGCGCTGAAGAAGGGCTGCCAGTACGGGTCGTCCTGCAGGCCCTTGTGGATGGCGCGGCCGATGGCCGGGACGTGCGAGGTGGTGATGCCGCCGATGATTTTGGCCATGTTATTTCCCCTGTGCGACCAAGAAGGCCTTGAACGCGTCTTTGCTCATGCCCGTTTGTTGGGCGCCAATGTCTTGCATGTCGAGGCCGAAGATGCCGGCGAACTTGGCCAGGTAGTAGGCGTTGCCGCCGGCCGCAATCAGTGCCAGCACTTGGCGGCTGCGGATGGCGTCGCGCTGCTCGGCGTTGAGGCCGTACTGGGCGCAGTAGGCGTCCTCGTCGGCCACGAAGGCGTCGCGGTTGGCCTGCTCGTTGAAGGAGTAGCACATCTTGTTCAGCGCATAGCCTTTTTGGGCTTGCACGCCGTCGAAGATGACGGTGCCAGGGATCTCGAAGGTCATGGGTTTGTCTCCTGTCGCGGGTGGGTCTGCGTCGCCCTGCAGGGCTGGCGTGAAGACAGTGTCAGCGTTTGCAGGAATCAGATAAACCGATGGATACTCATGACTCACATGAGCCAATTCGATCATTTGGACCTGGACGGCCACGCGCTGCAGTTGCTGCTGGCAGTGTTTGAAGAAGGCTCGGTCACGCGCGCCGCGCAGCGGCTGGACGTCACCCAATCGGCGGTGAGCCACGGGCTCGACAAGCTGCGCGCCATCGTCGGCGACCCGCTGTTTGTCAAAAGCGGGCGCGGCATCGCGCCTACCGCCATGGCGCAGGTGCTGGCGCAGCGGGCGCGGGTGCTGCTCGATGACTTGCGCGCCTTCAGTGTGGCGGCGGGCTTTGAGCCAGCGCGGCTGGCCACCTGTTTCACCATCGCGGCCAACGATTTGCAGCGCGATTTGCTGCTGCCGCGCTTGCTGCGCCGGCTGCGCGCCGAGGCGCCCGGGGTCACGCTGCGGGTGATCGCTTCGGGTGCGCCGCAGGCCAGCTTGCTGCGCGATGAGGCGTGTCAGTTGATCATCACGCCGCGCCCCCCGGAGGCCGGCGACGTGGTGCAAAAGCGGCTGCTGGAAGACCGCTATGCCGTGTTTTACGACGCCAGCCAACGCACGGCGCCTACCAGCAAAGCGGCCTATTTGGCGGCCGAGCATGTGACCGTGCTGTATGAGCCGCGGCGCACGCTGGACGTGGACGATTGGCTGGCCGCGCGCGGCGTGCCGCGGCAGATGGTGGCGAGCGTGCCGGGCATGGCCGGGCTGGCGGCGCTGTTGCGCGGCGGGCCCTGGCTGGCCACGGCGCCGTCATTGATGGCGCAAGCAGGTCTGCAGGGTTTGGCCCGCGCGCCCGTGCCGGTGGCCACACCGCGCATGCCTTTGTACATGGCCTGGCACCTGCGCCACCAGGCCGACCCGGTGCACCGCTGGTTGCGCGCCGCACTGGAGGCGGTGACGGCTGAGGTCAGGCCGCCGGCACGTGTCCCGGCGGCTGATTGAGCAACGCCCAGTACAGGCCCAACTCGGCCACGGCCTCCACAAACCGCTCAAAGTTCACCGGCTTGACGATGTAGCTGTTGACGCCCAGTTTGTAGCTCTCCACCACGTCGCGCTGCTCTTGCGAAGAGGTCAGCATCACCACCGGGATGGTGCAGGTGCGCGGGTCACTCTTCAGGCGCGCCAGCACTTCGAGCCCGTCCACCTTGGGCAGTTTGAGGTCGAGCAGGATCACGCGCGGGGCGTCGGCCACGCTGCGGTCGGCATGGCTGCCCTCGCCGAAGATGAAGTCGAGTGCCTCTTCGCCATCGCGCGCCACATGAATTTTGTTGAACAGGCGCGCCTTTTTCAGGCCGCGCAGCGTCATTTCCAGGTCGTAGGGGTTGTCTTCGACCAGCAGGATGTCCACAGGGGTCGGGGGCAGTGCGCTCATGAGAGGCTCTCCGGGCTTTGAAGTTGGAAGTAGATGGTGGCGCCTTGGCCGAGGGCGCCTTCGGCCCGCACCTGGCCGCCGTGGCGCTGCACGATGCGCTGCACGATGGCCAAGCCCACGCCCGTGCCTTCAAATTCATCGCTGCGGTGCAGGCGCTCGAACACAGCAAACAGCTTGTGCGCAAAGCGCATGTCGAAGCCCGTCCCGTTGTCGCGCACGAAGTAGGTGGGCCCGCCCGCGGTGTGGGGCAACGCGCCCACCTCCACCTCGGCCTGGGCCACTTTGCGGCTGTATTTGAGCGCGTTCGAGAGCAGGTTGATCCACACCTGGTGCAGCATGGCGGGGTCGCCTTGCGAGTCGGGCAACTCGGCCACCTGCAGCTTCACCGTGCGGCCTTGGCGCAGGGGTTCGAGCTGCTGCAGGGCGCTGCGCACCAGCATGCCGTGTTGCACCCGGCGCATGGTGGGTTGCTGGCGGCCAATGCGCGAAAAGGCCAGCAAATCGTCGATCAGCTGGCCCATCTTTTGCGCGCTCTCGCGAATGATGCCGAGATAGCGGCGACCGGTTTCGGGCACCACGTCGCTGTGGTCTTGCAGCACGGCTTGCGAGAAACCATCGATGGCGCGCAGCGGCGCGCGCAGGTCGTGCGACACCGAGTAGGTGAAGGCTTCGAGCTCTTTCACGGCAGCTTGCAGCTCCGCCGTGCGCTCGCTCACGCGCTGCTCCAGCTCGGCATTCAGGCGCAGCACCTCCGCCTCGGTGCGCTTGCGCTCGCTCACGTCGTTCATGCGCAGCACGCCGAACTGCGGCTGGCCGTCGTCGCCGTGCACCATGGCGCCGCTGTAGCTGAACGTGCGGGTCCAGCCCAGGCGGGTGTTGCGCACCTGCACTTCGTGGTTGCGCAGCACCTCGCCGCGCAGGATGCGGGCCATCGACCAGTCCTCCATCGGCACCGCTTGACCGGCCAAGTCGTGCACTTCAAAGGCGTCGGCAAAGTCGGCCAGCACGCCCAGGTCGTTGGCGGGCGGCACGCCGTGCATCAGGTAAGCCGCTGGGTTGAAGTGCATCAGCTCGCCGCGCGGATTGAACACAGCAATGCCTTCGTCGAGGTTGGCAAACACGCTCTCGAACTGCGCCCGACTGTCGGCCAGCGCCTGCGCGACGGCTTTGCGCTCGGTGACGTCAGTCATCGTGCCTTGCCAGACGGTGCTGCCATCGGGTTCACGCACCGGCATCGAGTGGGTCTCGACCCAGAGCACACCGCGGCTGGGGTGCTGCACGCGGAACTCGCCGCGAAACGGGGTCATCGTGCGTGCCGACTCGGCCATCGCTGCGGGCAACCAGTCGCGGTCGGCCTCGTGCAGGAACTGCGCCAGTGGCGCGTTCGGCTGGCTCAGCTGATTGGGCGCAGTGCCATACAGCGCAGCGATGCGCTCGTGGCCAAACGGAAAGCTCATGCGTCCGTCCAGGTCAATGCGAAAGCTGTGCAGGATGGCCGGCGCGACATTGGCGATGGCCTCGATCCGCTGGCGCTCAGCGGCCAGTGCAGCGGTGGTTTCGAGCTGCTGCTGGACGTCGTTGCAGATGCCCAGCCAGCGTTGCGGCCGGCCATCAGGGCCTCGGTGAGGCACGCCTTGCACCTGGTAGGTGCAATACACGCCGTCATGACGGCGCAGGCGATGGAGTTGGTTGTAGGGCCGGCCGGTCTGGATGGATTCTTGCCAGTGCGGTGCCACCCGTTCGCGGTCTTGCGGGTGCAGGTGCTCGGCCCAACCCTGGCCCAACAGTTCACTGATCGGCCGGCCACTGAAGGTGGCCCACTG
Organism: Pseudomonadota bacterium; assembly: GCA_041164825.1. Lineage (GTDB taxonomy): Bacteria > Pseudomonadota > Gammaproteobacteria > Burkholderiales > Burkholderiaceae_C > JBEAOO01. The sequence continues at coordinate 5,760 of JBEAOO010000311.1, read as the reverse complement.
TGGGCTCAGGAAGTCGCACCGGCCGTCGGCATCGGTGGCCCACAGCAGGTGGGGCAGGCCTTCCACCAGGGTCTGGAAGAGCTCGGGCAGGTCGGCTGCCGCTGGGTGGGGGCGCTCCGCCGTGCCGGGCGGGGTGGCTGCCGCGCTGGCGTCCGGTACGGCGTCGCCGGGCGGTTGAGAAGAGGAGCAGGCATTGCTCAGGACAGGCGCGAGGCGCGCTGGCGCAGCCACTTCAGCGGGATGACGACTCATGGCACTCTCGTTCCGGCGGAGGCTCGGGCACGGAAGGATGTCCATGCTCGGCTGCCTTTCATTCACGGAACGATGATGGCACAGCCAGCAGTGGGGTCAATCGGGCCGCTGCCCCCCCAAAGGTGGGTCTGCGGCTGTCAAGCGGGAACACGCCCTCGTACGCCTTCGTGTTTGACGGCATCCAACGTGCCGAGAACCGAACGTCCTGGCCATGGAAAACCTGCATCCATGACCGCAAGCCCGCATCAGCCCTGCACCACCCGGTCGCGGCCCAGGCGTTTGGCTTCGTAGAGCGCGGCGTCGGCCAGGCGCGAGGCGGCTTCCAGGGATTGCGGCTGCAGCTGCATCGTCAAGCCGGCCGAGAACGTCACCTGGCCTTCGGGGAAATCGGCCCAGGTCTGCGGCTGTGCCAGGTGCTCGCGCAAGCGCGCCAGCACCCGTTCGGCAACGGCGAGGTCGGAGTCGGGCATCACGAGCATGAACTCCTCGCCACCCCAGCGCGCCAGCATGTCGCCCTCGCGCAGCAGGCTGCGTGCTTCCTGGGCAAAAATGCGCAGCACGGTGTCTCCGGCCTCGTGGCCCAGGGTGTCGTTGACTTTCTTGAAGTGATCAATGTCCATGAGGGCCAAGCACAGTGGCGCGCCGATGCGGCGGCTGCGCGCCACCTCGTGCTGCATCCACTCGTGCAGGTGGCGGCGGTTGGGCAGGCCGGTGAGCTCGTCGTGCATGGCCAGTTGTCGCAGGCGGGTCAGCGCTTCTTTCAGCTCGCGGCGCTGACGGTGGTGCTCAAAGCGGATGCGGCTGAGTTGGCCGGTCAGCACGCCGATGGTGGGCAGCACAGCCAGCATCAACAGGGCGCGGACGAATTCGGTGGGCGCATCAAAGTGATCCGGGTCCTCCCACATGCCGAAGCACATGGCGGCGCCCAGCACCGCGGTGGCAATCCAGGACAGCCGCCGGCACATCCGGGGCGGCAAGGTGAAGGCGCTGAACACCAGCACCAGCGCCGCCACCATCAGCATGGCGCCGCTCGCCCGCGGGTTGATGACGTAGGCGGCGGCCAGCGACAGCAGCCCGAACACCGATTGCGGCAGCGTCAACGCCGGCTCGGCAAAGCGCAGGTTGAGGCCGCTCCGCAAGGTGACATAAAAGCCCACCAACCCCAGCCCCATGAACAGCGAAAACCAGCCCGCCACCTTGACTGTGGTGTACCCCACCCAGACGCCGTACCACTGCAATGCCGTGCAAGACAGATACACCCCTGCCGCGATCAGCATGCGCTTGATGCGCAGGCGCTGGCGGCTGTCTTGGCCGAGGGCGTGGCGGAAGGGGTGGGACACGGTGATCTGGTGCGGCGTGCGCAAACGCGCGGCCGAGTGTGCCCGACTTCGTCCCGATTCGCTGCCGCCGCTGCGTGCGATATAGGCGGTTTTCCGTCGTTGCGTGGCTGCGCTGCGGCCCAGCGCGCGCGTTGCGTGCCTCAGGCCGTGGCGGGGGCGTGCTTGACCTGCTTGCGCAGCGCCACGGCGCTGGGCGCGCTGGGCGCGCTGGCGCTCGCACCTTTCAGCTGAAACACGCTGACGGACTCGGCCACGTCGGCGGCTTGGCGGTTGAGCTGGCCGGCCGAGGCCGCGATCTCTTCCACCAGCGCGGCGTTTTGCTGGGTCAGCGTGTCCATGTCGGTCACGGCTTGGTTGACCTGGCTCACGCCCAGCAGCTGCTCGCGCATGCCATGGCTGATTTGTTGGATGAACTGGTCGACCGATGCGACCGCCGATTGCACGTCGCGCATCGCGCCCATGGCACTCTCGGTTTGCGCGCCGCCGGCGGCCACTTGCTCCACCGAGGCCTGGATCAGCCCGCGAATCTCGCGCGCGGCCAGCGTGGTGCGCTGCGCGAGCGCCCGCACCTCGCCCGCCACCACCGCGAAGCCGCGGCCTTGCTCTCCGGCGCGGGCGGCTTCCACGGCTGCATTCAGCGCCAGGATGTTGGTTTGGAAGGCGATGCTGTCGACCACTTGGATGATCTCGCTGATCTTGCGCGAGGCGTCGTTGATCTTGGCCATCATGGTCGAGAGCTCGGCGACGGCCGCGCCGCTGCGCTCGGTGACGCTGCGGGCACTGTGCGCTTGCTCGGCGGCGCGCTCGGCCATCTGCGCGCTTTGGCGGATGGTGGCGGTGATCTGCTCCATCGACGCCGCGGTTTGCTCCAGGTTGCTGGCCTGCGATTCGGTGCGCGCGGAGAGGTTGAGGTTGCCTTCGGCAATCGCGCCCGTGCCTTCGCGCATGTCCATCACGCCGTGGCGCGCGTCGCGCACGATCGACATCAGGTTCACGTTCAGTTGTGAGAGTGAGTCGGTCAGCTCGCCGATCTCGTCATGGCGCTTGTTCTCGATCGTTTGCGTCAGGTTGCAACCTGCAATCTGGTTGGCGAAATCCACCAAGCGCATCACCGGGCCGGCCACCAAGCCCTTCAGGTACCAGCCACCCAGCGCCGCACACGCCATCACGGTGACCCAACCAATCAGCAGTTCGGTGCCGTCCATGTGGGCCAGGCCCTCGGCCTCGTACTCGCCGAGCAAAAAGCCCAGCGCGCCTACGCCTGCCGATGTGAGCGTCATTTTGCCCAGCAGACCCGGGCGCAGCGTGCGCATGACATTGCCCCAAGCGCGGGTGGAAATCACCTTGCCGCGTTGCAGGCGAATGCTGGGTTGCCCACGTGCCGTTTCGTCGCGCAAGCGGCGGTACAGGCTCTCGGCCGAGGCCACAGCCTCGGCGCTGGGTTGCGTGCGCACCGACATGTAGCCGGTGGGCGTGCCCTGGGCGTCGAGCAGCGGCGTGACGTTGGCCACCACCCAGTAGTGGTCGCCGTTCTTGCGGCGGTTCTTCACCAGCGCTGACCAGGGGTGGCCCTGTTGGATGGTGTCCCACATGTCGCGGAAGGCTTCTTCCGGCATGTCGGGGTGGCGAATCATGTTGTGCGGCTGGCCCAGCAAGTCGTCGCGCTGGTAGCCACTCACGTCCACAAATGCCGCGTTGCAATAGAGGATGCGGCCTTGCAAATCGGTGGTGGACACCAGCGTTTCGCCGGCGGGAAAGGGGAAGTCACGCTGGGTGACGGGCAGGTTGTTGCGCATGGGTCTGGGGCCTCACTCGTGGTTGTGCAGCGTGCCGACGCCTCAACAGCACACAGCTCCCTCGGGCGGCATCGTGGGCCGCTCCGTGTCTTGGGAGGCGTGCGCTATTTTCTGCGGACGAACGTTGACGCCATGCGGCAAAAAGCACGGCCTTCACCGCGCTAAACCGGCACAGCCTGCGCCGATTTGTCACAGGTCAAGCCGCGCCCGCCCGCTCTCTCGGCAGCCCGCCCTCAGATCAGCACCCGCGTGCCCAGCTCCACCACCGCGTTGTCGGGCAGCTTGAAGTAGGCCGCGGCGCTGCCCGCATTGCGGCTCATGGCCGCAAACAGCTGCTCGCGCCACAGCGCCATGCCAGCGCCGGTAGAGGGCACGACGGTTTCACGGCTGAGGAAGTAGCTGGTCTCCATCGGCACGATGTCCAGGCCCTGCGCGCGGCACAGCCCCAGCGCCTGCGGCACGTCGGGTGTCTCCATGAAGCCGCAGTGCAGCGTCACCTGCCAGAAGCCCTCGGCCAGGCCGAGCAGCGTGATGCGCTCGGCCTCGGGCACGCTGGGCGTGCTGGCAAAGCGCACCGTGAGGATCACGTTGTGCGCGTGCAGCACCTGGTTGTGCTTGAGGTTGTGCAGCATGGCCTGCGGCACGGTGCGCGGGTCGGCCACCGGGTAGACGGCGGTGCGGGTGGCGCGGCGCAAGCTGGGCTCATGGGCCATTTGCGCAATGAAATCGTCCAGCGGCAAGCCCTCTTCGTGGATGCTGCTCAGCGTCAGCGCGCGGCCGCGCGCCCAGGTGCTCATCAGCACAAACAGCGCGCCACCCATGGCCAAGGGGAACCAGCCACCGTCCAAAAACTTCACCGCGCAACCGGCCACCAGCAGCGCGTCCAGCGCCAGGAAAAACGCGGTGGCGCCATACGCGATGGGCGCGGGCAACTTCCAGGCGTGGCGCACCACAAAAAAGGTCAACACGGTGGTGATCAGCATCGTCACCGTGACCGCAATGCCATAGGCCGAGGCCAGCGCCGACGAGCTGCCAAAGTGCAGCACAGCGGCCACCACGCCCAGCAGCAGCAAGGTGTTCACCGCCGGCACATAAATCTGCCCGGAGGCGTGCGCCGAGGTGTGTCGCACCTCCATGCGTGGCAAAAAGCCGAGCTGAATGGCCTGGCGCGTCATCGAATACGCGCCCGAGATCACCGCCTGCGAGGCGATGATGGCGGCAGCGGCGGCCAGCACGATGGCGGGCGCCAGCGCCACCGCCGGGAACATGCGGAAGAAGGGGTTGTCGATGGCGCCCGGGTCGCGCATGAGCAGTGCGCCTTGGCCCAGATAGTTGAGCGCCAGTGCCGGCAGCACCAGGCCCGTCCAGGCCCACTGGATGGGCTTGCGGCCAAAGTGGCCCATGTCGGCATAGAGCGCCTCGGCGCCCGTGAGCGCCAGCACAATGGCACCCACGGCCGTCAGCACGTGCGGGCCGCGCGCCAGCAGAAAGTGCCAAGCCTGCAGCGGGTTGAGCGCCGCCAGGATGCTGGGCTCTTGCGAGATCTGCATCGCGCCGGTGACGGCCAGCGCCGCGAACCACAGCAAGATCACCGGCCCAAACGCCTTGCCCACCACCGCCGTGCCCAAGCGCTGCACCGCAAACAAGCCCACCAGCACCACCAGGCTCAGCGGCAGCACCCAGGCCGAGAGTGAGGGCGCCAGCACCTGCAGCCCCTCCATCGCGCCCAGCACCGAGATGGCCGGGGTGATGATGCTGTCGCCATAAAACAGGGTGGCGCCAAACACGCCCAGCAGCAGCAAGCCGCGCTTGAGCGCCGGACGCCCCGACACCGCTTGCGCCGCCAGCGCAGTGAGTGCCAGGCCGCCACCCTCGCCGTGGTTGTCGGCGCGCAGGATCAGCACCACGTACTTCAACGTCACCACCAGCATCAGCGCCCACACGATGGTGGACACCGCGCCAATCAGGTTTGCCGCGTCCAGCGGCACCCCGGTGGCGGGCGCGAACACCTCTTTCATCGTGTACAGCGGGCTGGTGCCAATGTCGCCGTAGACCACCCCAATGGCGGCCAGCGTGAGCGCGGCCAGGCTGGCACGGCCCGCGTGATGCTCGGCTGGCGGTGCGGATTCAGGGGCTGACGTCGTGGCGGTGTGAGCGTTCATGGGGCCATCAGGGCAGTAGCGATGGCGCCAGCATCGGCCATTCGGCATCAGGAACGCATATGGGGTGGGCTGCTGCTCTCCCCGAACCGGTGGTGGCATGCCACGTGGACGCACACCGCGGTGCTGGTGGGGCGGTGATGGGCCGGGGCGATGTGCGGAGGTAAAGGGGGAATGGACCGACCGAAGGGAGGGCCAGGAGGACACGGAGCA
>JBEAOO010000310.1:0-5041 GCA_041164825.1 Pseudomonadota bacterium | reverse complement strand
AGGACATTGCCATTACGCGCGTACTGGAAGCCATGGGGGCAGGGCGTGACCGCATCTTGCTGACGCTGGCCACGGGCACGGGTAAGACCTTTATTGCCTTCCAGCTTGCGTGGAAGCTGTTCCAGAGCCGCTGGAACCTGGCGGACTGGAAGAGCGGCGCAGAGCCCACGCGCCGGCCGCGCATCCTGTTCCTGGCCGACCGCAACATCCTGGCCGACCAGGCCTACAACGCCTTTTCGGCCTTCCCCGACGATGCGCTGGTGCGAATCGATCCGGCCGACATCCGCAAGAAGGGCCGGGTGCCGAAGAACGGCAGCATCTTCTTCACCATCTTCCAGACCTTCATGAGCGGGCCCGGAGCCACACCGTACTTTGGCGACTACCCGCCCGACTTCTTTGACCTGATCGTCATCGACGAATGCCACCGCGGCGGTGCCAACGACGAGAGCACCTGGCGCGACATCCTCAGCCACTTCAGCCCGGCGGTGCAACTGGGGCTGACGGCCACGCCCAAGCGCACGCTCAACACCGACACCTACGCCTACTTTGGCGAACCGGTGTTTGTGTATTCGCTCAAGGAGGGCATCAACGACGGGTTTCTGACGCCGTTCCGTGTCAAGCAGATCGCCACCACGCTGGACGACTACGTCTACACCGCCGACGACGAGGTGCTGCTGGGCCAGGTGGCGCCCGGCCGGCGCTATGAAGAGAAAGATTTCAACCGCGTCATCGAGATCAAGGACCGCGAGGCGCACCGCGTGCGGCTGCTGCTGGGCATGATCAACCAGCGCGAGAAGACCATGGTGTTTTGCGCCACGCAGGCGCACGCGGCGCTGGTGCGCGACCTCATCAACCAGCACGCCAGCAGCACCCACCCGCTGTACTGCGCCCGCGTGACGGCCAACGACGGCGCCTTGGGCGAGCAGCACCTGCGCGACTTCCAGGACAACGAGAAGACCCTTCCGACGGTGCTCACCACCTCGCAAAAACTCTCGACCGGTGTGGACGCACGCAATGTGCGCCACATCGTGCTGCTGCGGCCGGTGAACTCGATGATCGAGTTCAAGCAGATCATTGGCCGGGGCACGCGGCTGTACGACGGCAAGGATCACTTCACCATCCTCGACTTCGTGAAGGCGCACCACCTGTTCAGCGACCCGGAATGGGACGGTGAACCGATCGAGCCCGAGGTGCCTGAGCCCCGGCCAGAGCGACCGCGCGGCGGGCCGGATGGCGATCCACCGCAGGAGGGTCCAGGCCCGGGGCCCGAACCTCGGCCGGACAAGCTGGTGATCAAACTGGCCGACGGCAAGGCGCGGCAGATCCAGCACATGTCGGTCACCACCTTCTGGGGGCCGGACGGCAAACCGCTGTCGCCCGCTCAGTTTTTGGAAAGTTTGTTCGGTGCCCTGCCGGAGTTTTTCAAGAGTGAGGACGAGTTGCGTGCCCTCTGGGCCGATCCGACCACGCGCAAGGGCTTGCTGAACGCGCTGGCCGACAAGGGTTTTGGGCGTGAGCCGCTGGCCGAGATGCAGCGCGTGATCGAGGCCGAGCAGAGCGACTTGTTTGACGTGTTGGCCTATGTGGCGTTTGCCCTGCCCACGCAGCCGCGCTCAGCCCGCGCAGCTCAGGCCCAAGCGCAGGCAGCGGGGCAATACGGCTACAAGCAGCAGGCTTTCATTGCGTTTGTACTGGCTCAGTACGTGAGCCAGGGCGTGGACGAGCTGGCCCCCGAAAAACTCACGCCCTTGCTGCGCCTGCGCTACCACAACGCGCTGGCAGATGCCGCCACCGACCTGGGTTCACCCGAGCAGATACGCGGCACTTTTCTCGGGTTTCAGCACCTGCTGTATGCCGCTGATACTGGCCGAGCCAGCACGGGCTGAGCCCGCAAGGCCGGCAACAACAACGACCAGCCATCCCGCCAGCCATGGTGGGTGGCTGAAGCGGCCTTGCAGAGATCGAGCCGAAATCGGTGCAAGGTCAGAGATCGACCCGACAAGGACGGATCGTTCGGCGTCAGCGTTGACCGTGCGCGCTGGCTGAGGCGCCGCTGCTGATCTCCGCAAACGCCACCGTCGCGTGCGCCGCGGTGCTGGTGTGCACCACCTGGTTGACCACGTCCATGGACGCCAGCGGCGAGGCGGTGATTTCCACTTCCAGCGGGATGTCGCCGCGGTGGCGCGCTTGCACGACCGCACCCAGTGTGGCCAGGGTGACGGGCTGACCCTCCAGCGTCAGTGCGCCATCGGGGGCGATGTGCAGCGCGGCGTGGTCGGCCGCTTGCGGCAGGCGGCAGGCGCCCAGCGCCAGCAGCAGCCCGAGCGCCAGAGTTGCACCCATCAGGCGGCGCGCCACGTCAGAAGGCCTCGTCCGCGCGCAGGTAGCGCCATTGGCCGGTGGGCAGGTCGCCCAGCATCACCTTGCCGATGCGCACGCGCTTGAGGCCCACCACCTTCAGGCCCACGGCTTCGCACATGCGGCGAATCTGGCGCTTTTTGCCCTCTTTCAGCACAAAGCGCAGTTGGTCTTCGTTGACCCATTCGACGTGCGCGGGCAGCAGCGGCTCGTCGTCCAGCTCCAGGCCATGGCGCAGCAGGGCCATGCCTTCGTCGCTGAGGCGCTCGCCGGCGGTGCTTTCCACGCGCACCAGGTACTCTTTTTCGATCTCGCTGGTTTCACCAATCAGCTGCTTGGCCACACGGCCGTCCTGCGTCAGCACCAACAGGCCCACCGAATCGATGTCGAGGCGGCCGGCGGGCACGAGGTTGCGCAAGTGCGTCAGCAAAAAGCGCGTGCCGGACTGGTCTTCTTGCCACTGGTTTTCGGGCTTCACCAGCACATACGCTGGCTCGTGGCCGTCTTCGGCCTGGCCGCTCACATAGCCCATGGGCTTGTTGATGACCACGGTGACGCGGTTGGCCTGCTGCAGGTGACCGCGCGCATCGATGGTGATGCGCTGCTCGGGCAGCACGCGCGAGCCGAGTTCGTTGACCACGCGGCCATCGACACGCACCCAGCCCTTGGCGATCCACTCGTCGGCTTCGCGGCGCGAGGCTAGGCCGAGCGCGCTCATGCGCTTGGACAGGCGGATCGCGTCCGGCGCGTCGTCGTGCTGGGGTTCGAAGTCGTCGTCCTCGTCGTCATCCACATGCAGGTTGGGGCGGCCGCGCTGCAGGTGTTTGGCGGCGGGGCCGCCGGCTTGCACCGGGCGGGCCGGCGCCAGCGGCCCGCGCTTGTCGCGGCCGGGTGTGAATCCGCCACCGCTGCCACCACCGCTGCGCTCGTCGCGCTGGAAATGGCCACCACCGCGGAACTCGCCGCGGTTGTCCTGTTGGAAACCACCCCGGTCCGGGCCACGGTCTGGGCCGCGGAACTCACCACCGCGGAAGTCGCCACCGCGCGGGCCGCGCTCGTCACCGCCACCTTGGCGCGGATCGAAACCCGGGCCTTGCTGCGGGCTGCGGCCAAAGGCACGGTTGTCCGGGCCACCTTGTGGGCCGCCGCGCTCCGGCCGGCCGTAGCCGCCTTGTTGCGGGCGCTGTTGATCGTTGCCGCGGCCTTCGAAACGGCCACCCGGGTTGCTGTTGCGAGCATCGAAGTGACCCGCAGGCCGACCTTCGTTGCGGCCTTCGCTGCGCGGATCGAAGCGCGGGTTGGGGCCACGGTCAAAGCCGTCGTCGCGGCCACGCGGCGCAAAGCGGCCATCGTCGCCACGCGGGCGGCCGAAGGCTTGGCCTGAGCCACCCGGGCCAGAACGCGGCACAAAGTCGTTGCGCGGGCCGCGTTCGTCGCGCTGGCCGCCGCGGTCATCGCGGCCGAAGCTGGGGCGACCTTCGCCACCCGGGCCCCGGGGGCCACGTGGGCCGTCTTGGCGGTTGTCATCCCGGCGGTTGTCGAACCGGCCTTCCGGGCGACCTTCGTTGCGACCGTCAGGGCGGCCTTCCGGCCGACCCGCAAACCGACCGCGCTCATCACGCCCCTCCGGGCGCGGGCCACGCGGGCCACCGCGCTCGGGCCGGGGCCCACGCGGGTCAAAACTGGCTTGAGGCGTGCGGCCATCGGGCGCGCTGCGGCGTGCGCCGCTTTGCGGGCCGCGGGCATCGTCAGCGCGGCGCGGCGGGCGCTGCTCATTGCCTTGGCCTTCGCCAGGGCGGTTGCGGAATTCGGCCGGCACCTTGTCGCCAAAACGCTGGCGCAGCTGTTCTTGGTAGCGCTCTTCGCGCTCGGCACGCTGCGTTTGGGCCTGCGCCAGGGTGGGGCGCGGACGCGCCAGGTTGCCGGTGCCGCGCACGGGCGGGCGGTCGTCTTTGTGGCCGCGCGGGGCCGAAGCGGCGCCGGGGGCAGATTTTTTGAGCTTGAGCGTGGCCATAAGGTGCCTTCGGTAACGACCCCAATTGGAACACGCAGGGCGGGCTTGGTGGCTGAAAGCCGGTCGCCCGCGTCGCCAGAGGCTCTCAGGCGGGTTCAACTTCAGCGGGGCAAGTTCGCTTTGGCTGGGAAGTTCGGCGGTATGCCTCTTCCTTCCTTGGTGTGGCCGCTTCCTGTTCAACGATCTGCGCGGGAGCGGCGCTGGGCCGTGGCGATTTGCTCCGTGTCCCCCGGACCCGCTTGCGCGGCCCCTCCTCCTTTACCTGCGCAAATCGCCACGGCCCAGCAGCGCTCTCTCAGGCACCGCGGTGGGCAGCCCGATGGTGCGCCACCACCGGTTGTGGGGAGCGCTGTGCCGCATTCGCTTTGCGCAGGTAAAGGGGGAGCCGGCCGCAGGCCGGCGGAGGACACGGAGCAAAGCGAATGCGGCGCATCGCTCCCTGCTCCAGCCTCGAAGAGTGGTGGGCCCCAGCTCAGCGCCCGCGCCAGAACAGCCCGTCAAGCTCCTTGACCGTGATCTGGCGCCAGGTGGGGCGGCCGTGGTTGCACTGGTCGGCGCGCTCGGTGCGCTCCATGTCGCGCAGCAGGCCGTTCATTTCTTCGATCGTCAATTGCCGGTTGGCGCGCACCGCGCCGTGGCAGGCCATGGTGGCCAAAATCTCGTTGCGGG
>JBEAOO010000309.1:0-11795 GCA_041164825.1 Pseudomonadota bacterium | reverse complement strand
CGCGCCTTCACCATCGGCGGCTCGCAGGCCGTGGCAGCCCTGGCCTACGGCACGGCGACCATTCCTGGTGTCGACAAGATCACCGGCCCCGGCAACGCCTATGTGGCCAGCGCCAAGCGGCGCGTGTTTGGCCAGGTGGGCATCGACATGATTGCCGGCCCGAGCGAGATTTTGGTGCTGGCCGATGGCAGCACGCCGCCCGATTGGGTGGCGATGGATTTGTTCAGCCAGGCCGAGCACGATGAACTGGCGCAAAGCATTTTGTTGTGCCCGGACGCTGGCTACATCGCGAAGGTGAACGACGCCATCCAGCGCCTGCTGCCTGAGATGCCGCGCCGCGACGTCATCAAGGCCTCGCTCGAAGGCCGCGGTGCGCTGATCCACACCCGCTCGATGGAAGAGGCGTGTGAGATCAGCAACCGCATCGCGCCCGAGCACCTGGAGGTGTCGAGCGCCAACCCGCACCGCTGGGAGCCCGCGCTCAAGCACGCGGGCGCCATCTTCCTGGGTGCCTACACCAGCGAGAGCCTGGGCGACTACTGCGCCGGCCCCAACCACGTGCTGCCCACCTCGGGCACGGCCCGCTTCAGCTCGCCGCTGGGCACCTACGATTTCCAGAAGCGCAGCAGCCTGATCGAGGTGAGCGAAGCGGGTGCGCAGGTGCTGGGTGTGATCGCTGCCGAGTTGGCCTACGGCGAGGGCCTGCAAGGCCACGCCCGTGCGGCCGAAATGCGTTTGAAGCCGCGTTGAGGCTCATGCGATGAGCGACCTCAGCCTCTTGGCAGACGCCCCGACAGGCGACCCGTCCGACGCCGACCTGCGCCAGCGCATGCAGCGCGTGCTGCGCGCCGACGTGCAAGGCCTGCACGGTTATGCGGTGCAGCCCAGTGCCGGCCTGGTCAAGGTCGACACCATGGAGAACCCGTTCACCTTGCCGGCCGAGTTGCGCCGCGCCTTGGGCGAGCGCTTGGCCGAGGTGGCGCTCAACCGCTACCCGGCCGAGCGCATCGATGTGCTGCGCACTGAGCTGGCAAAACATGCGCAACTGCCCGAAGGCTGCGCGCTGATGCTGGGCAATGGGTCTGATGAGCTGATCAGCCTGCTGACGCTGGCCTGCGACGTGCCCGGCCACACCGTGCTGGCGCCACTGCCCGGTTTTGTGATGTACGAGCTGAGCGCCAAGCTGCAGGGCCTGGCGTTTGTGGGCGTGCCGACCACCGCCCACTTCGAGCTCGATGGCCCGGCCATGTTGGCTGCCATCCGCGAACACCAGCCCGCCTTGGTGTGGCTGGCGTATCCCAACAACCCGACGGCCAACCTGTGGGACGAGGGCGTGATCGACGCCATCATCGAGGCCGCTCCCGGCCTGGTGGTGATGGACGAGGCCTACCAGCCCTTTGCCTCGCGCGATTCGCTGGCCCGCCTGCAGCGCCACGCCCATGTGCTGATCATGCGCACCATGAGCAAGTTCGGCCTGGCCGGCGTGCGCATCGGCTACCTGATGGGCCGCAGCGCGCTCATCAACGAACTCGACAAACTGCGCCCGCCCTTCAATGTGAGCGTGCTCAACGCCGAGGCGGCGCTGTTTGCACTCGAACACGTCCATGAATACGCCCGCCAGGCCGCCATCATCCGCAGCGAGCGCGGGCGCATCAGCGCCGCGCTGCAGGCGCGTGGCGACGTCACCGTGTTCCCCAGCGAGGCCAACATGCTGCTGGTGCGCGTGCCCGATGCGCAGCGCGTGTTCAACGGCCTCAAGTCGCGCGGCGTGCTGATCAAAAACATCGCTGGCCTGCACCCGCTGCTGGCGCGCTGTGTGCGCATCACCGTGGGCACGCCCGACGAAAATACCCAGATGTTGGCCGCGCTGACGGCCAGCCTGAACGAATTGACCCTGGAAGCCCAGCCATGAGCGACATCACCCTTGCCGCCCCCGCCCCGCGCATTGCCGAGGTGAAGCGCGACACCAAAGAAACACAGATCCGCGTGCGCATCAACCTCGATGGCACGGGCGAAGCCAAGCTCAATTCCGGCATCGGGTTCTTCGACCACATGCTCGACCAGATCGCCCGCCACGGGTTGATCGACATCGAACTCGACGCCGTCGGCGACCTGCACATCGACGGCCACCACACCGTGGAAGACGTGGGCATCACGCTCGGCATGGCGGTGGCGCAAGCCATCGGCGACAAGCGCGGCATCACGCGCTACGGCCACAGCTATGTGCCGCTGGACGAAGCGCTGTCGCGCGTGGTGGTTGATTTCTCGGGCCGCCCGGGCCTGGCCATGGACGTCAAGTTCACCGCCGGCAGCATCGGCGCGCTCGACACGCAACTGGTGTTTGAGTTCTTCCAAGGCTTTGTGAACCACGCCTTGGTGAGCTTGCACATTGACAACCTCAAGGGCCACAACGCCCACCACCAGTGCGAGACGATCTTCAAGGCCTTTGGCCGCGCGATCCGCATGGCGCTCACGCCCGATCCGCGCTCGGCCGGGGTGATCCCCTCCACCAAGGGCACGCTGTAAACCATGGCCACCGTTGTTGTTGTCGATTACGGCATGGGCAACCTGCGCTCGGTCTCGCAGGCGGTGATGCATGTGGCCGCGGGTGAGGGCGTGGACGTGATCGTCAGCGCGCGGCCTGAGGACGTGCGCGCGGCCGAGCGCATCGTGCTGCCGGGCCAGGGCGCGATGCGCGATTGCATGCGCGAACTGACCGACTCCGGCCTGCGCGACGCCGTGCTCGAAGCGGCTGTGAACAAGCCGCTGATGGGTGTGTGTGTCGGCATGCAAATGCTGCTCGACCATTCTGAGGAGCAAGACACGCCCGGCCTGGGCCTGATCCCCGGCCGCGTGAAGCGCTTTCAGTTGACCGGCCAAACCCAGCCCGACGGCAGCCGCTACAAGGTGCCGCAGATGGGCTGGAACCAGGTGCGCCAAGAAGCCCATGGCGCTGCCGTGCACCCGATCTGGGCCGGTGTGCCGGACGAGAGCTGGTTCTATTTCGTGCACAGCTTCTATGCCGCGCCCGAGCTGGCCGCGCACAGCGCCGGCACCACCGTGTACGGTGAGCGCTTTACCTCGGCGGTGGCGCGGGATAATATTTTCGCCACCCAGTTTCACCCCGAGAAGAGTGCCGAACAGGGTTTGGCGCTTTATCGCAACTTCCTGCACTGGCGGCCCTGACCGGCTGGCTGCACGCAGACCTCCCTTCCTCCAACCCCACCACCGCGCCGCAAGCGCCACGGCCATGCTGCTGATCCCCGCCATTGACCTCAAAGACGGCAAATGTGTACGCCTCAAGCAAGGCGACATGAACGAGTCCACCACCTTTGGTGACGACCCGGCCGTCATCGCCCGCCGCTGGGTGGACGCCGGCGCGCGCCGCCTGCACCTGGTGGATTTGAACGGGGCCTTTGCGGGCAAGCCGGTCAACGAGGCAGCCATCAAGTCGATCTTGAAGGCCGTGGGCAACGACATTCCCGTGCAACTCGGTGGCGGCATCCGCGACCTCGACACCATCGAGCGCTACCTCGACGACGGCATCAGCTACGTCATCATCGGCACCGCCGCGGTGAAGAACCCCGGCTTCTTGCGCGACGCCTGCGCGGCCTTTGGCGGCCACATCATCGTCGGCCTCGATGCCAAAGACGGCAAGGTGGCCACCGATGGCTGGAGCAAGCTCACCGGCCACGAGGTGATCGACCTGGCCAAGAAGTTCGAGGACTACGGCGTCGAAGGCGTGATCTACACCGACATCGGCCGCGACGGCATGCTCTCGGGCATCAACATCGAGGCCACCGTGAAGCTCGCGCAAGCGTTGAGCATCCCGGTGATCGCCTCGGGTGGCCTGAGCAACCTGGCCGACATCGACGCCCTGTGCGCGGTGGAAGACCAAGGCGTCGAAGGCGTCATCTGCGGTCGCTCCATCTACACCGGCGACCTCGACTTTGCCGCCGGCCAACAGCGCGCCGACGAGCTCAACGGCGACCGCTGATTCAGCGCCTCGCGTCACCTGTTTCCCCGGACCCCATGCTCGCCAAACGCATCATTCCCTGCCTCGACGTGACCGGTGGTCGCGTCGTCAAAGGCGTCAATTTTTTGGAACTGCGTGACGCCGGCGACCCGGTGGAAATCGCCGCCCGCTACAACGATCAGGGCGCCGACGAACTCACCTTTCTCGACATCACCGCCACCAGCGACGGGCGCGACCTGATCCTGCACATCATCGAGGCCGTGGCCTCGCAGGTGTTCATCCCGCTGACGGTGGGTGGTGGCGTGCGCACGGTGGACGATGTGCGCCGCTTGCTCAACGCCGGGGCCGACAAGGTCAGCTTCAACTCGGCCGCGCTGGCCAACCCGCCGGTGATCCGCGAGGCGTCGAGCAAGTACGGGTCGCAGGCCATCGTGGTCGCCATCGACGCCAAAAAGCGCGTGGGCGACGACCTGGCCGCCAAGGGCCCGGGCTGGGACGTGTACACGCACGGCGGCCGCAAGAACATGCACATCGACGCGGTGGCCTGGGCCACGCAAATGGCCGAGCACGGCGCGGGCGAGATCCTGCTCACCAGCATGGACCGCGACGGCACCAAGATCGGCCTTGATCTCGAACTCACGCGCGCGGTGAGCGACGCCGTGCCCGTGCCCGTGATCGCCTCGGGCGGCGTGGGCGCACTCGAACACCTGAGCGAAGGCATCCGCGTGGGCGGCGCCGATGCGGTGCTGGCCGCCAGCATCTTCCACTATGGCGAGTTCACCGTGGGGCAAGCCAAGGCCATGATGGCGCGCGACGGCATTCCGGTGCGCTTGTGAGCGGCGCACCGAAAAAGGCCGGGGGCAAAGGCCCCGGCAACGGCGCGGGCAAGCCCATGTCCTCGGGCCCACCGCCGCGCGAAGTGCGCATCATTGGCGGGGTGTGGAAACGCAGCAAGCTGCCCGTGCTCAACCACCCCGGCCTGCGCCCCTCGCCCGACCGCGTGCGCGAAACCCTGTTCAACTGGCTCGGCCAGGACCTCAGCGGCTGGCGCTGCCTCGATGCCTTTGCCGGCACCGGCGCGCTCGGTTTTGAGGCCGCCTCGCGCGGCGCCGCCAGCGTGCAATTGGTGGAGCGCGAGCCGCGCTTGGCGCGTTGCCTGCAAGAGAGCGTAGACCGCTTGAAGGCCGCCAGCACCGTGCAGGTGGCCAAGGCCGATGCGTTTTCGTGGATGGCACGCTCGGCGCCCCAGGCCTGGGAGCTGGTGTTCCTCGACCCGCCGTTTGCCGACCAGTTGTTTGAAAAAGCCGTGATGACCGCGGTGCGCCTGGTGGTGCCGGATGGCTTCATTTACCTCGAAGCCGACCGCGACATCGAAGCCGCGGCGCTGGCCGAGATCGGCCTGACCGTGACGCGCCACAGCAAGGCCGGTGCGGTGCACTTTTTCTTGCTCCAGCGCTCGGCGGTGACGCCGAGCGTGGTTCCCTCCGCCGACGCACCTGATGCCACCGAAGCCCCTGAAGCCGCCGACTGAGCGGTCAGAGATCCACGAGGAGACACCCATGACTTCGGTCACCCGCCTGACGGCCGTTTACCCCGGCACCTTCGACCCCATGACCTTGGGCCACGAAGACCTGATGCGCCGCGCCAGCCGCTTGTTTGAGCGCCTGATTTTGGCGGTGGCTGCCGGCCACCACAAGCGCACCATGTTCAGCCCGCACGAGCGGCTGGAGATTGCCACCGAACTGGCGGCCAAGTACCCGAACGTTGAAGTGATCGCCTTCAAGGGCTTGCTGCGCGATTTTGTGATGCAGCACGACGGCAAGGTGGTGGTGCGCGGCCTGCGCGCGGTGAGCGACTTTGAATACGAGTTTCAGATGGCCGGCATGAACCGCCAACTGATGCCCGATGTGGAGACGCTGTTCCTCACCCCCAGCGACCAGTACCAGTTCGTCAGCGGCACCTTCGTCCGCGAGATTGCCACTCTTGGGGGTGATGTCTCCAAGTTCGTGTCACCCTCGGTGCTCCAGCGGTTGAAAGACCGCGTCAGCCGCAGCGAAGCCTGAGCCGGTGTGAGCGCCTCTGGCACGGCCGCTCATCCCGCCCAGACCACGCCAAAGGCCTGCGTGCCTCCACGATCATGACTTTCCGAACCAGTGAGGCCCGTGCACGATGGCTTTGATGATCACGGACGAATGCATCAATTGCGACGTCTGCGAACCCGAGTGCCCCAACCAAGCCATCTACATGGGTGAGTCGATCTACGAGATCGACCCGGCCAAGTGCACCGAGTGCGTGGGGCACTTTGACGAGCCGCAGTGCGTGCAGGTGTGTCCGGTGGAGTGCATCCCGGTGTCGCCTGACCATGTTGAGAACGCCGACAGCCTGTGGGCCAAGTACCGGCGCTTGCAGGCGCAGGCGCGTGAGGCGACGGCCACGGTGGCCGTTGAGGCCGGGCCGTTGGGCTCAGGGGCCACCGACGCCGCCGCCTGAATGTGCCTTGGTTTGCCCGCTGGCGTGAGGCCGCCCGATCCGGCGTGTCAGGGCGCGTTGGCCAAACGCTTGGGCTTCGCCGGTGCGGCCGGTGCAGGCGTGGTGCCCAAGGCTGTTTGCGTCCCCGCGCGGCCTTTGGCCTTGTCGGCCGCTGGCGTTGTTTTGATGCGCCCATCGCGGCGCAGCCGATCGCCTTCGAGCATGGCGGCCGCTCGTGCCAATTGCGCGGTGTTTTGGTCTTGGGCCTGCCGGTCCGCCGCGCTTGGTGCCGCCTCCAATGTCAGGGGCCGACCCTCGCTGCACGCACTTTGCTGGTAGACCGTTTGGCCGTTGACGACACAGCGGTAGATCGACGGCCGGATGCCCGAGGCGGGCGAGGTGCTCGCGGCGCGTGCTGATGCTGCGCCGGTGATCAACACCAAGCCGATTGCAGCGACCGCCATCGGCCGAAACCCGTGCGACGAGCGCCGCGAGACAGGATGATGGGGGTGCATGGCGGCGATCTCCTGACGTTTATTCGGACGATGCTTCTGGCGGCATGGCTGCGGGAGCGCCCGCCGCTGGCGCGGTGGAACGCAGGTCGGCCGGCCGCGGCGGCTTGGGCCGGGCGGGTTTGGCGTGCACGCGGGCCATGGCCTTGTCCATGTCGCCGGCCAACAGCAGTTCAAGTGCTGTCATGCACTGATCGATGCTTTTCTCGATCGCCTCGCGCTCGGCCAGTGGTGGCTTGCGCAGCACGTAGTTGGCCACCTCGCCCTTCACGCCGGGGTGGCCGATGCCCAGGCGCAGGCGCCAGTAGTTGGGGCTGCCGAGTTGAGCGTGGATGTCTTTGAGGCCGTTGTGGCCGGCGTGGCTGCCGCCGAGCTTCATCTTGGCTTGGCCGGGCTCGATGTCGAGCTCGTCGTGCACCACCAAAATCTCTTCGGGCGCGATCTTGAAGAAGCGCGCCAGTGCGGCCACCGACTTGCCCGAGAGGTTCATGAAGGTCATGGGCTGGAGCAGCCACACCGGGCCATGCGGCGTGTTGGCGCGCGCGGCCAGGCCGAAGTAGCTGCGCTCGGCCTGCAGCGACACCTTGAGCTGCCGCGCCACCTGGTCGATGAACCAGAAGCCGGCGTTGTGCCGCGTGTCTTCGTATTCCGGCCCGGGGTTGCCCAGGCCCACCAGCAGTCGGATCATGGCGAGATTATGCGAGGGGTGAGCCCGTGCCGACCCCGCCCACAAGGGGGAGCGACGGGGGAGGGCGCGGGCGAAAAAAAACCCCGCCGAGGCGGGGCTTGTGAGGCGAGGCTGGGCCCGCGTGGGCCCGGCACATCACTTCTTGTTTTGCTTTTCGGTCTTCTTGCCCTTGCCGGCAGGTGCGGCAGGCGCAGCCACGACGGCAATAATTTCTTCTTCTTCCTTCGGCAGCGCAACCGTGACGATCAACGGGTTCGGCTTGCCTTGGGTCACGATCTTGACGTTGTCGCCCAGCTTCAGGTCGTTGGCGTGCACGGTGTGGCCAATGGCCAGTTCACCCAGGTCAACGGTCAGGAACTCAGGCAGTTGAGCGGCCAGGCACTGAATGCGCAGCTCGGTCACCACGTGGCTCACGACGCCCTTGTCGACCTTGACGGCCGGCGAATTTTCTTCGTTGATGAAGTGCAGCGGCACCTTCTTGGTGATCTTGGTGGTGGCATCGACGCGTTGGAAGTCGATGTGCAGCACGATCGGGCGGAAGGGGTGCATCTGGTAGTCGCGCAGCAGAACCTTTTCGGTCTTGCCAGCCAGTTCCATCTCCAGCAAGGAGGAGTGGAAGGCTTCTTTTTTCAGCGCGAAGAACAGGGCGTTGTGATCGAGTTCGATCTTGGCGGGTTCGCCGGCACCGTAAACAATGCCAGGCACCTTTTGCGCATTGCGCAGGCGGCGGCTCGCTCCGGTCCCCTGCAGGCTGCGCTCAAAAGCGGTGAATTTCATGATGACTCCAATAGGGCGAAGCGCTCGCGACCAAGCTGCTTCATGAACAAGGGCCCGAAGGCCCTGAGGGTGGCCTGTTGCCAGGCCGTTGATCACTGTCCGGACGAATCCGGCCGGCGATCAGAAATTGGCGTTTTGCTCGGCGAACAGCGAGGTGACCGATTCGCCATCAGAGATGCGGCGGATGGTTTCAGCGAACAAGAACGCCACCGAGAGTTGGCGGATCTTGCCCGTCGCCTTGGCGGCGTCGTTGAGCGGAATGGTGTTGGTGATCACGACTTCGTCGAGCTGCGAGGCGGCGATGCGGTCGATGGCCGGACCCGAGAACACGGGGTGCGTGCAGTAGGCGTAGACGCTCTTGGCGCCGCGCTCTTTCAGCACGTCCGCGGCCTTCACCAAGGTGCCTGCGGTGTCGATCATGTCATCCATGATCACGCAGTTGCGGCCGTCGATCTCGCCGATGACGTGCATCACCTCAGACACATTGGCCTTGGGGCGACGCTTGTCGATGATGGCCAGGTCGCAACCGAGTTGCTTGGCCAGTGCGCGGGCGCGCACCACGCCACCCACGTCGGGGCTCACCACCACCAAATCGCTGTAGCGCTTGCTGTGCAGGTCGGCCAGCAGCACGGGCGAGGCGTAGATGTTGTCAACGGGGATGTTGAAGAAGCCCTGGATCTGGTCGGCGTGCAGGTCCATGGTCAACAGGCGCTCGACGCCCACGGCTTCGAGCATGTTGGCCACCACCTTGGCGCTGATCGGCACGCGGGTCGAGCGCGGCCGGCGGTCTTGGCGGGCGTAGCCGAAGTAGGGGATCACGGCCGTGACGCGGCGGGCCGAAGCGCGCTTCAGGGCGTCCACCATGATGCACAGCTCCATCACGTTTTCGTTCGTGGGGGCGCAGGTGGGCTGCACCACGAAGATGTCGCGGGCGCGGACGTTTTGCTGGATTTCGACGGCGGTTTCGCCATCAGAGAAGCGTGCGACCTGGGCTTTGCCCAGTTCAATGCCGAGGTGGGTGGCAATTTCCCGCGCGAGAGCGGGGTTGGCATTGCCGGTGAACAGCACGGTATTGAAAAGCACATTTCCTCCGTCGAGACTGGTTGGGGGTGTGATGGAACGCATGAACGGGCACACCCTTAGGCTTCAGCCCCGGCGGGCCCAGGACGGGCACCGGGAATCAGATAGAAATTTGGCAGGGGAAGAAGGATTCGAACCTTCGCATGTCGGAATCAAAATCCGATGCCTTAACCAACTTGGCGACTCCCCTACACAGGCTGCTGGCTTGCGCCAACCGCCTACAACTTTGCCAGTTCAACACGCCCACCCGGCCAGCGGGTGCTGCGTCAAACTGCGGCACATTCTGCCAGTCCAAGCCGGCGGAAGATCCGCTGGCCACATGGTGTCTGGCTGACCGCCTGTGCCTGCTCGCGAGAACACCGCGCTGCCTGAGCCGGTCATGCGGCTGTTGCCAAAACGCTGATGCAACCAGTGGGCCACCGAGGTGACTTCGTTGCACACGCTTTGTGCTGGAGGCTGCAAATCATTGCCGCCCCAACCTGCCACGACCTGCTCAAGACTGACAACTTCTGATTCTTTGCTTTGCGCATCAACGGGGCTGATTGCGTTTTGCGCTGAATCATTAGTGCTCTGAAGCAAGCCCGCAACTATAGCGGCTTTTGTGGAGCGAGACAACAAATTGCTCGAAAAAATTGATTTTGTCGCGATGGCCTCGGCCGGCTTGGCCACCGCCAGCCACAGTGGAGGCAGCTCGGGCAGCGGGCGCAGTATCTCGCCAATGCCCTCGACCAGCGCGTTGTGCCCGCCCAAAAAGAAGGGCACGTCGGCGCCCAATTGGAGCCCCAGCGGCAGCAGCCGGGAGAGCGGCCAGTTCAGGCCCCACAGGCGGTTGAGGGCCAGCAGCGTGCTGGCCGCATCGGAGCTGCCGCCGCCCATGCCGGCGCCCCAAGGCACTCGCTTTTCAATGCTGATGTCGGCACCCCAGGTGCTGCCGCTCTCGGTCTGCAGCAGCTGCGCGGCGCGCAGGCTCAGGTCGTCGGCCGGCAAGGGCAGGGCCAGATCGTGGCGCTGCAGGCGACCATCTTTGCGCCGCTCGATGTGCAGGGTGTCGCACCAGTCGATCAGCACGAACACCGACTGCAGCAGGTGGTAGCCGTCGGGCCGGCGGCCGGTGATGTGCAGGAACAGGTTCAGCTTGGCCGGGGCGGCCACGTCATACAGCGCGGTGATGCTCATCGGGAGAATGGGGTGCGGTGCGCAAGGTCAGCGGTCAAGCCGGGCGCGCAGGGTGATCTCGGGGGCGGCGCTGCGGTGCAGGCGCACCCAGCCTTCGTCAAGACGAGCGAGGTCGATCTCCCAGCCGATTTGGCGAAAACCAGCGGGCGGCATGTCTTGTGCAGGGGCGGCCTCGGCCCAGGGCTGGCCACGCAACCAGTCAAACAGCGCGGGCAGCGGCAGGGGCTCGCCCAGCAGCTTGCGCGTGAGCTCATCGAGCGAGGCAAAACGCTGCGCGCCCTGCGGCACGGTGAGCAGCACCTCGCTGGGCGACCAGCGCGCGGTAGCGATCAGTGTGCCCAGTGGCGTGCTGAGGTCGAGCCCGCCCGTGGCCGCGTTGCCGCGCAACTCAAACGCTGCGCTGATGACTTGCGCCTCGTGCTCGGCGCTGGCAGCCACGTTCAGGGCCAATCGGCCGCTCAGCGTGGCGCCTGTGGGCGCCGATGTGATGGGGTCCGGGGCGGGCACGTGCGCGCAGCCCAGTGCGCCCAGCACCGGCAGCGCGAGCAGGGCCAGACGCAGCCGGCGGCGCAGCGGTGGCGGGCCGCCCAGGCGGGTTACCCCCAGCGTCAAAGCCCCACCTTCAGGCGCGCCAACGTTTCTTGCAGCACCTCGTTGGCGGCGTCGCGTTCGCGCGCTGCGCGGAATACGCCGAGCGCCTCATTGCGCCGCCCACTCACCCACAGCACCTCGCCAAAGTGGGCGCCGATCTCGGTGTCGGGGCGCGCGCGGTAGGCGGTGCCCAAGAGGCGCAGCGCTTCGTCGGTGTGGCCCAGTCGGTACTCCACCCAGCCCATGCTGTCGGTGATGAAGGGCTCGCCGGGGGCCAGTTGCAGCGCCTTGGCGATCAACTCGCGCGCTTCGGGCAGGCGCTGGTTGCGATCGGCCAGCGAGTAGCCGAGCGCGTTGTAGGCGTTGTGGTGCTCGGGCTGGATGGCCATCACCTGGCGCAGCAGCGCTTCCATTTCGACCAAGTTGCCCAGTTTTTCGGCGATGGTGGATTGTTCGTACAGCAGATCGGTGTCGCGCGGTGATTCGAGCAGCGCCTCCACCAGCAGGTCGTGCGCCTCGCCCCATT
>JBEAOO010000308.1:0-10378 GCA_041164825.1 Pseudomonadota bacterium | reverse complement strand
GCGGAGGACACGGAGCAAAGCGAATGCGGCACAGCGCTCGCCTCGCATCCAACCTCAGCATGAGTGAGCCTCAGCCTCAGCCTCAGCCTCAGCCTCAGCGTCGGCGTCGGCGTCCGCAAAGGCACTTGCCGCCCGTCACACTTTGGACGCCTTTGAACGCGAACGCGGCTGCGCCCCGCAGGCACAAAAAAACCCGGCCAAGGCCGGGTTCGTCAGCGCGGAGGCAGATGCACTGCCCACCGCACACATGTAGGGCTCAGTTGCTCAGGCAGCTCTTCATGAAAGCCTTGCGCTCGTCGCCCTTGAGGGCCTTGGTGCCGGCGTCGGCATTGCAGGTCTTCATCTTGTTTTGCTGCTCGGTGCGGCCGTCTTTTTTGGCCGAGAGGCAGCTCTTCATGAAGGCCTTGCGCTCGTCGCCCTTCTTTTCGGCCGCGTCTTTGTTGCACATGCCCATTTTGCTCTGTTGAGCGGTGGGGGCAGGTGCTGCAGCGGCGGCGTCGGCGGCTTGGGCGTTGACTGCAAAACCAGCGGCAGCCACGGCGAGCACGGTGAACAGGTGTTTCATGGTTTCTTCATCCCGGGTTTGTGAAGGGCGGCCTGCTTGCACGGGGGTGGCAAGGCGACGACCAGCGCCGGGAGTGGATTCGACCATTCGAAACCCCTTCCAGCAAGGGGCCTAACGCGCGGGCGTGGACTTCGGACGACAAGGCTTGCGCCAAGTCACACCGCAGGCGTCTGCTGCGGCGGCGTTGGCGGCCTCAGAGAATGCGGCGCGGGTGGGCCAGCGACTCGTGGGCGGCGTGCAGGCGGCGCACCAGCACGCGGATGAAGGCGCCGTCGAACTGGTGGCGGCAGGCGGGGCTGAGCTGGGCCACCACATCGGGCGTGAACGACACGGTGGTGGCGGGCGCACTCACCACCACATCGGTGCTGTGCAGGCGCAGCTCGGGGCTGGGGGCCAGGTAGACCATCTCGCCCACCGAGGTGCCGGCGCCGAGCTGGGCCACGCGCTGGCCGTCGCGGTACACCTCAACCTCACCCTGCGTGATGATGTGGAAGGTCTTGCCCTCTTCGCCCTTGCGGTAGATGGCGTGGCCATACGGAAAGCGCTGCCAGCGGGCGCGGTGCACCACTTCCCAGAGCTCCACGTCGCCAAACTCGACAAAAAACTCTTGGCCGCGCAGCAGCGTGAAGCGCTCGGAGTCGAGCACGCCTTGCAGCTGCCCGCGCGGCACCTGCTGGCCCGACACCAGGCCCGACAAGGCCTGCGCAAATTCGTCCCAGCTGGCGTAGCGCTCGTCCGGGCGCTTGGCCAGCGCGCGCTGAATCACCTCGTCCACCGCGGGCGACAAACCCGCACGCTGGCTCACCAGCGAGGCCGGCGTGAGGTTGCAGATCTGGTTCATCATGGCCGACTGGGCCTGCGCATCAAACGGCGGTCGGCCGGCCACGAGGTGGTAGAGCACGGCGCCGAGCGAGTACATGTCGGCGCGCGCATCGAGCGTGCTGCCATCGAGCTGCTCGGGCGACATGTAGGCCAGCGAGCCCACGCGGTACACCTGGGTGCTGTCGGAGCGCAGGTTGAGCACGCTGCCGAAGTCGGTCACTTTCACATCGGTGACTTGGTCGTGGGTCATCACGGCCAGCAAATTGGCGGGCTTCACGTCGCGGTGGATCAGGCCCAGGCGGTACACGTAGCCCAGCGCCATCGCGCACTTGAAGCCGATTTCCACAATCAACTCCAGCGGCAGCAGCTTGTCGGCCTTGCAGAAGGTGCGCAGCGTGGTGCCGGACACGTGTTCCATCACCAAATAGGGCGCGACGGGATCGGGCACGGCGTCGAAAATCTCGACCACATTGGGGTGGCGCAGCTTGCCGGCCAGCGCGGCCTCGGCGGCAAAAAAACGCTCGAAGTAGCGGCCATCTTGGGCATCGGCCAGCGCACTGGCGCGCACGCGTTTGATGGCCACGTCGCGGCGGTGAAAATCATCGCGGCAGAGAAACACCTCGCTGGTGGCGCCTTCACCCAAGCGGCGCAGCACGCGGTACTTGCCGATGTGCGAGGGCAAGGGCGGCACCGAGGCTGCGGCGCTGAAGTCCGGCCGCAGGGCGTCCGCTGGCGCCGAAGCGGCCGCGGTGGGTGACGAGATGCTGCTGTTCATGGTGCGGGGGCAAAGCCTGGCGGCCTCCATCATGGCCTGTCAGTTTGCGCCTGAATGGCCGAACAAAGGGCGCTTGACGGCCCAATCCTGCCCCAGCCAGCAGCGAGCGGGTATCAGGGCGTAAGTGCGCCCGACACGGCCGGCCATGTTTGCCCCCCCGACCTCGCTCAGGGCGGCAAGAGCAGATCTGGCCCGGCATCGGCCAGGGTGCGGCAGCCACTGAGCGCCATGGCAGCCTCCAGCTCATCGCGCAGCAAGCGCAGCGCGTGGGCCACGCCGGGCGCGCCGGCTGACGCCAGCGCATACAGCAGCGGCCGGCCCACCAGCACGGCGCTGGCGCCCAAGGCCAGGGCCTTGAGCACATCGCTGCCGCGGCGAATGCCGCCGTCCACCAGCACCGGCACGGCGCCCTGCACCGCCTGCACCACGGCGGGCAGCAAACGTGCGGTGGCGGGCACGGTGTCGAGCGTGCGCCCGCCGTGGTTGGACACGATCAGCCCGGCCGCACCATGCGCGATGCCGAGCCGCGCATCGGCGGGGTGGGTGATGCCTTTGAGCAGCACGGGCAGCGTGGTGATGCTGCGCAACCAGGCGATGTCGTCCCAGGTGGGCGCGTGGGCCAGCAGGCCATCAAACACGGCGCTCTGGCCCGGTTGCAAAGGCACGGATGCAGGCTCGCGCAGGCCATGCAAGTTGACTGCGCCGACACCGGGCGGCAGCGCAAAACCGGCCCGGCGCTCGCGGTCGCGCACGCCGTTCACCGGCGCATCCACCGTGAGCACCAGCGCCTCAAAACCCGCGGCCTCGGCGCGTTGCACCAGCTCGCGGGTGAAGGCGCGGTCGGGCTGCAGGTAGAGCTGAAACCACAGCGGGCCGCGCCCAGGCTCATCGCGCACCAGCGCGGCCACGTCGCCCAGCGGCAAGCTGGCCTGGGTGCTGAGCACCATGCCCGCGCCTTGGGCGGCGGCGGCCAGCGCCATGGCGGCTTCAGCCTGCGGGTGCGCCAGGGCTTGGTGGGCCATGGGCGCCACCAGCAGCGGGTGGGCCAGCGTGCGGCCGAACAGCTCGGTGCGCGTGTGGCCGCCGGCCAGCGGGCGCAACACACGCGGCAACAATTCAATGCGCTGCCAGGCGGCGACATTGGCGCGCAGCGTGAGCTCATCCGCCGCGCCGCCGCTGAAGTAGGCCCAGGTGGCGGGGTCGAGCACCCGTTCGGCCTGGGCTTCGTGGTCGGCCAGGGTCAGCGGGCCGGGCGCACTGGCACTCATGCGATGGGGTCGCTCATCAGGTCTCGCTCCAGAGGCGCAGCAGGTTGTGATACGTGCCGGTGAGCGCGGTGGTCTCGGCGCTCTCGCCGTGCTGCTGGCGCAGGCGCAGCAGGGCCATGTCCATGTCAAACAGCAAGCGGCGTTGTTCGTCGCTGCGCACCAGGCTTTGCACCCAAAAAAAGCAGGCCACGCGCGCCCCGCGGGTGACGGGCCGCACCTCGTGCAAGCTGGTGCCGGGGTAAAGCACGGCGTGGCCGGCGGGCAGCTTGAGCTGCTGCGTGCCGAAGGTGTCGTGCACGGTGAGCTCGCCGCCGTCGTAGTCGGCGGGGTCGCTCAAGAACACGGTGCACGAGACATCGGTGCGCACGCGCTCGCCGCTGGGCAGCACGCGCACGGCGTTGTCGATGTGCGCGCCGTAGTGGTTGCTGGCGCCGCTGTAGCGGTTGACGCGCGGGGTGAACACCTTGAGCGGCAGCGCGGCCGAGAAGAACAACGCGCTGCGGTCGAGCGCGCCCAGCACGAGTTGGCGGATGGCCGTGGCCGCGGCGCTGTCGTGCGGCAACTGCTGGTTGTTTTTGACCTGCCGCGCCTGCACGCCGGCGCTGTTGGCGCCATCGGCCCAGGGTGCATCACGCAGCAGCGCTTGCGCGCGGGCGAGTTCATCGGGGCTCAGCAGGTTGGGCAGGGTCAGCAGCATGGTGGGGCGATTGCATCAGGTTTTGCGGTAGCCGTGGCGCCCGCAAAAAAGGCCGCGCCCGGATGCGGGGCGCGGCCAAGCCAAATCATTCCGCCGGGGCCGCGGAACACACTTTCAAATCGTCACCTCAAAACTTCAAGCTCGCCGTCACCTGCAGCATGCGGCCGGCACCGGGGATGTAGTGGCCGCTGTAGAGCGATTCGGCGTACAGCTTGTTGGTGACGTTGGTGAGGTTGGCCTTGACGGTGAGGTCCTGTTCAATGAACTGGTACTCGGCCATCAGGTCGGCGGTGACGAAGCCGGGTGCCGACCAACCGGGGTTGCGGTTGGGCGTTTGCGAGCTGCGCAGGTTCAGGCCGCCACCAGCGCGGAAACGTTGCGTGACCTGGTAGGTGCTCCACACGGTGCCGGTGTGGCGCGGCGTGAGCGAGGGCCGCGTGCCCTGGCCTTCGGAGCCGGCCACGCCGACGTCGATCTTGGCCACCGGCATCCACATGTAGGAGGCAAACACCTCCCACTGCGGCGTGATGCGGCCGCTGATGTCGAACTCGGCACCGGCCACGTGGCGGCGGCCCGAGAGCGTGATGAGGTCGGTCACCAGCGGGTCGGTGTTGCGCTCGTGCAGCTTGGTGGAATGGAAGATGGCCCAGCGTGTGGACAGCTGACGATCGGCCGAGTCGAGCTTGGCACCGAGCTCGATGTTGATCGACTGCTCGGGCGGGATGCTCTGGTTGGCCGCACTCAGCGAGTACGCCTCACCCGAGGTGTTGAACGAGGTGGCCGCCGAGAGGTGGTACGACTGCAGCGCAGTGGGCTGATACAGCGCCCCCAGGCGCTGGCTCCACTCGGCCACCGACATGGTGTAGCTGCTGCCGCCCGAGACGGCGAACTTGTCGTAGCCCGCCGAGGTGGTGCTGCCGCTGTAGCTGTAGGCGGTGGTGTTGTAGGTGCCCTTGAGGCTGTCGAAGCGCAGGCCGCCGAGCAGCTTCCAGTGCGGCGCCACCTGCACCAGGTCTTGCGCATACACGCCCCAGCCGGTGGCACTGTAATCGCTGGTCTGGAACAGTTGGCGCGCGGCTTCGTTGACGCTGGCGCCGTCGTCGGGCGTGCCCACGGTGGTGTTGGCCTTGGTCAGGCCGAGGCTGGCATAGAGCGCGGCGCGGTTGGCGGCGGTCATGCCCGTCGCGGCGGTGCCGGGCGAGTCGCTGTAGACCACCTTGCGGTCGTGCGAGATGTCGGCGCCGGCCTGCACCTCGTGTTGCAGGCCCCAGGCTTGCAGCTTGCCGCTGTAGTCGCTTTGCAAGGCAACGGTGTCGAGGTCCTGGATCTTGAGGCTGGTGCCGCGCGCGATCACGCTGGCGTCGCTGAAGGTGGCCAGGCTCACGGCCTGGCCGCCCGGCTGCAGGCTGGCCGCCGCAAAGCGCACGGTACCGGCGCGCTGGTCGCGCGTGTAGCGGCCCACACGCAGCTTGGTGCTGAGGGTTTGGTCGGCGTCAAAGCGGTGCTGGTGGGCCAGGGTCGCGTGGCTGGCGCTGCCGTCGTTGTAGTCGCTGGCCATGCCGTAGTAGGTGCTCGGGTCGAGCGGCAGCAAAGTGGTGGTGCTGACATCGGCGGTGGCGCTCGGGCGCACCCAGGGCATGCCGTAGTTCATGCCGTTGTTGTTCTGCAGGTGGTAGAGGCTGACCGACACCTCGTCGGCCGTGTCGATGCCCAAGCGGTAGGTGCCGGCAATGGCCTTTTTGTTGAGGCTGCTGCCGGCGCCGTTGTTGTTGGCGTCGGTGGCCATCACGTTGATGCGCAGCGCGGCGTCTTCGGCGGTGACGATGTTGAAGTCGCCCACCACGCGCTTGTAGGCGTGGCTGCCCACGGTCACATCGACCTGGTTGGCGTCAAACAGCTTGGGCGCTTTGTTGACCATGTTGACCGCGCCGCCGGTGGAGCCGCGGCCAAACAGCATCGAGGCCGAACCGCGCAGCACCTCCAGGCGGTCGAAGCTGAAGGTGTCGCGTTCGTAGAAGGCCGGGTCGCGCATGCCATCGACAAACACATCGCCCGTGCTTTGCAGGTTGAAGCCGCGCAGGCGGATGTCTTCTTCACCGCCTTCGGCCGCCAAGAAGCTGATGCCCGAGGTGTTGCGCAGGGCCTCTTTCATGGTGTCGAGGTGGCGGTCGTCCATCAGCTTTTCGGTCACCACGGTGAGCGACTGCGGGATGTCGCGCACCGCCTGTGTGCCCTTGCCGATGGTGGTGGTGGCGGGGTTGAGGGTTTGTTTGTCGCTCAGCGGCGCGCGGCCACGCACCGTCACTTGCGGCAGCACGGCGTCGACCGTGGCGGAGGTGACGGTTGGGGCGCTGGCGGCGGCAGCCGGCGCGCTCACTGGCTGCGCCAGCGCGGCGCCGCTGAGGGTCAACAGGCCGAAGCCGGCGGCCAAGGCGCCCAACGGCGCAACGGCCGGAGCGACAGCACGCGACGGCGCGGCGCGGCGGGTGGAACGGTGGCGGGACATGGGCAAACTCTCCTGAGTGGCAATGGACGTGAAGGACAAACGTGATGGGCAAAGCAGCGGCCTGACCCCCCTCCCAGGGGCCGTTCGTCAGACCGGGAAAAAAATGGAAACGCGGCTGCGGATCAGGGCGTGGCGGCAGCGCCCTCGGGCTCGCTCACAAAGCCCACCTTGCTGAGGCCGGCGCGCGAGGCGTCGCCCAGCGTTTCGGCCACCAGGCGGTAGGCCACGCTGGCATCGGCCTTGATGTGCACCTCGGGCTGCGTGGGCTGTTGGCCGGCGGTGGCAAAACGCTCGGCGGCGACGCTGCGAGTCACGGCTTCGCCGTTCCAGTAGCGCACGCCAGCGGCGTCGATGGCGAACTCCACTTTTTGCGGCGTGGGTGGGTTCACCTGGGCGCTCACTTTGGGCAAATCGAGCTTGACCGCGTGGGTGAGCAAGGGCGCGGTGACGATGAAGATCACCAGCAACACCAGCATCACGTCGATCAGCGGGACCATGTTGATCTCCGCCATCGGGGCGCTGGCGCTCTTGTTGTCGAAACTGCCGAAGGCCATGGGGGCTGCTCCTGAGCGTGGGGGCGATCAGGCCGCGGCCGGCACGGCGCGCACCTTGGGCTGGGCGACGGCCGCGGCAGCGGTGTCGGCTTGCGTGGCGCTGCCCTTGAGGCTGGCGCCAGTCGACAAGAAGGTGTGCAGCTCAAACGCAAAGGCGTCGAGCTTGGCGCCCATCACGCGGTTGGTGCGCGCCAGCCCGTTGTAGCCCATCACCGCGGGAATGGCCACGGCCAGGCCCACGCCGGTCATGATCAGCGCCTCGCCCACCGGGCCGGCCACTTTGTCGAGCGTGCCCGCACCGCTCATGCCGATGGCGACCAGCGCGTGGTACACGCCCCAGACGGTGCCGAACAGGCCGACGAACGGCGCGGTGGCACCCACGGTGGCGAGCATCGACAGGCCGCCCTCCATGCGGGTGGTTTCTTCATCGAGCACCTTCTTGATGGTGCGCGTCAAAAACTCCTGCGCGGTGCCCGACTCGGCGAGCTTGGCACCGCCAAACTTGGCGTGGTGCGCCTGGGCGTGCATGGCGTGGGCGGTGAGGTGGGCGAAGGGCTCTTGCACGCCGTGGGTGCTGATCTCGTGCTGCACGGCATCGAGCGAGCTGGCGTTCCAAAAGAAGTCGAGAAAACGTGCGCTGCGGCGCTGACGCAGTTGCAGCGCCACGCCCTTGCTGAAAATCAGCACCCACGAGATCACCGACATCACGACGAGGATCAACAGCAGGCCTTTGCCCACCGCATCGGCTTGGCCAATGAAGTGGCCAAAGCCCAAGGTTTGCGGGGCGGCCGCGGCGCTCAAGGCGGCGGTGGTGACAGTGTCGTTCATGGTTAGCAACTCCTGAGATTCAATGGGGCAGATGGTTGGGCGGGCGGCCTCGCTCCGGCGCTGGCAGCTGGGCGTGGTTCAGTTCAGCTCAAACGCAATCGGCGCCACCACCCACACCGCTTGCGCCACGCCGGCTTCGGTGTAGGGATGGCAGCGCAGCGTGCGCACGCCGGCGAGCGCGGCCTTGTCGAGCCGGGCAAAGCCGCTGCTGCGGTGCAGCAGCACGTCTTGCGGCCGGCCGCTGGCGTCAATCAGCACGCGCACTTGCGTCACCCCGGTTTCGCCGCGCAACTGCGAGGCCTCGGGGAACGCCGCTTGGGCGGGCGTGGGGCAGCGGATCTCTGAGGCGCTGATCACCTTGGGTGCCGGTGCAGTTGCAGGGGGTGCCGGCGGGGCGGGCGGCGCAGGCGAGGCGTCCACCGCGACCACCGGCGGCGCCGGCACGGGCGGGGCGGGGGGCGCCACAAAAGGCGCCGGCTCGGCCGCCTGCAGCTGGGGCGCGGCAGCAATCAGCGGCGTGGGCGTGGGCTGCTTCACCGTGGGCACCGGGCGCGGCGGGGGCGGGGGCGGCGGCGCGGGGGGTGGCGGCTCGGGGCTGTCGGTGATCAGGTTGACCATGATCGGCGCGGCCTGCACCACCGCCTGGCGCACCGCCTCCACCTGCATCAAGCCCCAAGCGGCGGCGCCATGCGCCAGCAACACCGCCGCCGTGGTGGCCCAGCGGGTGCGGGACGCGCCTTGCCGCCAGTCCTCAGTGAGGGCGACGGCAGGCGATGTGGCGGGAGGCGAGGCGGCGGTCATGAGCGAGTGAGGTCGGTCAGCGTGGCAAGGTGGGCCCGCCTTCCGCATCAGCACGGGCTGGGACGAAAGGCACACGCCGTTGAAAGTGAGCGTGTGGCCGCAGCATATCGCAAACGCGAATCTTTCTCAATTGCATTCCACGTGTTGCTGAGTGTTTTTGGATGGTGTCGACCTGCGTTCGCCTTGAACACGCCACTTCTACCCCGTCGTCGGCTCCCGCAGCGTCATGTGGCGCCCAACGCCCGCCCAGCCCCTCGCCCGTAGAATCCCGCCCCATGATCCAAGCCAAACACGCGCTGCTGACCGCCCTCGGCGCAGCCATCGCAGAAGTGAGCCCCGGCGCCGATGTGCCCGTGGCCTTTGAGTCCCCCAAGCAAGCGGCCCATGGCGACTTCGCCATCACCGTGGCCATGCAACTGGCCAAGCCGCTGAAGAAGAACCCGCGCGAACTCGCGCAGGCGCTGGTGGAGGCGCTGCAGCGCCAGCCCGCCGTGCAGACCTGGGTCGAGGCCCTGGAGATTGCGGGCCCCGGTTTCATCAACCTGCGCCTCAAGCCCGCCGCCAAACAAGCCGTGGTGGGCGAAGTGCTGGCCGGCGGCAGCGCCTTTGGCCAACAAGCACCCGCGGCGCACAAGGTGCTGGTGGAGTTCGTGTCGGCCAACCCCACGGGCCCGCTGCACGTGGGCCACGGCCGCCAAGCGGCGCTGGGCGACGCCATCTGCAACCTGTTTGACACCCAAGGCTGGGACGTCACGCGCGAGTTCTATTACAACGATGCGGGCGTGCAGATCGCCACGCTCGCCAACTCGGTGCAAGCGCGGCTGCGCGGCGCCAAACCGGGTGACGCGAACTGGCCCGAGTCGGCCTACAACGGCGACTACATCGCCGACATCGCCAACGACTTTGCCGCCGGCCAAACCGTGAGCGCCGACGACCGCGCCTTCACCGCCTCGGGCGACCTGGAAGACCTCGACAGCATCCGGCAGTTCGCCGTGGCCTACCTGCGCCACGAACAGGACCTGGACCTGCAGGCCTTCAGCGTGCGCTTCGACAACTACTTCCTCGAATCGAGCCTGTACAGCAGCGGCCGCGTGGACGACGCCGTGGCGCGCCTGAACGCCGCCGGCAAGACCTTCGAAGAAGGCGGCGCGCTGTGGCTGCGCAGCACCGACTACGGTGACGACAAGGACCGCGTGATGCGCAAGTCGCCGACCGTCGGGCCGGACGGGCGCCCCACGGAAGGCGGCTACACCTACTTCGTGCCCGATGTAGCCTATCACATCCACAAGTTCGAGCGCGGCTTCACCAAGGCCATCAACATCCAGGGCAGCGACCACCACGGCACCATCGCCCGCGTGCGTGCCGGCTTGCAAGCGGCGAATGTCGGCATCCCCCAGGGCTACCCCGACTACGTGCTGCACAAGATGGTCACGGTGATGAAGGGCGGCGAGGAGGTGAAGATCTCCAAGCGCGCCGGCAGTTACGTGACGCTGCGCGACCTGATCGAGTGGACCAGCAAGGACGCGGTGCGCTTCTTCCTGATCAGCCGCAAGGCCGACACC
>JBEAOO010000307.1:0-13218 GCA_041164825.1 Pseudomonadota bacterium | reverse complement strand
AAACGCTGTGTGACGACGTGCTGCAGTTGATGCTGGCCCACCCGCGCGTGCGCGCCGCCCGCGTGTCGACCGAGAAGCCCGACGTGTACCCGGACTGCGACTCGGTGGGCTGCGAGGTGTTCGGCATGTCCGACACCGCGACCGCCCTTTGACCTGACGCCCCCTTCCCTGGAAAGACCGCTGCCATGCAGGACACCGCTGCACCCACCGCCGACACCGTGCTGACCGCCTCGCCGGCCGGCGACAGCACCGACGCCCCCAAGGTCAAGCTCAGCGTGGAGCTGCAAAAGCTCTCCAAGCGCCTGCACCGCCAGGTGGGCCAGGCCATCGTCGACTACAACATGATCGAAGAGGGCGACAAGGTGATGGTGTGCGTGTCGGGCGGCAAGGACAGCTACGCCCTGCTCGACATCCTGCTGAGCCTGCAAAAACGCGCGCCGATCCACTTCGACATCGTCGCCGTCAACCTCGACCAAAAGCAGCCCGGTTTCCCCGACCACGTGCTGCCCGCTTACCTGAGCAAGCTGGGTGTGCCGCACCACATCGAGAACCAGGACACCTACAGCATCGTCAAGCGCGTGATTGCCGAAGGCAAGACCATGTGCAGCTTGTGCTCGCGGCTGCGCCGGGGCATCTTGTACCGCGTGGCCGGTGAGCTGGGCGCGACCAAGATCGCGCTCGGCCACCACCGCGACGACATGCTGCAGACGCTGATGATGAACATGTTCTTCAACGCCAAGCTCAAGGGCATGCCGCCCAAGCTGATGAGCGACGACGGCAAGAACATCGTGATCCGCCCGCTGGCCTATGTGGTGGAAGACGACCTGGAGCGTTGGGCGGCGCACCGCGACTTCCCCATCATCCCGTGTACCCTGTGCGGCAGCCAAGAAAACCTGCAGCGCGTGCAAACCAAAAAGATGCTGCGCGAGTGGGAGCGCCAGTTTCCCGGCCGGATCGACAACATGTTCACGGCGCTCAGCCATGTCGTGCCATCGCATTTGATGGATCGCGCGTTGTTCCCCTTCACCACGCTGAAAACCACCGGCGTGGCCGACCCCGCGGGCGACAAGGCGTTTGATGACGACGAAGATGATTGCGGAACGGGCGCAGGCACCATCGCCGCGCCGATCCGCTTGCACCCGCGGCTGAACTTGAACGCCGATGCCGCCGCGGATACCGACGACTGACCCACGGCCGAGCAGCTGCCACCTCGGCCCAGGAGCGCAACGATGTTGAAAGTCCTGACTGCCTTGACCCTCGCTGCGGCCCTCAGCGGCTGCGCCAGCCTGCAGGTGATGGATGCCGAGGTGAACAGCTACGGCAACTGGCCCGCGCAGCGTGCGCCGGCGGCTTATGTGTTTGAGCGCCTGCCCTCGCAACAAAGCCGGCCCGAGCAGCAAGACGCGCTCGAAGCCGCCGCGGGCCCGGCACTCGAAGCGGCCGGGTTCAAGCCCGCCGCCGCAGGCGAGACGGCCACCTATGGCGTGCAACTCGGCTGGCGCGTGGCCCAGCAGTTGCCGGCCC
Source organism: Pseudomonadota bacterium (assembly GCA_041164825.1). GTDB lineage: Bacteria > Pseudomonadota > Gammaproteobacteria > Burkholderiales > Burkholderiaceae_C > JBEAOO01. The sequence continues at coordinate 11,694 of JBEAOO010000307.1, read as the reverse complement.
GCGACCCCTACTGGGGCCGCGGCGGTGTGTTTGCCGGCATGGGCACGCACGGTCGCGGTGGCGTGGGTTTTGGCCTGGGCATGAACCTCAGCCCGCCCGTCTACACCCGCGAGGTGGTGCTGCTGCTGCGCGACCGCGCCAGCGGCCAAACGCTGTACGAAACCCGCGCCGCCAGCAGCGGCTACATGGACGGGTTTGATGGCCTGCTGCCCGCGATGTTCGAGGCCGCGCTGAAGGACTTCCCGAACGGCGGCGTGAACCCGCGCAACGTGCGCATTGACTTGCCGGCGCGCTGAGGGCTCCGAGTGAGGGGGGGCGCGCCGTCATGGGGCTGCCCAATGAGGCCGTGATAATCAGCGGCTTCAAACCGAGAAGAACCTCCGAACATGGCACTCGACATCGTCATCATGGCCGCGGGCAAAGGCACCCGCATGAAGTCCGCCCTGCCCAAGGTGCTGCACAAGCTTGCCGGGCGCAGCCTGCTGCAACACGTGATTGGCACCTGCACCTCGCTGGGCGCCGACCGCGTCATCACCATCACCGGCCATGGCGCCGAGCAGGTGGAGGCCGCCGTGGCCGCACCGGGCCTGACCTTTGTGCGCCAGATGCCGCAGCTCGGCACCGGCCACGCGGTGCAGCAGGCCGTGCCGGCGCTGCACGACGAGGGCATCACGCTGATCCTCAATGGCGACACGCCGCTGATCCGCGCTGAGACCGCCGAGGCCTTGATGGACGCTTGTGGTGGCACCCGCTTGGCGCTGCTCACCATCGAGATTGACGACCCCACCGGCTATGGCCGCATCATCCGCACCGGCAACATCGGTGGTGATGCGCACGGCGGCAGCATCCTCGGCATCGTCGAGCACAAAGACGCGACGCCCCAACAGCGCCAGGTGCGCGAGATCTACACCGGCGTGATGGCCGCACCCACGGCGCTGCTGAAACAGTGGCTGGCCGGGCTGACCAACAACAACGTTCAAAAAGAGTATTACCTGACCGATGTGGTGGCCATGGCCGTGGCCCAGCATGTCGCCGTGGTGGCTGCCCACCCGGCCAGCGACACCGAGGTGCTGGGCGTCAACAGCCCGCTGCAGCTGGCCGACCTGGAGCGCCGTTTTCAACGCCAGCAGGCCGAGGCGCTGCTTGAAGCCGGCGTGCGCCTGGCCGACCCGGCGCGGTTCGATCTGCGCGGCGAGCTGGTGTGCGGCAGCGATGTCGAGATCGACGTCAACAATGTGTTTGAAGGCCGCGTGGCGCTGGGCGACAACGTTCGCATTGGCGCCAACTGCGTGATCCGCAACGCCACCATCGGCGCCGGCGCGGTGATTCACCCGTTCACGCACATCGATGGCGACAAAGAAGGCGCCAGTGTCGGCGCCGGCTCGCTGATCGGCCCGTTTGCCCGCCTGCGCCCGGGCGCGCGCTTGGGCGAAGAGGTGCACATCGGCAACTTCGTCGAGGTGAAAAACAGCACCCTGGCCAAGGGCGCCAAAGCCAATCACCTGGCCTACCTGGGCGACGCCACGGTGGGCGAGCGCGTCAACTACGGCGCGGGCAGCATCACCGCCAACTACGACGGCGCCAACAAGCACCGCACGGTGATTGGCAACGACGTGCACGTGGGCAGCAACTGCGTGCTGATCGCCCCGATCACGTTGGGCGATGGCGCCACCATCGGCGGCGGCTCCACCGTGTCGAAAGACGCGCCCGCGGGCCAGCTCACCGTGGCGCGTGGCAAGCAGGTGTCGCTCACCGGCTGGACGCGGCCGGTGAAGGCCAAGAAGTAAGGTCAAGCAGCAAGCCGGCCCGCATGAAAAACGCCCTGGGATCACCAGGGCGTTTTGCGTTGTGCTGCGGCGCGGCGCGGCGCGGCGGGCCAACCGCCGCGCAGGGCGCGCTCAGAAGCGCTTGCCGAAGCCGATGCCGATCAGCGTGGGGTTCAGGTCCAGCGTGCCGACCTTGGCGCCGCCCGCGAACACGTCGGTGCCGATCTGCACCTTCTTCAGGTCAACGTTGAGCAGCCAGCCGTCTTGCAACGGAATGTCCACGCCGGCTTGCAGGGCGAAGCCCACGCTCTTGTGTTCCAGCGTCACGCCGGTAGGCAGCTTGACGCTGTGGATGCTGGTGTAGTTCAGGCCGGCACCCAGATACGGACGGAAGCCTTGCAGGTTGGTGAAGTGGTACTGCGCGGTCAGCGTGGGCGGCAGGTGCTTGAAGCTGCCAATGTCCGTGCCGCTGGAATACACGGTCTGGCTTTGCGGCACGGTCAGGATCAACTCCACCGCCACATTGGGCGTGATGAAGCGGGTGACGTCCACTTCAGGCAGCCACTTGTTGTTGATGGTCAGGCCCTGAAGGGTGCTGTCTTTGTTGGCCGAATCGAGGTGCACGGCGCGCGCGCGAACAATCCAATCGCCCTTTTCTTGGGCGGCGGCAAATTGCGGGGCCACCAGCGTGGCAACGGCGGCGAGGGCGATGAGGGTCTTGCGCATGGGGAACTCCTGAGGTGTTGAGGTGGCAATCAGAAAACACGGTGTGCTGTGTGTCTGAGGCCATTTCAACGCGCACCGGGCGCCCCGCCTTTGTGTCGCCGCAAGGTCACTCGGTGAAAGCCCCGTGCCGTGCGGCGGGCTTGATGTGGGTCAGGACAAATGAAAAGGGCTGCAGCGCGCACGCCACAGCCCCCTGTGCATGAGGCTCATGTTGTGGGCCAGTGCCGGTGATCGCCTCAGAGTTCCAAGCGACGCGCGATTTCGAGCACCGCGGCGCTCTGGTTCATCGTGTAGAAGTGCAGGCCGGGCACACCCACGCTGCGCAGTTGCTCGCACAGGTCGGTGATCACGTCGAGACCAAAGGCTTTGATGCTGGCCGTGTCGTCGCCGAAGCCCTGCAGGCGCAGGCGCATCCAACGCGGAATCTCGGCGCCGCAGCCATCGGCAAAACGGATGATGCCGCTGGCGTTGGTGATCGGCATGATGCCGGGCACCACCGGGATGTCGGCGCCCAGCGCTTGCGCGTCGTCCACGAAGCGGAAGTAGGCGTCGCTGTTGAAAAACATCTGCGTGATGGCCGAGTTGGCGCCGGCCTTCACCTTGGCCAGGTAGGCCTGCAAGTCGGCCTGTGGTGAGCGCGCTTGCGGGTGCATCTCGGGGTAGGCGCCCACCTCGATGTGGAAGTGATCGCCCGTCTCCTCGCGGATGAAGGCGACCAGATCGCTGGCGTAGCGGAACTCGCCAAAGCCGCCGTAGCCGCTGGGCAAATCACCGCGCAGCGCGACGATGCGGCGGATGCCGTCCGCTTGAAACTGCTTGAGCTTCTCGCGGATGGAGTCGCGGCTGGCGCCGATGCAGGTGAAGTGCGAGGCCGCTTCCACGCCCTCGCGCTGGATCGCCTGCACCGTGCTCAGCGTGCCGTCTTGGGTGGAGCCGCCGGCCCCGTACGTGACCGAGCAGAACTGCGGCTTCAACGCATACAACTGCTGGCGCACGGCCGTGAGCTTGTCGGCGCCCTCGGGCGTTTTGGGCGGGAAAAACTCCAGGCTCAGCGGCAGGGCGGTGGCAGGTGTGGTCGTCGTCATGTCAGTGCAGCGTTCGCGGTCTCGGTGGACGGTCTCGGTCGGCGGTAGCGGTGGCCTCAGACGGCCTTCTTGGGCGTGGACGCGGCGATGGGCTTGTCGCCCGCGGCCAGGTCCAGTTGGCGCGCCCACACGAAGAACTCAGTGTTGCCGTTGCCGCCAGTGACGGGGCTTTTGAAGTAGGCGTGCACCTTCATGCCGTGGTCGCGGCAGCACTGGCGAATGCGCGTTTCCACCTCGCTGAACATGGACGCGTTTTTCACGATGCCACCCTTGCCGATGTGCTCGGGCTGCAGCTCAAACTGCGGCTTCACCAGCACCAGCAGATCGGCGTTGGGCGCCATGTAGCGGAACAGCGTGGGCAGCACGTGCGTGAGCGAGATGAACGAGACATCGGCGGTGATGAAGTCGAAGCTGGCTTCGGCGTGTTCGGCCGCAAAGGCCGTGTCCGTCACGTCGCGGGCGTTGATGCCTTCGTACGCCACCACGCGTTCATCGGCGGCCAGGCGCGGGTGCAGTTGGCCGTGGCCCACGTCCAGGCCCACCACCTTGGCGGCACCTTGCTGCAGCAGCAGGTCGGTGAAACCGCCGGTGCTTTGGCCGGCGTCAAGGCAGGTCTTGCCGCTCACGTCGATCGCACATTGCGCCACCGCGCCTTCGAGCTTCAACCCACCGCGCGACACAAAACGCAGCTCTTCGTCATTGGTGACTTCGAGCTGCGCGTCTTCCGGCAGGTCTTCGCCCGACTTGGTCAACACCTTCCAGCCGCGCGGGCTGAGCCAGCGCAGGCCACCGCCGGCGATGAGGCGCTGGGCGGCTGAGCGGGTGGGGACCAGGCCCCGTTGAACCATGATTTGATCGGCGCGCATTGTGTAGCTTTCTTCTAAAACCAAAGCCACCGCGCCCGATGAGGGGCCCACGGTGGCGGGGAACGCTGCATCGGGTGCAGCGCCTTCGCAGTCGGGGCGCCAGTGCAGTCAGAAGCACTGGGGCGCCCCGCTTTCGCGGCGTAGCGAGCGGCGCTCAGGCAAGCTGAGCGTCGCGCAGTGGCCGCAACTCAATAACGGTAGGTATCGGGCTTGTAGGGGCCGCTCTTGGGCACACCGATGTAGGCGGCTTGTTCGTCGGTCAGCTCGGTCAGCATCGCGCCCACCTTTTTCAGGTGCAGGCGAGCCACTTTTTCGTCCAGGTGCTTGGGCAGCACATAGACCTTGCCGTTGTCGTAGCCGTCCGGGTGGCAGAACAGCTCGATTTGGGCAATGGTCTGGTTGGCGAACGAGGCGCTCATCACAAAGCTTGGGTGGCCCGTGCCGCAGCCCAGGTTCACCAGGCGGCCCTTGGCCAGCAAGATGATGCGTTTTCCGTCCGGAAAAATCACGTGATCGACCTGCGGCTTGATCTCTTCCCACTCGCAGGCGGCCAGCGACGCGACTTCGATCTCGTTGTCGAAGTGGCCGATGTTGCAGACGATGGCCTGGTCCTTCATGGCCACCATGTGCTCGTGGCGGATCACGCCCTTGTTGCCGGTGGTGGTGACAAAGATGTCGGCCTTGTCGGCCGCATATTCCATGGTCACCACTTTGTAGCCTTCCATGGCGGCTTGCAGCGCGTTGATCGGGTCGATCTCGGTCACCCACACTTGGGCGCTCAGCGCGCGCAGCGCTTGGGCCGAGCCCTTGCCCACATCGCCATAACCAGCCACGCAGGCCACCTTGCCGGCAATCATCACGTCGGTGGCGCGCTTGATGCCGTCGACCAGGCTTTCGCGGCAGCCGTAGAGGTTGTCAAACTTGCTCTTGGTCACCGAGTCGTTGACGTTGATGGCGCGGAACAGCAGCGTGCCGGCAGCGCTCATCTCCTTCAGGCGGTGCACGCCGGTGGTGGTCTCTTCGGTCACGCCGATGATCTCTTTGGCCTTGCGCGTGTACCAGGTGGGGTCCACGGCCAGCTTGGCCTTGATGGCGGCAAACAGCTCGGTTTCTTCTTCGCTGCCCGGGTGGGCGATCAGCGAGAGGTCGCGCTCCGCGCGCTGGCCCAGGTGCATCAGCAGCGTGGCGTCGCCGCCATCGTCCAAGATCATGTTCGGGCCTTCGCCGGGGGTGCCGGCGGCGCCGAAGTCAAAAATGCGGTGCGTGTAGTCCCAGTAGTCCTTCAGCGTTTCGCCCTTGTAGGCAAACACCGGCGTGCCGGTGGCCACCAGCGCAGCGGCCGCGTGGTCTTGGGTGCTGAAGATGTTGCACGAGGCCCAGCGCACTTGGGCGCCCAGGGCTTGCAGGGTTTCGACCAGCACGGCGGTCTGGATCGTCATGTGCAGCGAGCCGGTGATGCGCGCGCCCTTCAGGGGCTGCTGGGCCGCGAACTCTTCGCGGATGGCCATCAGGCCGGGCATCTCGGTCTCGGCGATCTTGATCTCTTTGCGGCCCCAGGCGGCCAAGCTCATGTCGGCCACGATGTGGTCAGGGGTCAGGTTCGGGACAACAGCGTTCACGGGCAACTCTCCGTTTGGATAAAGACGGGGTTGTCCGGCGTGGCTCAGGAAACGAACAGAGGGTTCGCGACTCACCGCACCGGACAGCTTCACGGGGGTGAGCGCAGTTGCTGCCGGTGGCTGCGGTGCGAACGCTTGCGGCGTTGCCTGCAGACCGAACCGGTATCCGAGCCTGGGACGTGGCGTCTCGCAGCGCTCCTCGGATGGGTGGCATTGTAGCGAGCCCCGCAGAACCGTGTGGCTCGCGGGGCTGCGCGCGGGCCGGTGCCGGCCCGCCGGGGTCTCACGCCGCGCTTATTGCACGCGCAGCACCACCATCGTCTGGTTGAGCAGCTGGTAGCCAATCTCGCCAAACGTGACCGGGCCTTGCAGGTCGCTGATGTGCTGGCCTTCGAGCTCACCGAACAGGAAGTTCAAGATGCAGTTGCACGAGAAGCCCACGCCGGCCGTGTCGTAGCCGCCCAAGCGCGCGCGGAACTCGGCGCCGTAGTTGGCGATCGGGCGGGCCAGGTGGTAGTCCACACCGGTGAACACCGGGGCATAGAGCGCCACCGTGCCCTTGGCTGCGTCAATCGACTGGATCGACACATTGATGTGCGCGCCGCCAAAGTCGCCGACCAGCGGCAGCTTGCCGTCGGCCGCGCCGCGGCTGGCCAGGTAGCTGGCCAACTGCACTTTCTCACCATTCACCAGGCAGTCGCCCACCTGGAACGAGGTCTCGGTGAAGCGCAGCGTGTCGCCGGCATCGGGCTCGAAGATGTTGATGATCTCGACCGAGGCCAGGCGATCGTCCGGCAGTGCCACGTGGGCCACCACCACGCCGTCTTCAAACTTGGCGCCGCTGCGGCCGTCGTAGACCTTGGGCGTGATCGTGCCCAGGTCGGACAGATGCACCCCGGCCACCCAGCCCACCGTGGGCTTCAAAAAGGCGTCGGCGTCGTTGACGGCCTCTTCGGCAAAGCGCTTGTGGGCGCTGCTGCCAGCGGCCACGATGGCCACGGTGTAGCCGTTGTCGGGGCCTTGGCCGACGATGTTTTTCAGCGCGTCGGCGCCGTAGTGGGCAAAGCTCACCGTGCCTTCAGCGGGCAAGGCGGTGACGAAGACCTGGCCTTCGTTCGACACCGTGCCGCCCGCTTCGGCCATGAAGTAGGGAATGGTGCCGCCGATCCAGGCGCCGGCAGGCAGCGCGTCGAGGGCCGATTCGGGGCCGGCCAGGCTCAGCGCCACGCCGGTGCGGATCAGGTCGGCCGCGGCCGAGATGCTCATCAGTTGGTTCATGGTGTGTGGCCTCAGAGGCTGGTGAGTTGGCTGATTTCGGTCGGGAGGATGCGCTCCCACTTGGTGAAGAAGGCCAGCACTTCGGCGGCCTTTTGCGGCACCGGGTCGGGGCTGCGCTCAATGCGTTTGGACAGCAGCTGCGTGCCCAGGTGGCTGGTTTTGAGCTTGGACAGGCCGCCGCTGGCAGCACGTGTCCAGCAAGGGTGGTTGGGAGGGGGCAGGGCCATCGAGGTCTCCGATCAGTAGCTGGTGGGAAGTGCCCGCTGTGCCTGTGGGGCAGCGAGTGGGCAGCAATTGGGTTTCGGCCGCTCTGGCACCCGACTGAAGCCGCTTTTTCCCGCATTTCTGCACGGCTTGCGCTGCATCAACCTGGCCGGCTGGATGCCGACGGTGCCGCACCAGGTTTCCCCGCTCAACCCGCCGCGGTGCTGGCCAGTTGGTCGTCGGCGCCACTGGGCACCAGCGAGGGCCGGCCGACGATCAGCGGGTCCACCGGGCCCATCGCCGGCAGCTCCTTCTTGCCATAGGGCAAGCGGTGCAACACGTAGCGCATGCAGTTCAGCCGCGCGCGTTTTTTGCAATCGCTCTTGATCACGGTCCACGGCGCATCGGAGGTGTCGCAGTGCAAAAACATCGCCTCCTTGGCCAGCGTGTAGTCGTCCCATTTGTCGAGCGAGGCCAGGTCGATCGGGCTCAGCTTCCACTGCTTGAGCGGGTGCAGCTTGCGCTCTTTGAAGCGGCGCCGCTGCTCGGCCCGGCTGACCGAGAACCAGAACTTGAACAGGTGCACGCCCGAGCGCACCAGCTGGCGCTCAAACTCCGGCGCCTGGCGCAGGAACTCGTCGTACTCGCGGTCCGAGCAAAAGCCCATCACCCGCTCCACGCCCGATCGGTTGTACCAACTGCGATCAAACATCACGATCTCACCCGCCGTGGGCAGGTGCTGGATGTAGCGCTGGAAGTACCACTGGCCGCGCTCCACCTCGCTCGGTTTTTCCAGCGCCACCACGCGCGCGCCGCGCGGGTTCAGGTGCTCCATGAAGCGCTTGATGGTGCCGCCCTTGCCTGCCGCATCGCGCCCCTCAAAAATGATCACCACGCGCTGGCCGGTGTCCTTCACCCAGGCCTGCAGCTTCAGCAGCTCCACCTGCAGGCGGTACTTCTGCTGCTCGTAGCTTTTGCGCGAGAGCAGGTTTTTGTAGGGGTAGGCGCCCTCGCGCCAGCCGGCCGAGAGCTCCAGGTCGGGGTCGATGCGCGTTGCGGCGGCGCGGCGCGGGTGCGCGGCCAGGGTGCGTTGCAAGGCGCGCACGTCATCGGGCGCGGCGCCATCCACCAGCGCCTGCACCTGCTTGAGCAACTCGTCGTTGGGCGTGTCGCCCGCGGCCGAATGCGCCAGCAGGTCGCGCACCACCTCAGCCTGCACCACCTGCGCGGCGTCGGTGGCGGCGAGGGCCGTGAAGTTGCGCCGGCCCTCGGCCGTTTTGCGCGGCACCACGTCACCGAGTTCGGTGCGGCGGGTGGTGTCGGCGGATGCGCGCTTCGCGGAGGGCTTGGCTTTGGCGCCCGGGGCGGCTGCGGTCTGGCGGGCGGAGGCGGCGGTGCGTTTCGAAGTGGCCATCGTGCGTCGAGTTCAGGGTTGCTGAGCCAACCATGATGGAACGATGACGGTTTGATGACTTGAGCGGGATCAAGCCGACGTGACGCGCGAGGGCTGCTGCTGCGCTTACACCGGGCACCGAGGCGCAGGCGGTTCAGCGCGTCACGTGCAGCGCGGTGTCCGCATCGAGCACCCGAAGCGCAGCCGCGTTGTAGGTGCGAATGTCGCCGGCGGGCACCTGCGGCTGGATGATGGTGATCTCGCTGCGGTCCGTCACCTTGTTGGGTGCGATGCGCTGTCGCTGCAGGCGCGCCGTGAAATAGGGCGTGTCGATGTGCTCGTCATAGGCCGCGTCGTCGATGCGTTCGCCTGCGGGCAATTCCAGCGTGGTGGTGACAACGGCTCGCTGCGGGTCCATCGACAAGCCCAGTGGCACGTTGCGCAGGTCACCGGGCAGGCGCACCAGGCGCTCATTGATTTCATCCTGCGCGTAGGTGTAGCGCCAGCTGCCGCTCGGGTGGCGCTTCAAGGGGTTGGGCAACTCGAAGCGTCCACGCAGGGTCATGCGGTTGTCGGCGGGCTCGTCCTGTGCTTCTGGTTCACCACTCCACATGATGCCGGGGTAGAGCTTTGACAATTCTCGCAAGAACCCCTGCTTCACCTTTTCGGGCTCAACGCTGCGCAGTTGCTGGCGCTGCTGCTCGGCGGCGGCCCCCGTCAGCACCAGGGTCACGCTCAAGCGTGCGGGCAAGTCGCCCGCGCGGATCAGCAGGTGCGAATGCCGCTCGATCCCCAAGGCGTCTGCGGGGTTCGGCAAGGGCACACGCAGAAAGCCCGCCTGGGGGCCCGCCACCACCAACACCTCACTGCCTGCGTGCCAGGCAGTCATGCGCTCCAGCCGAGGGGTTTGCTCGGCCAGCGTTCCGTCGAGCGCATAGGGCTTGCCATCCACCCAAGCCACGGCCACGGCGTGGTTGAACCAAGGCACGGCCTGCAGGCGCTGCACCAAAGGTCCGTTCTCGGTGTTCATGAGGGCCGCCTGCGTGGGGATGCCCGCGTCCTGCAGCAAGCGCGTCAGCAGCAAGGCCACGTCTTTGCAATCACCATAACGGCGCTGCAGCACCTCGTCCGGCGGCGTCGGTCGAAAGGCGTTTTCTCCCAGCGAGATGGACGCATACCGAATCTCTCGCTGCACCCAGCGCAGGGCGTAGGCCACCTGCTCCGCGGGCGACGCTTGCCGCTTCACCTCGGCCAGCAGGCTGCGATAGGCAGGCGACGTCGGCTCCGCATGGCCTTCAAACAGGCCCCGTGCCCAGACCGTGGCCTCGCCCCAATCCTTGAAGTTGGACAGTGAGACCAGGTTGTTTTGGATGGTCCCGGGGGCGGCGCTGTCCTCGTAGCTCAACGCCGGCAGACGCTGCCCTTCGAAGGTGGTCCATTGCCAGCCGTCTCGCGTCGTGTCCGTGCGCTTGAAGGCGGCCGCCTGTGTGCGCTCGGCCAAGTTGTCGTTGAGCAGGCTGTCCACATGAATGCGCGCTGACGCATGGGCGCGCACTGAAAAGCGCCGTGACCACACGGGCACATTGCCGGCCCAGGTCAGGCTTTGCCACACATGCGTGCCAAACACCGGGTTGTTGCCACGGATGCTCCAGGCCATTTCCAACTGATCTCCGGCGCGGAAATCAGCGATCTCCAACAGCACGGTCACCTGGCCGCCGTACACCGTGGACTGGGCGCCGTCCGCGCTCAAGAAGCGCGGCGTGGTGCTGTCCCGCACATCGATCGCTTTGCCTGCTCGCCACACCGTCAGCGTGTGCAGCGCCAATTGTTCAAAGGCCGGGTTGAAGCTCAAGGCTTGGCGCCCTTCGTTCTTCAGGCGTGCTGCATCGGTGCCCGCCACAGCGACGTGGAAGTAGCGCGTCAGTGCCGCCTTCTCGTCAATCTGGAACTGCTGTTCTTGCAGGGGCAGGTAGAGCGGTGCTTCTGGGCCTTGGGTGGGAATGGGCAGCGGTTGTGCCCATTGAGGCGTGCTGCTTCTTTCGAACTGGCCGGACTGGAGCGTGACTTCGCTCCATCCGTTCTGGGTGGTCGCTGGTGCAGCAGGGCCATGTTCGCCATGGGCCAAGGGCAGAGCAAACAGCACTCCCAGAATGCCCGAAGTCATGAGGCGGCGCAGTGATGACATCGAAACTGTGGAGGGCATGGTTGGGCGTTTCTTTTTGGGGAGGCGGTATGCGGAAACGGGAAGCGCGGCGCGCAGCTCAATTGGGTTCACGGGCAGCCTCCCTGAGCGTTTTGGCAAAGGGGTCGATCACGTAGTTGAGCAAGCTGCGAGTTCCTGTGATGACTTCCACTCGCAAACCCATGCCAGGGCGGAGAAAACTCTCCTTGGCCCCCGGATTCTTCAGGTGGTATTCATCGATCCGCCCTCTGAGTCGGAACACGCGTGCACCGTCCTTCATCTCCGTCGATTTGGAGATGAAGCTCACTGCGCCTCGCACGTAGCCGTGGTCTTCGGGGTTGTTCCCCGCGGCACTGGCTCTGAATGCCATACCTTGCTGCACCCACACGGCCCGGTCAGAGGGCATCAGGATGTCAATTTCCAAGGGCTGACCGCCAGAGTCCCTGCGCAGACTGATCAGGGGTGAGTTTTCGGGGATGAATTCTTGCGGGCCTTTGAGCGCCAATTGGTCCACGACGCCATCGAATGGTGCCTTGACCACCAAGCCCTCGCGCAGCCGCTGCTGTGTTTGCAGT
>JBEAOO010000306.1:0-3367 GCA_041164825.1 Pseudomonadota bacterium | reverse complement strand
GCATCAGTGGCCGCACGCGGCAGCAACGCGCGCAACACCAGCGCCGTGGCCGCCAGCCCCAGCCAGGTCGACAGCACCACCACGCCCACCAGCACCACGCCGTGCGAGGCGATGAGCCCGAGGTGCGTCATCACGCCCACGCCCACCGGCACGAACAGCAGCGAGAGGTGGCCGAGCAAGGTGTCGGCAATGGCCTGCACAGGCGCCTTCACCGGGCCCCAATTCAGCAGCACGAGCAGCAACAACAAACCCACCACCGGCCCCGGAAAGCGCACACCCAGCAGGCGCACCAGCCCCTCGCCGGCCGACTGACAGAGCAAGAGGATGGCGAGACCGCGCAGGCCGTTCATGGGGCAGGCGTCGCTTCAAAGACCGGCGTAAAGCCGGCCGGGGTTGAAGATGCCGGCCGGGTCGAAGGCGGCCTTGAGATCGCGGTGGATGCGCGCCAGCGGTGCGCTCAGCGGCGTGAACACACCATCGGCCGGGCGCGGGCCCAAGAAGCGCGTGGCGTGGCCGCCGACTGCCGCGGCGGCAGCGCGCACCTGTGCGGCGGGTGCGTCGCTGCTCAGCCAGCGCTGCGCGCCGCCCCACTCCACCAGCGTGTCGCCGGGCAGGCTGCTCAGTGGCGCGGCGGTGTCGGGCACGCTCAGGCGCCACAGCGCGTGCGTGCTTGCGGGCACACCGATGGCCTCGTGCGCGCTGGTGAAGAACACATCGGTGTGGTGGCGCAGGCCGTCCCAGAACGGCGTGGCCAACTCATCAGGCAGCACCTCGCCGCCCATCGTGCGCGTGGCCGCTTGCACGGCGGCGATGGCGCCGCGCAGGCGCACCACCAGCGTGCCGTCCCACCAGGCGCTGGCGTTGACCGGCAGCGGCTGGCCGCCCCAGGTGTTGAGTTGCTTGATGGCCTCGGCCTGGCTCACATCAAAGCGCAAGGTGGTGGTGGCAGGCGCCAGCGGCAGCACCTTGAGCGACACCTCCAGCATCACGCCCAGCGTGCCGAGTGAGCCCGCCAGCACGCGCGAGACGTCGTAGCCGGCCACGTTTTTCATCACCTGGCCGCCAAAGCTCAGCACCTCGGCGCGGCCATTGAGCAAGGTGGTGCCGAGCACGTAATCGCGCACGCTGCCCACCGCCGCGCGGCTGGGGCCGGCCAGGCCGGCGGCCACCATGCCGCCCACCGTGCTGGCGGGGCCAAACGACGGCGGCTCAAAGGGCAGGCATTGGCCGCGCTCGGCCAGCAGTGCTTCCAGCTCGGCCAGTGGGGTGCCGGCGCGGGCGGTGACCACCAGCTCGGTGGGCTCGTAGCTGCTGACGCCACGCAGCGGCGTCACGTCCAGGCGCTGCAGGCCGGGCGCGGTGGCCTCGCCGTAAAAGCGCTTGGTATGGCCGCCTTGGATGTCGAGCGGTGTGCCGCTGGCGCTGGCCGCGCGCACCTGGTCGATCAGGCGCTGCAGGTGGGGATCGTTGTGGTCCATTTTTTTGTCGCGCCAACTCAAAAGCGGGGCAATTCGGGGAAGGGCAGCAGGCCCTTTTTCACGTGCATCTTTCCGTACTCGGCGCAGCGGTGCAGAGATGGAATCACCTTGCCCGGGTTGAGCCCGCCCTGCGGGTCGAACGCGTGCTTCACGGCCAGCATCTGCGCGCGCTCTTCGGGGCTGAACTGCACGCACATGCTGCTCAGTTTCTCGACGCCCACGCCGTGCTCGCCAGTCACCGTGCCGCCCATGGCGACGCTGGTCTCCAGGATGTCGGCGCCGAAGAGTTCGCAGCGGTGCATCTGGTCCGGGTCGTTGGCATCAAACAAGATCAGCGGGTGCAGGTTGCCGTCGCCCGCGTGGAAGACGTTGCAGCACTTGAGGCCGTACTTCTTCTCCATCTCAGCAATCGCCAGCAGGATGTCGGCCAGGCGCTTGCGCGGGATGGTGCTGTCCATGCACATGTAGTCGGGGCTGATGCGGCCGCTGGCCGGGAAGGCGTTCTTGCGCCCGCTCCAAAATTTCATGCGCTGCGCTTCGTTCTCGCTCACCTCGATGGCGGTGGCGCCGCAGCCACGCAGCACGGCCACCATGCGGCCGATTTCTTCTTCCACCTCTTCGGGCGTGCCGTCGCTCTCGCACAGCAAGATGGCTTCGGCATTGAGGTCGTAGCCGGCGTGCACAAAGTCTTCCACGGCCGCGGTCATGGGCTTGTCCATCATCTCCAGCCCGGCCGGGATGATGCCGGCCGCAATCACCTGCGCCACCGCATCGCCGGCTTTGCGCATGTCGTCAAAGCTGGCCATGATGCAGCGCGCCACCTGCGGCTTGGGCACCAGCTTCACGGTCACTTCGGTCACCACGGCCAGCATGCCTTCGCTGCCGATCATCAGCGCCAGCAGGTCCAGGCCCGCGGCGTCGAGCGCCTCGCTGCCGAACTCGACGGCCTCGCCCTCGGCCGTGTAGCCCTTGATGCGCAGCACGTTGTGCAGCGTGAGGCCGTATTTGAGGCAGTGCACGCCGCCTGAGTTTTCGGCGACGTTGCCGCCGATGGTGCAGGCGATCTGGCTGCTCGGGTCGGGCGCGTAATAGAGGCCAAAGCGCGCCGAGGCCTCGCTGATGGCGAGGTTGCGCACGCCGCACTGCACGACCGCCGTGCGGCTGCGCGGGTCGACCTTGATGATGCGGTTGAACTTGGCCAGGCTCATCGTCACGCCCAGCGCATGCGGCATGGCGCCACCCGAGAGCCCCGTGCCCGCACCGCGCGCCACCACCGGCACGTTCAGCGCATGGCAGGCACGCAGCGTGGCAGCCACTTGCGCATCGGTCTCGGGCAGGGCCACCACCAGCGGCGATTGGCGGTAGGCAGTGAGCCCGTCGCACTCATACGGCGTGGTGTCTTCGGCGTGCCAGAGCAGCGCATGCGCGGGCAGCACCGCTTGCAACGCGGCCACCACCTCGGGCTGGCGGCGTTGGCGCTGCGCGCGCAGCGCATCGGCAGACGGTTTGAGCGCAGGAGAAGCAAGTGCAGCGGTCATGGCGTGCGGTGTGAGGTGATCAACAACTGGGCAATCTGGGCAACGGTCACTGTACGTGGCCGCCACCCTCCGTGGCACCGGGACGAGCCCGGTGCGGGGTCAAAACGGTTTTGCGTTGAGCGGTGGAATTCATCGCGACAAACGCGGCGGGAATTCTTGTCATGCGCTCTTCCATTCAACGGCCCCACGTTCGACGATCGGGGCGAGGGCGGCGACGGGCCGGGTCAATTTGCTCCGTGTCCTCCTGGTCCTCCCTTCGGTCGGCCCATTCCCCCTTTACCTCCGCAAATCGACCCGGCCCATCACCGCCCCTGCACATACCTCGGCATGCGTCGACGTGGCATGCCACCA
>JBEAOO010000305.1:0-12930 GCA_041164825.1 Pseudomonadota bacterium | reverse complement strand
AGCCCACTTGGCCACACCGGGATAATCCGGGGATGAACACGTCGACCTCCGCAGCTTCGGCCGCCACCTCCTTCAGCCGCCTGCCGCTGTCTCCCGCCGTTTTGGCCAACCTGGCCCAGCTGGGCTTTGATGCCATGACGCCCATCCAGGCGGCCGCCTTGCCGCTGGCCCTGGCCGGCCACGATTTGATCGCTCAGGCCCGCACGGGCAGTGGCAAAACCGCTGCCTTCGCGCTGGCCTTGCTGGCCAAGATCGACACCAAGAACAACGCCGTGCAGGCCATGGTGCTGTGCCCCACGCGCGAGCTGGCCGAACAGGTGACGCAGGAAATTCGCCGCCTCGCCCGTGCCGAAGAAAACGTGAAGGTGCTGCCGCTGTGTGGCGGCGCACCCATCAAGCCGCAAACCGAGAGCCTGGCCCACGGCGCCCACGTGGTGATCGGCACGCCCGGCCGGCTGATGGACCACCTGGAGCGCGGCACGCTCAACCTCGACGCCATGCAGACCCTGGTGCTCGACGAGGCCGACCGCATGCTCGACATGGGCTTCATCGACGACATCCGCACCGTGCTGCGCCAGTGCCCCAAAAACCGCCAGACCCTGCTGTTCTCGGCCACCTACCCCGAAGGCATTGCGCAGCTGAGCAAGCAGTTTTTGCGCGACCCGAAGGAAGTGCGCTTGGCCGAGCGCCACGCGCCCAACCAGATTCGCCAGCGCTTTTACGAGGTGACCGACGAGCAGCGCTTGCACACCGTGTCACTGCTGCTGGCCCACTACCGCCCGGTCAGCACGCTGGCTTTTTGCAACACGCGCCAGCAGTGCCGCGACCTGGTGGACGTGCTCACCGGCCTGGGCTACTCGGCCCTGGCCCTGCATGGTGATTTGGAGCAGCGCGACCGCGACCAGGTGCTGATCCAGTTTGCCAACCGCAGCGTCAGCGTGCTGGTGGCCACCGATGTGGCCGCTCGCGGGCTCGACATTGCTCAGCTTGAGGCGGTGATCAATGTCGACGTCAGCGACGACATCCAGCAGCACGTGCACCGCGTGGGCCGCACCGGCCGCGCCGGCGAAGAAGGCTGGGCCTTCAGCCTGGCCAGCCTGGACGACATGGGCCGCGTGGGCCAGGTCGAGGCGGCCATGGGTTTTGTGTCCGAATGGCACCCGCTGAGCGAGCTCACCCCCGCCGCGGGCGGCCCGCTGCAAGCGCCCATGGTGACGCTGCAAATCTTGGGTGGCCGCAAAGACAAGGTGCGTCCCGGCGACGTGCTGGGCGCGCTCACCGGCGAGGCCAAGCTCACGGCCGATCAGGTCGGCAAGATCAACGTCACCGAGGTGTTCACCTACGTGGCCGTGGCGCGCGACGTGGCTGCGGCGGCCCTGCAGCGCCTGCAAAACGGCAACATCAAAGGGCGCAAGATGAAGCTGCGCTTTTTGCACGACGCCTGACATCGCGCTCGGCCCCTTGCGCGCCTCGTCGCTTCCACCTCGCGCGAGCCGCGCCGAGCCACCTGCCCCGGCACCTCGCCCCATTGCATTCCATCGGCACCCATGACCCTGACCCCCGAGGCCACCTTGCGTGGCCCGCAGCAGCCTGAGTTGCTGCGCGAAGAGATCCTCGCGGACTTGTTCGAGCGCACCGCAGCCGAGCAGCCGCAGCAGATCGCCCTGATCTTTGGCGACCGCCAGCTGCGCTACGGCGAACTCGACGCGCTGGCAGACGCTGCCGCGCACCGCTTGATCGCCGAGCATGGCGTGCGCCCCGGGATGATGGTGGGGCTGTGGATGCCGCGTGGCATCGAGCTGCTGGTGATGCAACTTGCGATCGCCAAGACCGGCGCGGCCTGGCTGCCGCTGGACGGCAACACGCCGCCCGAGCGCGTGGCCGTGTGCCTGGAGGACGCGCAAGCGGTGGCCTTGGTGAGCGCCGAAGCCCTGCGCCATGGCTTGGCCGTGGCCGTGGGCGACCGCGGCGTGCCGGTGGTGATGGCCGAGTCCGTGTGCACGCCGCTGCCCGCAGGCACGCTGCTGCGCCGCCGCGAGGGCGCGCGCCCCGAGCACACCGCTTACGTCATCTACACCTCGGGCTCCACCGGCAAGCCCAAGGGCATCGCCATCTCGCAGGGCAGCATCTGCCACTTTCTGCGCAGCGAAAATTCGCAGCTCGGCGTGCGCGCCAGTGACCGTGTCTACCAAGGCTTCTCGGTCTCGTTCGACATGTCGTTCGAAGAGATCTGGATCAGCTACCTGGTCGGCGCCACGCTCTGGATCGGCCCGCCCGAGGCGGCTGGCGACCCCGAGCTGCTGCCGCGCTTGTTGGCGGACCACGGCATCACCGTGCTGCACGCCGTGCCCACGCTGCTGGCGCTGTTTGCGCACGACGTGCCCGGCCTGCGCCTGATCAACCTCGGCGGCGAGATGTGCCCGGCCGCGCTGGTGGCGCGCTGGGCGCGCCCGGGCCGCCAGGTGTTCAACACCTATGGGCCCACCGAGGCCACGGTGTCGGCCAGCCTGGCCGAGTTGCAGCCGGGCCAGCCGGTGACCATCGGCCGCCCACTGCCCAACTACGTGCTGATGGTGATCGCGCCCATCGACGACGACGCCTGGCCCGTGGGCACACCCGCGCCGCTGCAGCTGCTGCCCCCGGGCGAGACCGGCGAGCTCTGCATCGCCGGCCCCGGCGTGGCGCAGGGCTACCTGGGGCGGCCCGACCTCACCGAGCGCAAATTTTTGCCCAACCCCTGGGCGCAAGACGCTGGCGATGCGCGGCTCTACCGCACCGGCGATTTGGCGCTGATCGATGCCGACGGCCAGGTGCAGTGCCTGGGCCGCACCGACGACCAGATCAAGATCCGCGGCTTCCGGGTCGAGCTGGGCGAGATCGAGGCCGTGCTGGCGCAACAACCCGGCGTGGGCACGGTGGCCGTGCTGCTGCGGCCCGATGACGGCATCGACCAGCTGGTGGCCTACCTGGTGCCCGCCACCGGCGTGGCCGTGCCCGAAGCAGGCATGCTGCGCCACGCGCTGGCCGCGGTGCTGCCGCCCTACATGGTGCCCTCGCACTTTGAGGGCCTGGCCGCCATGCCGCGCATTCCCTCGGGCAAGATCGACCGCAAGGCCTTGCGCGCGCTGCCGCTGGCGCCGCGCCCGGCGCAAGATTCCGACATCGCCGAGACCCCGGCCGAAGTGGTGCTGTTCGCGGCGCTGGCCAAGCTGTTTCCCGGCCAGCCCATTCGCCGTGGCTTGGATTTTTTCAACGACCTGGGCGGCCACTCGCTGCTGGCCGCGCGCTTGATTTCGGCCATGCGCGTGGATGCCCGCTTCGCCCACGCCACCGTGCGCGACCTCTACCGCTTCCGCCACATTGGCGACCTGGCCGAGGCGTTGCAACAACAGGCCGATGCCGACCAAGCCGCCAGCGACAGCGGCCACGCGGCCGCCCCACGCGCGCCGTTCGTGCTGCACTCGGCCTGGCGCCGTTGGCGCTGTGGCGTGGCGCAGTTGGCGGTGTTGCCGCTGCTGGTATTGCTGAAGATGGCGCAGTGGCTGGCGCCGTTTTTCACCTACCACTTCTTCACCGGCGAGCCGGGCGATTCTGTGCCGTTTGCGGTGCTGATGTCAACGCTGATGTTCTTGCTCGCCACCACGCTGGAGTTTGGCGCGGCCTGGGCCGGCAAGTGGTTGATTGCCGGGCGGCTGCGCGCGGGCAGTTATCCGCTCTGGGGCTGGACCTACTTCCGCTGGTGGTTGGCCGACCGCTTGGTCGAGGCCGCACCCACCTACATGATCGCTGGCTCGTCGCTCTACGTGGGCTGGTTGCGGGCGCTGGGCGCGCGCATCGGCAGCGATGTGATGGTGGGCTCAATCACGCTGCGTGTGCCCGACCTGCTGCGCCTGGGCGATGGCGCCAGCCTGGGCAACGCGGTGAACCTGGAGAACGCGGTGGTGCAGGGCGGCATGCTGCACCTGGGTGCCATCGACATCGGCCGTGAGAGCGTGGTCGGCTCCTTCTGCGTGCTCGAAGGCGGCGTGAGCTTGGGCGACGGCGCGCACCTGCAAGGCCAGTCGGCCTTGAGTTGCGGCGAGCAGGTGCCGGCTGGCCGCATCTGGGCCGGTTCGCCCGCCCACGACACCGGCGCCGACGACCCGAGCTCGCGTCCCGCGCGGCCGCCAGTGAGCGACCGCCGCCGTGTCATCGAAGCGGTGTTCTTCGTCACTGGCGCCTTGCTGGTGGCCATGGCCTTCTTTCTGCCAGTGTTCCCCACCTTCATGATGATCGACTGGCTGGATGTGCCCGGGCTGGACGTGGAGCCCTTGCTCGATGACGGCTCGGTCTCGGCCTGGGAGGCCTTCTTGCTGCGCTTGGCGAAGTTTTTTGCCCTCGCGCTGCCGGCCAGCGTGGTGCTGATCGCGCTGACGGCGCTGCTCTCAGCCGGCATCCGCTGGGCCTTTTTGCCGCGCATGCGGGCGGGCTCGTGGCCGGTGCACAGCAACCGCTACCTCGCCAAGTGGCTGGTCAGCCAGATCCAGGAGTCGAGCTTGGCGGTGCTGCACGGCATCTATGCCACCGTCTATTCGGCCACCTGGTATCGCCTGCTCGGCGCCACCGTGGGCCGCGATGCCGAGCTGTCGACCGCGCTCGGCGTGGTGCCCGACATGCTCACGCTCGGTGATGAAACCTTCATTGCCGACGCCGTGATGCTGGGCGACGAACAGATCATTGGCGGCTGGATGAGCGTGCAGGCCACGGTGATTGGTGACCGCAGTTTTGTCGGCAACGGCGCCTACCTGCCCGATGGCACGGTGATCCCCGAGAACGTGCTGATTGGCGTGCTCTCATCGGTGCCGCCCAACGGCGACATGCACCCCGGCGACACCTGGCTGGGCTCGCCGCCCATGCACCTGCCTGCGCGCGAAACCGCCATGGCTGCAGCCAACGACCTGACCTACCGGCCCACGGCCCTGCGCCGTTTGGGCCGCGGCCTGGTCGAGGCCTTCCGCATTGCCGCGCCGCACGCGCTGGTGATCGCCATCGGCTACGCCATCGTGCTCGATGCGATGCCGCTGGCCGCCGAAGAACGCTGGGGCATGGTGGCGCTGGAGCTGGGCCTGGCCGGCATCTTGTTTGGCCTGGCCACGTTCGCGTGGGTGGCCATCCTGAAGTGGGTGCTGATCGGCCGCTACCGCCAACGCGCCATCCCCATGTGGACGCCGTTCGTGTGGTTGTCCGAGGCCGTCACCAACATGTACGAAGGCATTGCGGTGCCCAATGTGCTGCGCTACATGCGCGGCACGCCCATGCTGCCGCTGGCGCTCAACCTGCTGGGTTGCCGCATCGCGCCCTCGGCCTGGCTCGACACCACCGACATCACCGAGTTTGATTGCGTAGAAATCGGCGCCCACAGCGAGCTCAACGCCAACAGCTGCCCGCAGACCCACCTGTTCGAAGACCGCATCATGAAGATCGACCACGTGCGCATTGGCGCCCGCGTGACCATCGGCACGCGCTGCAACGTGCTCTATGGCGCGCAGGTGGGCGACGACGTGACGCTGGGCCCGTTGACCCTGGTGATGAAGGGCGAGGACCTGCCCGCCGGCACCGCTTGGCGCGGTGTGCCTGCTGTGCAGCGCTGAACTCGGGGCCGTCAAGCACGCGACACGCCAAACACCGACAATGCCGGGTTGCGCTGCTGCCAGCCGCTGACCCCACCCGGGTTGGCCTGGGCCGCAGCGTGCATCTCCCGGAGACCCCGCGTGCTCAGTGCGTTTGAAAAGTTTGTCGATCCCTACCCGCAGGCCGTGCCCGCCACGCCGCCACGCGGGTTTTTTGCCTTCATCTGGGCGGCCACCGAGGGCCTGCGCCGCTACCTGCTGGGCATGACGCTGCTCACCGCCTGCATCGGTGCGTTCGAGGCGCTGCTGTTCAGCATGATGGGCCGGGTGGTCGATTGGCTGGGCCAGGTGGCGCCTGCCGCCATCTGGACTGAGCGCCGCGGCAGCCTCGCGCTGCTGGCCGTCATCTTGCTGGCCAGCCCGCTGCTGGTGTGGTTTCAAACGCTGCTCAAGCATCAGACCTTGGCGGGCGCGTTCCCGATGCGGCTGCGCTGGAACTTCCACCGCCTGATGCTCAACCAGAGCATGAGTTTTTACCAAGATGAGTTCGCCGGCCGCGTGGCCGCCAAGGTGATGCAGACCGCGCTCGCTGTGCGCGACACCTGCATGATCCTCGGCGACATCATGGTGTTCGTGATCATCTACTTCGTCACCATGGTGTTCGTGGTGGGGCAGTTTGACCTCTGGCTGATCGCGCCGTTTGCTGCCTGGTTGGTGTTCTATGTGGTGGCCCTGCGCTACTTCGTGCCGCGCCTGGGCCGTGTGGCCAAAAAGCAGGCCGATGCGCGCTCGCTGATGACCGGCCGCATCACCGATGCCTACACCAACATCGCCACCGTGAAACTGTTTTCACACGGTCAGCGCGAGGCCAGCCACGCCCGCAGCGCGATGCAGGAGTTCATGGTCAGCGTCAATGGGCAGATGCGTTTGGTGAGCGGCTTCGAGCTGGTCAACCACACGCTCAGCATGCTGCTGATAGGCGGCACGGCGGGACTCACGCTGTGGTTGTGGAGCCAGGGCCAAGTGGGCGTGGGCGCGGTGGCCGCGGCCACGGCCATGGCGCTGCGGCTCAACGGTATTTCGCACTGGGTGATGTGGGAGTTCTCGTCGCTGTTTGAGCACATCGGCACCGTGCAAGACGGCATCAACACCTTGGCTCGCCCGCACACCGTGCTCGATGCGCCCGGCGCGCAGCCGCTGAAGGTGACGCGTGGCGATGTGCAGTTCAAGGACGTGCACTTCAACTACGGCGGCAAAAAAGCCATCATCGATGGGCTCGATCTGCACATCCAACCCGGCGAAAAAATCGGCCTCGTGGGCCGCTCAGGCGCCGGTAAATCCACCATCGTCAACCTGCTGCTGCGCTTCTACGACATCGAAAAGGGCCAACTGCTGATCGACGGCCAAGACGTGTGCCAAGTGACGCAAGACAGTCTGCGCGCGCAGATCGGCATGGTCACGCAAGACACCTCGCTGTTGCACCGCTCCGTGCGCGACAACATCCTCTATGGCCGCCCCGATGCGAGCGATGCCGAGATGGTGGCCGCGGCCGAACGCGCCGAAGCGATCGACTTCATCCAGACGCTGACCGACCCGCACGGCCGCCAAGGGTTTGAGGCCCATGTGGGCGAGCGCGGTGTGAAGCTCAGCGGCGGCCAGCGCCAGCGCATCGCCATCGCCCGCGTGATGCTCAAAGACGCCCCGATCCTGTTGCTGGATGAGGCCACCAGCGCGCTCGACAGCGAAGTCGAAGCCGCCATCCAGGCCAGCCTCCACCGCCTCATGGAAGGCAAAACCGTGGTCGCCATCGCCCACCGCCTCTCCACCATCGCCGCCATGGACCGCCTGATCGTGCTCGACAAAGGCCGCATCGTCGAACAAGGCGACCACCACAGCCTGCTCGCGCAAGGCGGCTTGTATGCGCGCTTGTGGGCGCATCAGAGTGGGGGGTTTTTGGGGGAGGAGGGCGGGGAGGGCTCGCCCGACGAACCCGCCTCAGCGGCGGTCAAGATGGCCTGATGGCCTGATGGCCTGGGCTGGCCGGGCCGTTTTCAGCCCAGGCATTCAGCACGGCCGGCCAGGCCGCTGACCAGGCTCATGGGCGGGGCCGGCGGCTGAGGATGTGCGCGCGCAGTTGAGCCATGGCCTCTTCTGCGGGGATACCGAGGTCGCGCCCAGCGTCCATGTCGGCCACACGTCTGGCGATTTCCGCCTGCCACTCGGGGTGCAACGGCTCATGCGGCAGGAGCGTGGGCACAAGCCGATCGATGAGTTCGGCGCGGTCCTCTGGGGACAACTTCATGGCCTCGGCGAGGAGGGCATCAACAGCGTTGGACATGCGGGCTCCCGGCGTTGGATGGCGAAACCAGCCTGGACCGACTGCTGCGGCCGTTTCTCCGGGGGCGCGCTGTTGTGCTGGGCCTCAGAGCGCCCCGAACGCCACCGCCAACTCAGCCCCCACTCGCGCATTGTTTTTCACCAGCGCGATGTTGGTGACCAAGCTTCGGCCAGCGGTGAGGGCCTTGATGCGGGCGAGCAGGAAGGGCGTGACGGCCTTGCCGGTGATGCCTTGCTCGCCGGCTTCTTTCAGCGCTTGTTCGGTGATCTGGTCGATCAGCACGCGCGGCATGGCTTGGTCCGGCGGAACCGGGTTGCTCACCACCACGCCGCCGGCCAGGCCGAGCGCCCATTTGGTGCGCAAGAAGGCGGCTTGCTCGGCGGCGGTGTCGAGGCGGAAGTCGGCTTTGAAGCCGCTGTCGGGCGTGTAGAAGGCGGCGAAGTTGTCGTGGCCCACGCTCACCACGGGCACGCCGTGGGTCTCCAGGTATTCGAGCGTCAGGCCGATGTCGAGGATGCTTTTGACGCCGGCGCACACCACAGCCACCGAGGTTTGAGCCAGCTCTTGCAGGTCGGCCGAGATGTCGAAACTGGTCTCGGCGCCGCGGTGCACACCGCCGATGCCACCGGTCACGAACACGGCGATGTCGGCCAGCGCGGCGCAGATCATGGTGGCGGCCACGGTGGTGGCGCCGACGGCACCGGTGCTGACCACGAAGGACAGGTCGCGGCGGCTGACCTTCATCGCATTCGGCGAGGTGCCGAGCAGCTCCAACTCATCGCTCGACAAACCGATGCGGATCTTGCCGCCCAGCACGGCGATGGTGGCGGGCACGGCGCCGTGGTCGCGGATGATTTGCTCGACCTCACGCGCAGTCTGCACGTTCTGCGGGTAAGGCATGCCGTGGCTGATGATGGTGCTCTCGAGCGCGACGATGGGCAGGCCCGCGGCTCGGGCGGCGGCCACCTCGTCGGAGTAGGCGAGGAAAGGGGCGTAGTCGGACAGGAGGCTCATGGCGCGGTGGGGGCTGGAAGATCGAGGAGGGTGCGGGCGTGGATGTCCGGCGACACGGACGCCTCGGACTGCAAGGTGAGGGCGGCCAGGTGCTGGCCACGTCGGCAGGCCAGGGCCAGGTCGTCGGGCGCTTGCACGAGTGACCAGCACACGCCGGCCGTCAGCGCGTCGCCAGCGCCGGTGACGTCGCGCACGGTCACAGCCGGCGGCGTGAGGTGCAGCGTGGTGTCGCCTTGGGTGCAGAGCAGGCCGTCGATGCCCAGGGTGAGCACCACGTCTTGCACGCCGCGCTGGCGCAGCGCCAGGCAGGCGGCGCTGAGATCGGCGCGGGTGCGCAGCGGGCGGTCGCTGAGGGCGGCCAACTCATCCTGGTTGAGGATCAGCAAGCGCACGCCCTGCAGCGTGGCCGGCAGCCGCGCCATCTTGGGCGCCGAGACGGCCACCAGCACCAGCGGCGTGCTGTGCTGCAGGGCGTCGTCGCAGAGCGCGGCCAGGGTGTCGGCGGGCAGGTTCAGGTCGGCCAGCCAGAGGGCTGCGCCGTTGCGCTGGGCGCGGGTTTGCGCCAGCCAGTCGGGGGTCAGTTGGTCGACCAGGCCCATGTGGGCCAGGGCCAGCACCAGTTCGCCATCGGGTGCCAGCACGGCGGTGTAGCTGCCGCTGACGCTGCCGCTCACGTGCAGCGTGCCTTGGGTGTGCATGCCCAGGCCCTCGGCGTGGTCCAGCAGGGCCGCACCCGTGGCGTCGTCGCCCACGGCGGTGAGCAGCTGCACCGGCGCGCCCAGGCGGGCCAGGTTTTCGGCGATGTTGCGGGCCACGCCGCCCCAGCTCTCGGTTTGCGTGGCGGGGTTGCTGGTGCCGGGCTGCACCGGGGCGATGCTGCTGAGCTTGCGGTCGATGTTCGCGCCGCCGATGCACACCAGCGGGCGGCGTTGCGGCAGCACGTAGGCACGGCCCAGCAGGCGGCCTTCGCGGGTGAGGGCGGCCACGTGGCCGGCCACGGCCGAGCGCGACAGCCCCAGCGCCTCAGCCAGCGCTTGCTGGGTGACGTAAGGGTTGTGCTGGATCAATTGCAGCAGTTGTTCGCGCGGCGCATCGCTCATGGTCCGGAGTTTAACAATTGTCTTAAATGACAAACAAGTGTTTGATAATGGCCCTGCGCAATGTCAGGCCACCGTCATGTGGGCCGGGGTGCGGGACAATGCGCGACGTCAACCGGCGGGCGCGTTGTGCCCCGCCGAGCTTTTTTCTGCGTGATCCCCTATGTCCACCGCCACCCACACCGCCCCGGCCATGCCGCGCGCCAAGCCGCTGACCGCGTACCGCCCTTACTGGGCCAAGCGCTTCGGGGTGGCGCCGTTCCTGCCCATGAGCCGCGCCGAAATGAACCAGCTCGGCTGGGACAGCTGCGACGTGATCATCGTGACGGGCGATGCCTACGTGGACCACCCCAGCTTCGGCATGGCGGTTATCGGCCGCACGCTGGAGGCGCAGGGCTTCCGGGTCGGCATCATTGCCCAGCCCGACTGGAACTCGGCCGAGGCCTTCCGCGCGCTCGGCAAGCCGAACCTGTTTTTCGGCGTGGCCGCCGGCAACATGGATTCGATGATCAACCGCTACACCGCCGATCGCAAGATCCGCAGTGACGACGCCTACACGCCCGGCAACGTGGGCGGCAAGCGCCCCGACCGCGCCACGCTGGTCTACACCCAGCGCTGCAACGAGGCCTTCAAGGACGTGCCGGTGGTGGTGGGTGGCATCGAGGCCAGCCTGCGCCGCATCGCGCATTACGACTACTGGAGCGACAAGGTGCGCCGCTCGATCCTGGTCGACGCCAAGGCCGACCTGCTGCTGTACGGCAACGCCGAGCGCGCGATCGTGGAAGTGGCGCACCGCCTGGCGCAAAAGCAGACCATTGAGAGCATGACCGACGTGCGCGGCACCGCCTTCATGCGCAAGCCCGACGACGTGCTGCTGGATGGCTGGTTCGAGATCGACTCGACCGAGGTGGATCAACCCGGCAAGGTCGAGCGTTTGCTCAACCCCTACCTGACGCTGGAAGAGCAAGCCGAAGACAACGGCGCCACCTGCACCAAGGCCGCAGGCGAAGCGCCTGCGTTGTCCGATGGCGCCAAGCCGATGATGATCGTGCGCCGCCCGCTGGAAAAACAAAACGGCCGCGCCATCAGCACCCCGCGCGACCGCACGGTGGTGCGCCTGCCGGCGTTTGAGCAGGTCAAGAGCGACCCGGTGCTGTATGCGCACGCCAACCGCGTGCTGCACCTGGAGACCAACCCGGGCAACGCCCGCGCGCTGGTGCAGCGCCACGGCGAGGGCCACATCGCGCGCGATGTGTGGATCAACCCGCCGCCGATTCCGCTGAGCATGGACGAGATGGACCAGGTGTTTGACCTGCCCTACGCCCGCGCGCCGCACCCGAGTTATGCCGACGAAAACGGCAGCCACGACGGCGAGACCAAAATCCCCGCGTGGGAGATGATCCGTTTCAGCGTCAACATCATGCGCGGCTGTTTTGGCGGCTGCACCTTCTGCTCCATCACCGAGCACGAAGGCCGCATCATCCAAAGCCGCAGCGAAGATTCGGTCATCAAAGAGATCGAGGACATTCGCGACAAGGTGAAGGGCTTCACCGGCGTCATCTCTGACCTCGGCGGCCCCACGGCCAACATGTACCGCATCGGTTGCAAATCGCCCGAGATCGAGGCCGCCTGCCGCAAGCCGAGCTGCGTCTACCCCGGCATCTGCAGCAACCTCAACACCGACCACACGCCGCTCATCAACATGTACCGGCGCGGCCGCGCGCTGCGTGGCATCAAGAAGATTTTGATCGGCTCCGGCCTGCGCTACGACCTGGCCGTCAAGTCGCCCGAGTACATCAAAGAGCTGGTGACGCACCACGTCGGCGGTTACCTGAAGATCGCCCCGGAGCACACCGAAGGTGGGCCGCTGTCAAAGATGATGAAGCCGGGCATCGGCACCTACGACCGCTTCAAAGCGCTGTTCGAAAAGTTCAGCGAAGAAGCGGGCAAGAAGCAGTACCTGATCCCGTACTTCATCGCCGCTCACCCCGGCACCAGCGACGAAGACATGATGAACCTGGCGCTGTGGCTGAAGCGCAATGGCTTCAAGGCCGACCAGGTGCAAACCTTCTACCCGAGCCCCATGGCCACGGCCACGGCCATGTACCACTCGGGCCGCAACCCGCTCAAGGGCATCAGCCGCGACCCGGCCAAGGGCGAGGTGGTGGACATCGTGCGCGGCGACCGCCGCCGCCGCCTGCACAAGGCCTTTTTGCGCTACCACGATGCCAACAACTGGCCGATGCTGCGCGAGGCGCTCAAGGAGATGGGCCGCGCCGATCTGATCGGCAATGGCAAGTGGCATTTGATCCCCACCTTCCAGCCCAGCACCGATGGCAGCTACCAAAGCGCGCGCCGCTCCAACTCCACGCCCGTGGGCGTGAAGCCGTCGGTGAGCAAGCCGAGCGCCAAGGTGGGCAGCGTGGCGCGCCACAGCGCCGTGCAGCCGGGCCAAGCGCCGGCCCGCGCGGCCAACCACAACACTCCGGTGAAGGGCCGCATGCTGACCCAGCACACGGGCCTGCCACCACGTGACAACGGCGCGGGGCGCCCTGGCCCTGGCAAGGCGGCGATGCAGCGTCCTGCAGCCCCTGGCGTGCAGCGCAGCAGTGGCACCGTCAAGCCCAGTCAGCCGTTGGCGGCGCGGGGCAAGAAGCCGCGTTGATGGTGTGAATGCCGTGTGGGCCCAGGGTGGCCTGCCCGATCTGCGCGAAAGCAAAAAGGGCCCGCTTCGCTGCGGGCCTTTTCACGTTCGAAAGTCTCTCGTTCGACGCTTGGCGCGAGGGCGGCGATGGGCCGGGGCGATGTGCTCCGTGTCCTCCTGGCCCTCCCTTCGGTCGGTCCATTCCCCTTTGACCTCCGCACATCGCCC
>JBEAOO010000304.1:0-3217 GCA_041164825.1 Pseudomonadota bacterium | reverse complement strand
CGGCCCGGCCGGTCATGCCCGGGCGCACCGGCAGCGGCTCACCCTTGAAGCGCAGCGTCGATTCATCGGCGCTCACGCGGGCGCGGTAATAGGTGCCGTCCACCGCGCTTTTGTCGACATCACCGAGCGCATCGGGGCTGATGTACTCAACCTTGCCGCGCAGGCCACCGTAGGTGTTGAACTCGTAGGCCGAGAGCTTGATCTCGACCTGCTGGCCGACGCGCACAAAGCCGATGTCGGCCGGCTTGATGCGCGCCTCCACCAGCACCTTGGGGCCGAGTGGCACGATCTCCATGATCGGCGAGCCGGCAGTCACCACGCCACCCACGGTGCCCATGCGGATGTTTTTGACCATGCCCTTGATGGGCGAGGTGATGACGGTGCGCTTGAGCACGTCTTCGCGCACGATCAGTTGTTCGTCGAGCTGCGCCAAGTCGGTTTGAACGCGCACGAGCTCGGTGCTGGCGTCTTGCCGAAAACGGTTGATGCGCTCCTGGCTTTGCAGGCGCAAATCGTTCACCTGGCGGCGCAAGCGCATCACCTCCACCTCCGACATCAGGCCGCGCGCGGCCATCGCGTCGGCCACCTGCAGCTCGCGCAACAGATAGTCGATGCTGCGGCCGTTGGAGGCCAGGCCCTCTTGCAGCGCCTGGCGGCGGGCGTTGTAGGACTCGGTCTCGCCGGCCACGATGTCGGGCACGGCGGCCACCTCGGGCGGAAAGGTCAGCGCGTGGCCATTGACCTCGGCCATCAAGCGCACCACCGCGCCGCGCAGCGCCAGGCGCTTGGCCTGGCCTTCGTTTTGTTGCGCTTCCACGCGGGTGGGGTCGAGCTGGGCCAGCTCCTGGCCGGCCTCCACCTCCATGCCCTCGCGCACCGCCATCGAGCGCAGGATGCCGCCTTCCAGGCTGGCAATCACCTGCTCGCGGCCATCGGGAATCACGCGTGCCTCGGCGCCGGTCACCACGTCCACCTGCGCCCAGTGGGCCCAGGTGATGGCGGTGGCGATGGCCAGCACCATCAGGTAGAGCGACCAGTTGGCGTGCGGCATGTCTTCGGCCACCTGCGCCGCGCGCACGCTGCTCAGGAAGGCCACATCACCGGCGGGCGGACGCCCTGCCCCGGCGCGTGCGAATTTGATCGGCCAGAACGCCATCAGGCGGCCTCCACCGGCTGGGCGGCCGGATGCATGTGCAGGTTGGCTTGCGCTGGTTGTGCTGCGGCCGCGCCGGCTGGCGGAGCCGCTGGTTTGGCGCCACTGAGGGCGGCCAGCACTTGGGGTTTGGGCCCATCGAGCACCACGCGGCCGGCGTCAATCACGGTCACGCGGTTGACCAGCTCCAGCACCGCCGGGCGGTGCGTCACCATGATCAGCGTGCAGTGGCCGGCGGCCTCTTTGAGTTGCCGCAGAAAGGCCAGTTCAGATTGCGCGTCCATCGAGCTCGTCGGTTCATCCATCAACAAAATCTGCGGCTGCGTCACCAGGCAGCGCGCCAGCGCCACGAGTTGGCGTTGGCCACCCGAGAGCAAACAACCCATCTCACCCACCGGCAGCTCCCAGCCCATCGGGTGGCTGGCCACCATGCGGTCCAGGCCGGTGAGGCGCGACACCTCGGCCAGTTGGCGGGCATCGGCCGTGGGGCGGCCCATCAACACGTTTTCGCGCAAGCTGCCTTTGAACAGGCGCGGCTCCTGCGACACAAAACCCACCTTGGCGCGGAAGTCGGCCGGGTCGAGCTGGCGCAGATCGATGCCGTCCACCTCGACCATGCCCTCGGTCGGCTGATACAGCCCCGCCAGCAATCGCAAGATGGTCGACTTGCCACTGCCGATGCGGCCCAGCACGGCCACGCGCTCGCCCGGCTCGAATTTCAGCGTCACGCCCTTGAGCACCTTGGGCGCGGCATTGTTGCCAATTTGCGGATACGCAAAACCCACGTCGTGCAGGGCCACGCGGCCGGTGACGTTGGGGTGCGGCACATAGTTGCGGCCGGCCTCGCGCTCCACGGGCAAGGCCATCAAGCGGTCGAGCGCGCCCATGGCCGCCCGCGCGCCTTGGAAGCGCGTGGCCAAGCCCACCACGCTGCCGAGCGGCGCAATGGCACGGCCGGCAAACATCACCGCGCCGATCAGCGCGCCGGCGGTGACCACCTTGTCGGCGATCAGGTACACGCCCCACACCAGCATCACCATCGTCACGGCCTGCTGCGCGACCATCGAAAAGTTGTTGGTCCAGCTCGACACCGAGCGCGACTTGAGCGCGGTCTCGGCCGCCGCCGTGGTGGCTTGTTCGTAGCGGTGCAAGAAGCGGCCTTGGGCGCCCGAGGCCTTCAGGTCTTCCAGCCCTTCCACCGCCTCCACCAGCAGGCCTTGCAGATCGGCCTGGTGCTTCATGTTGGCGTTCATCGAGCGGCGCAGCGAACCCTGCACCAGCACCGACACACCCAAAATCAGCGGGATCGCGCCCACCAGCACCCAGCCCAGCGGGCCACCGATGACGAACACCATCGCCACGTAGGCAAAGATGAAGGGCAAATCGCTCAGCGCCGACATCGTGGCCGAGGCGAAGAAGTCGCGCACGATCTCGATTTGCGCGAGGTGGTGCGAGTGCGTGCCGGCGGACTCGGGCTTGTGCTCCATGCGCAGGCCGAGCGTGTGCTTGAACAGCAGCGAGCCCACAATCAAGTCGGCCTTCTTGCCGGCCATGTCAATCAGGTGGCTGCGCAGTTGGCGCGCCACCAAATCAAAAATCATGGCCAGGCCAGCGCCACTGGCCAGCGCCCAGAGCGTGACAAACGCTTGGTGCGGGATCACCTTGTCGTAGATGACCGACGTGACCAGGCCCGAGGCCATCATCAGGATGTTGCTGATCATGGCGGCCAGCAAGGCCGAGCGGTAGTACGGGATGAAGCGGCGCAAGGTGCCCCAGAACCAGTGCGTGCGCGGGTCGCGCAGGGGCTTGTCGCCGTCTTCTGCGCTGGCATCAACGGCATCGGCCACTTGCGGCGTGGCGGCCAGGCAGTAGCCGGTGTACTCCAGCGACAGCTCGTCTTCGGTGGCGGCCACCAAGTGGTCTTCAGGGCCAGGCATCACCACTTCAAAGCGGCCTGAGGCATCGGGCAAGCGGCGCGTGAGCACACAGGCCTCGCCATTGCGCAGCAGCAAGATGACGGGCAGCAGCAGCGGGTGGATGTCGGAGATCTTGCGTTGCAAGAGG
>JBEAOO010000303.1:0-22632 GCA_041164825.1 Pseudomonadota bacterium | reverse complement strand
GCGGGATCGAGCGGTCGGCCAGCTTGGGGCCCACCAGCATGCCGGTGATCATGCCGGCGCCAAACATCGCCAGCACCACCGGAATGCCCGCCAGCGGCATGCCCGCGGCGTTCATCAACGTGGGCTTCACGTAGCTGAAGACGGCAAACAAGCCGCCCGAGCCGATGGCGCCAATGGCCAGCGTCAGCCACACCTGCTTGTTGCCCAGCGCGCTCAACTCGCTCAGCGGGCTGGTGCCGGCGGGGGCCGGCATCAGCGGCACGTTGCGGCGGATCAGCACCACGGCGGCCAGCGCGATCACGCCCACCAGCACAAACGCCGCGCGCCAGCCCAGCACCTGGCCCAGCCAGGCCGCGCCCGGCACGCCCACCAGCGTGGCGGTCGACAAGCCCAACATCATCAGCCCCACCGCGCGGGCGCGCTGGCCGTTGGGTGCCAGCGTGGCGGCCACCAGCGAGGCCACGCCAAAGTAGGTGCCGTGCGGCAGACCGGTGGTGAAGCGCAGGATGTTGAGCAGCAGGTAGTTGGGCGCCAGGGCGCTCGCAAAGTTGCCCAGCGCAAACAAGCCCATCAGCGCCATCAGCAAGAACTGCCGGTGCCAGTGCGCGGCCAACACCGCCAGCAGCGGTGCGCCCACCACCACGCCCAGCGCATAAAAGCTGATCACATGACCGGCCTGCGGGATGGTGATGCCCACGTCGGCCGCCACCTCGGGCAGCAAACCCATGATCACGAATTCGCCGGTGCCAATGGCAAAACCGCCCAGCCCGAGCGCCCACAAGGCGCGCAGCAGCGCGCGTTCATTGGGGGCAGCGCTGTCCAGCGCGGCGGCGGGCGGGGTCGGGGAGGGGGTCATGGCGGAAGGAAGATGGGCCGAGCGGGCCGGCTGGAGGCAGCCCCGCCAGGCAAGGCGGTGGCGCCGATGAAATCAGGGCAAACCATAGCATCGCGTTGGCACCCTCGCTGCGCTGGGGCTTCTGGCTGTGGGTGAGCCCGCCGAGCAGCCGTCCGTGGCCATTGCGTCTATTGCGCCTACTGCACGTATTGCGTGCGGCATCGCACAGACCCTTGCTGATCGCGGGTGCAAGCTGCGAGGCTGATGTTTGGTGGGCAGCTCAGGTCAACACCTGCGACGGCTCGCTGTGACCACCAGCCTCTTCTGGAGTTGCCATGTCTGCATTGCCTGCCGCCCCTGCCCCTGTCACCGCGTTGTGGCGTTCTGCGCCGACGCCTGCCTCAACAACAGGCTCGCTGGCGATGGCCCACGCCCTTCGGCGGCCCGTGCCGAAGCCTCAGCCACTGAGGCCCGCGGCCGGCCTGGGTTTGGATGAGGCCCTGGGCTGGGACGGCGTGGAAGCGCGCTTGTCGCCGGTCATTGGGCAGCACGGTTTGGTGGCGCTCTACCACCGCAGCGTGGCGCTGGCCCGCCGGGCACGCGGGCCCCAGGCCCCCTTGGCACCGGCCCAGGCGTTTTTTCAGTTGCTGACCGAACTGCTGGGCGCTGAACTCGCCGAGCGCTTGTTGCCCGACGCGGCCCAGCGCCGCTGAGCGGGCCGCCCGATCTCGCCCCGATCGCCCGCCGCCTTCACCCCGTTCCTCCCTCCCGTCGCACCGCATGTCGTCCTGGTCCGTGCCCCCTCGGCGTCCGTTCAACGGCGCGCGCGGTCTCGATGCAGCGTCCCCCAAGGCCGCCGTGGATGGATTCGACGGCATTGACCGGCGGGCCTGCGCGCCGGTGCTGGCCGAGCTGAACCAGGCCATCGTCACCGCGCGGGCGCAGCTGTTGCGCTTGCGGCGAGAGGTGCGCGAAGCCCAACAGGCGCTGGACGACAGCGCGGGTGCGCTGCTGTTGGCCACCAACGAGCGGCTGGTCATCGCCTCGCTCGAATCGCGCGCCGAGGCCGATTCGGCGCTCACCCAGCTGGATGAGATTGCGCGCACCAGCCAGCACGATGCCCTCACCGGCATGCCTTTGCGTGGGCTGATGCTCGATCGCCTGGACCGCGCCATCACGCTCGCGCAGCGCCGCGCCGCGCACGTGGCGGTGGTGTTTGTCGACCTCGACGGCTTCAAGCACATCAACGACACCCAAGGCCATGCCGTGGGCGACGCGGTGTTGCAGTGGGTGGCCGCGCAACTCTCGGCGGTGGTGCGCGAGTCCGACACCGTCAGCCGCCACGGGGGCGATGAATTTGTGGTGCTGCTGGCCGAGCTGATGCACCGCCAAGACGCGATGCAGATTGTCGAAAAAATGCAGCTCGCCTTGGCCCAGCCGTGTTGGGTGGGCTCCCAGGTGCTGCACCTCTCGGCCAGCCTGGGCTTGGCGCTGAGCCCGCAAGATGGCGTGGATGCGGCCAGTTTGATTGGCCTGGCCGATGCTGCCATGTACGTCGCCAAGCGCCGCGGCCCGGGCGGCGTGGCCTGGCACCAAAGCGCGCTCGGCTGAGCGCGCCGCGCTCAGCGGCCTTGCGCTGCCGCTGATCGCTCAATCAACCACTCAACCACTCAATCAATCGTTCGTTCGTTCACAGCGTCTCGGCCTTCAGGTCGTGCTCGCGCAGCATCACCGGCTCAATCGCGCCCTGGCTCACGCGGCGGCGCACCACGGCTTCGAGCTCGGCGCGGTGGGCGGCAAAGGTGTCCATCGGGTTCTCGCCTTGGGCCTCGGGCCGAAAGCGGTGATGCAGCGTGGCTTGGCTGATGGAGGCGCCCACGGGGATGTCGGCCACGTCCACCCAAAAGCGCACGGCGCCTGAGTCGGCGTGGAAAAAAGCGATCGGTGGCATGCAAAATCCTGTTGTGCTGAACGCCGCTTGGCGCGATCACCAAGCAGAGAGAAACGCCAGCGTGGCGCCGCGCTGTGGGAGCGTCTGTTCGTTGACGCACACAGCGCGACAGCGGGGCAGCCACTGTGATGGCTGCCACGGTTTCCCGGCAGTCGCTCGCGCGGTTTTTGCGTTCGTGCGGCGCTGGCGCGGGGTTCGGTGTCCGATGTGGGATGCGCGCTGCGCGTGACGGCGCATCAGCCCTCAGCGCCCCGCCACGTCACTGCGCTTTGATGTCAGGCAGCAAGCGGTCGTATTCGCGCTTGACCACGGCGTAGCACTCGCAGGTGCGCGCTTCCAGGCCCGGGCGGTTGACGACCTTGATGTGGCCGCGCGCGTAGGTGATCAAGCCGGCGGCCTGCAGCTTGATGGCGGCTTCGGTCACGCCCTCGCGGCGCACGCCCAGCATGTTGGCAATCAGCTCTTGCGTCATCACCAGCTCGTTGCCGTCGAGCCGGTCCAGGCTCAGCAGCAGCCAGCGGCAGAGCTGTTGGTCGAGCGAGTGGTGGCGGTTGCACACCGCTGTTTGCGCCATCTGCGTGATCAGTGCTTGCGTGTAGCGCAGCAGCAGGTGCATCACCGGGCCAATGCGGTTGAACTCTTCTTTGATCGCGCGCGCGGTGAGCTTGAAGCCCTTGCCCGCGCTTTGCACCACCGCGCGGCTGGGCGTCGATTCACCGCCCATGAACAACGAGATGCCCACCACCCCCTCGCTGCCCACCACCGCAATCTCGGCCGAGGCGCCGTCTTCGAGCACAAACAGCAGCGACACGATGGCCGAGGTGGGAAAGTAGACGTGCGTCATCGTCCGCCCCGACTCGTAGAGCACCAGCCCCAGCGGCAGGTCCACCGGCTCCAGCAGCGGCCGCCAGCGCGCCCAGTCGGCGTCGGGCAGGGCGGACAGCAAAAAGTTGGTGCGGGGATCGAGGGGGTCGGACATGGGGTCGGGTCCCGCCTGGGGATGGTTCGAGGACCCCACGAATGTAAGGGTGAACCCCAGATTTCACCTGACGCTACCGCACACGGTTTGGCAATGCAGCTTTCATGGCGATGCATGCGGGGACCGCTGGGTGGTGAGTCCAGACGTGTGGCCGTTTGTGGGCTCGTGCTGTCAGGGTGCCTGGCCCGGTGTCAGCGTGAGGCCGGCAGCAGCAAGCCCTCGTGCTGCGCCACGTTTTCGAGTGCGGTTTCGAACTGCGCGCGCGCCCTGCCTGCCACGCGGCGCAGGCTGTGGTGCAGCGCCGCGTCGGCCGGGCTGCGGTGCGCGCACTCGGCGCTGTAGGCCTCAAATTGCGACAACTGCACCAGCAGCTCGGCCACATGGCGCGGGCATTCGCAGGCCACGGTGGACGAGAGGCCGGCGAAGTCGGCCAGTGCCGCGTCGTCCCAGCGGCGCGGGGGCACCGGCGCTTGGCCAGCGAGGGCGGTGTCGAAGGGCGCGGCCGCGCTCAGTGACCGGGGCGGTGCCGGCACCCGCACCCCGCCCAGCCACTGGGCCAGCACGGCATCGGGCTGGGGCTCGCGCAGCAGCGCCACGCCACGCTGGGCCAGGGCTTCGCACACCGCCTCGGCCGCAAAGCCGTAGAGCACCGCTTTGGGCAGCTCTGCCCACGCAGGAGCCTCGGCATCGCAGGTGGCCAGCCAGTCGGCTTGCAAGCGCGGCGCGTGGATCAGCAGCGCATCGACCGCCTGCGCGGGCAGCGAGGCCGCGGCCTGGGCCAGATCGTCAAACGGCCCCAACCACTGCACCCCTGCGCCCAGGCGGCGCCGCAGCGCGGGCCGGCGCAGGCGGCTGCCCAGCGCCGGCCCGATCACGGCCACCCGCCAGGCCGGCGGCGGCGTGGTGGGCGGCTCCGGCGCGGCCAGCCCCTGGCGCGCGCCAGCCAGCACATTCGCATGGGTGGCGGCCACCTGCTGCAACTGCGCCATGTCGAGCGCGGCCAGCTGGCCAATCGCGTGGCCCAGGTCGGTGAGTTGTTTGATCAGGCCCAGCCGCCGCACGTCGTCGCCCGAGTACAGGCGCTGGCCGCTGGGCGAGAGCGCGGGCTGCGTCACCGCGTAGCGCCGCTCCCAGACGCGCAGCGTGGCCACGGGCATGCGCAACATGCGCGCCACGGCGCCGCTGCGGTGGCCGGAGGAGGCCGGCGGGTGCGGGGCCGGCGCAGCGGGGGGGCTGCCAGCCCGGGTGCTGCGTGTGGCAGCCGGCGTGGGGCCAGCGGGCGGGGTGTGATGCGGCTTGGGCTTGGGCATGGCGGTGGCGCGCTTTGTGAGGTCTGCTGGGTGGTGCGGAAGTGGCGCCGCGTTGACGCGGTATTGACGCCGAATAGCCCGCTTGAATCCGCTGTGAAGCGGCCAATGACGCTGAAACGACGCCAGTCAGCGTAGCATCTTCGGCATGAACCGTTTTCCCGCACTCTCCGTGGCCGTGATCGGCGCCGGCTTGGCTGGCGCCGCCTGTGCGCACGCCCTGCGCGCCCAAGGCCACGCGGTGCAGGTGTTTGACAAATCGCGTGGCCCCGGCGGGCGGCTGGCCACCCGCCGCATGGTCTGGACCGACCGCGATGGCCTGCCACACAGCACGCCCATGGACCACGGCTGCGTGGCCCTGAGCGCGCGCAGCCCGGCCTTTCAGGGCTTTTTGGCCCAGGCCACGCAGGCGGGCTGGGTGGCGCCCTGGGCACCGCATCAGCGCGCCGACTCGCTGCCTCTGCCGCAAGCCGGGCCGCTCTGGGTGCCCGTGCCCGATCAACCTTCGTTGTGCCATCACTTGCTGGGCGATGCGCGCACCACCTGGTCGTGCGCGGTGGACGGTCTGCAGCGCACGCCGCAGGGTTGGCAGGTCTGGGCCGACGGCGCACTGCAGACCAGCGCTGTGGATGGGGTGCTGCTGGCGCTGCCGCCGGCCCAGGCCGCACCGCTGCTGCAAGCGCATCGCAGCGATTGGGCGCGCCACGCTGCGCTGGTGCCCATGCAAGCGGGCTGGACCTTGATGGCCGTGACCGACGACGAGCTTGCGCCCGCTGGCGACCCCGCTGCCGACCCTGTTGCCGCTTGGACGGTGCACTGCCCGCCACACGGGCCCTTGGCCTGGGTGCTGCGGCAGGACGCGCGACCGGGTCGCACGCCCGTGCCGGGCCAGGCGCATTGGGTGGCCCATGCCCGCGGCGGCTGGAGCCGCCGCCACATGGCGCAGAAGCCCGAGTGGGTGCAGCAGCAGTTGCAAGACGCGCTGGCCGAGGCGCTTGGCCGCGCCGTGGTGTGGCGGCACAGCGTGGTGCACCGCTGGCGCTACGCGCTGCCACCGCAGCCGCCCGCCCAGCCCACCGCTGCGTGCTGGTGGGATGCCGCGCAGGGCTTGGGTGTGTGTGGCGATTTTCTGGGTGGTGTGGGTGCGGAGGGCGCCTGGTTGTCGGCCCAGGCCCTGGTGCAGACGCTGCTGCAGGCGCCGCCACCGCTGGGCTCGGCACCCGAGCAGCCGCTGCCGGCAGAAGCACCGCCGTCAGTGGCACCGGCGCCGGCCGTGAGCGTGTGCGAGCCCTGAGTCGCGCGGGCCCGATGCGTTTCGCCGATGTTGTTGTTGCTGTCCCGATCCTGGTTTGTCGTTCCCCAACCCGCTCTGCAGGAGCCCACCATGACCCGATCTGTTCCCCGTCGCACGTTGTTGATGCTGTCCGTGGCTGGTGCCAGCGTGGCGCTGGCCGGGCGCGCCCAGGCCCAGGCCCAAGCCCTGCTCGATGAGAAAGACCCGCAGGCGGCCGCCCTGGGCTATGTGGGCGAGGCCAAACGCGCTGACGCCAAGAAGTACCCCAAGTACGCCGCGGGACAAAACTGCGCCGTTTGTGCGCTGTACCAAGGCAAGGCGGCCGACAAGGCCGGTGGCTGCCCCCTGTTTGGCGCCAAGCAGGTGGCAGGCGCGGGCTGGTGCAGCGCCTGGGCCAAAAAAGCATGAGCAGCTTGGCGCGCGGTGGCTTCAGAGGCAACAAGGCAGCCCTGCCGAGCAAGCCCTGCGTGGGCTGCGGCCTGCCCATGACGTGGCGCCGCAGCTGGGCCAAGAACTGGGCCGAGGTGAAGTACTGCTCCGAGGCCTGCCGCCGCCTCAAGGCCAAGCCCAGCCATGGCTGAGCTGTTGCGCACGCTGGTGCTGGTCTTGGGCGACCAGCTCGATCTGGGTGCCGCCGCCTTGGATGGCTTCGATGCCGCGCAAGACGCGGTGTGGATGGCCGAGGTGGCCGAAGAGTCAACGCATGTGTGGTCGAGCCAGCCGCGCACCGCGCTATTTTTGGCGGCCATGCGGCACTTTGCGGTGGCCCTGCAAGCGGCTGGTCGCCCGCTGCACTACACCCGCCTGGACGACCCGGCCAACGCCGGCAGCTTGAGCGCGCAACTGCAGGCCGACATCGCCCGGCTGCAACCCGCGTCGCTGCGGATGACCGCGCCCGGCGACTGGCGTGTGCTGCAGCTCATCAAGACCGAGGCCGCGCGCGCTGGGCTGACGCTGGAGATCCGCGATGACCGGCATTTCTATGGCACGGTGCGGGAGTTCGCGGCCTATGCCAAAGGCCGCAAGGCCTTGCGCATGGAGTACTTCTACCGCGAGCAGCGCCAGCGCCACCGCGTGCTGATGCAGCCGCGCGCCGACGGCCGTCCCGGTGCCGAGCCCATCGGCGGGCAGTGGAATTTTGACGCGGACAACCGCGAGGCGTTTGACGCCGCCGGGCCGGGCTTCGTGCCACCGCGCAGCGCTTTTGCGCCCGATGAGATCACGCGCGAAGTGATCGCGCTGGTGCAGTCGCGTTTTGCCGATCACCCCGGCCAGCTGGCGAGTTTTGCGTGGCCCGTGACCCGCGAGCAGGCGCTGCAGGCCATGCACAGTTTCATCACCGAGCGCCTGCCGCTGTTTGGCCGCTACCAGGATGCGATATGGCCCGGCGACCCGTGGTTGCACCACTCGCACTTGTCGGCCGCACTGAACCTGAAGCTGCTGAACCCGCGCGAGGTCGTGGCTGCGGCCGAAGCGGCGTTTCACGCGGGGGCGGCGCCGCTGGCGAGCGTCGAAGGCTTCATCCGCCAGATCTTGGGCTGGCGCGAGTACGTGCGCGGCGTGTACTGGACGCAGATGCCCGCCTATGCCGAGCGCAACGCGCTCGACGCCCACGAGGCACTGCCCGCCTGGTACTGGACCGGCGCCACCGACATGGCCTGCCTGCGCGACGCGCTGGCGCAAACGCTCGCCCACGGCTACGCCAACCACATCCAGCGGCTGATGGTGACGGGCTTGTTTGCGCTCATGTATGGCGTGCAGCCGCAGCAGGTGCACGAGTGGTATTTGGCCGTGTATGTGGACGCGGTGGAATGGGTAGAGCTGCCCAACACCCTGGGCATGAGCCAGTACGCCGATGGCGGCGTGATGGGCAGCAAGCCCTACATCGCCACCGGCAAATACATCCAGCGCATGAGCCCGCATTGCGCCGGCTGCCGCTACGACCCGGCGCAGCGCGAGGGCGAGCGCGCCTGCCCGTTCACCACCTTGTATTGGGATTTTTTGATGCGGCATGAGGCGATGCTGGCGCGCAACCCGCGCATCGCGCTGCAGGTGAAAAACCTGGCCCGGCTGAGCGATGCGCAAAAGCTCGCCGTGACCGAGCGCGCCGCGGCCATCCGCCGTGGTGAGGTGGGGGGGGCGCATGGCTGATCAGTCCCTGCCCCTGGACCTGAATCTGGACACCCACCCGCCCACGCTGGCCGCTGCCCGCGCGCGCATCGCCGCCGTGCGCCCCAGCGCTTATGCGCGCACCCGCAATGCGCTCGACGGCGCGGTCAGCGGTCTTTCGCCTTACCTCACGCACGGCTTCGTCAGCCTGCCCGAGGTGCTGGCGGGGGTGAACGCGCAGCAACCGATGGACGTGCAGCACAAGTGGGTCTATGAGTTGGGCTGGCGCGCGTTTTACCAACACGTGTGGCAGCGGCGCGGTGAGGGCATCACGCAATCGCTGCACGCCGGGCCCTTGCCTGATGCCGCCTACGCCAGCACGCTGCCCGCCGACATCCGCGAGGGCCGCACCGGCGTGCCGGTGATCGACCAGGCCGTGCGCACGCTTTACACCACCGGCTTGCTGCACAACCACGCGCGCATGTGGTTGGCGAGTTATGTGGTGCATGTGCGCCAGGTGCATTGGCGCGCCGGGGCCGATTGGTTGTATGGCCACTTGCTCGATGGTGACCTGGCCAGCAACCACCTCAGCTGGCAGTGGGTGGCCGGTACGGGCAGCAGCAAGCCCTACCTCTTCAACGCACAGAACGTGGCGCGCTTCGCCCCATCGCCTTGGCACAGCCCGGGCAGCGTGATCGACACCAGCTACGAGGCGCTCGACCATTTGGCCCGCGAGCTGCGCGCGCCCGCACCCAACCGCCTCGCGGCCGCGGGCCCGCAAGAACCCACGCTGTTGACGCAAGCACCCGCCGACCTGGGCGCCACCGCGCCTGACGCCGCAGCCGTGGCCGACCGCGATGTGTGGTTGGTGCACCCGTGGGCGCTGGGCGAGTTGCCGGCCGACCTGCCCGCCGACACGCTGGTGATCGGCCTGTGGGTGGCCGACTTCCACCGCGCCTGGCCCTGGAGCCTGCAGCGCTGGCGCTTCGTCGGCCAGCGCATGGCGGCCTTGGCGGCGCTGTATTG
The DNA here is from genome assembly GCA_041164825.1 of Pseudomonadota bacterium. GTDB lineage: Bacteria > Pseudomonadota > Gammaproteobacteria > Burkholderiales > Burkholderiaceae_C > JBEAOO01. The sequence goes on along the minus strand of JBEAOO010000303.1, from coordinate 13,131 downwards.
GCAGGGCGATGCAGCGGCCATGGGTGCGGCCCTGCAAGGCGCCCGCAGCGTGCGCAGCATCGGCGACATGCACCTGGCGCCGTGGCTCACGCAGTGGGCCGACTGCCGCAACGCGCCAGCGCTGTTTGCGCCCACCGAGCGCGCTTTTGAGGCGTTCACCCCGTGGTGGAAACACAGCACGCGCGGCATGGCCACGGCGGCTGACCTGTTGGCCGCGGTGGCGTTCACGCCGTCTTTTTCTGTTTCGGCTTCTGCTCCTGCAACCGCTTCAACACTGGCTTCGGCACCCGCACCATGACCTCCATCGTTCTCATCACCGGCGCCAGCGGCGGCATTGGCCGCGCCTTGGCGCAACAGCTTCACACCCAGGGTCACCGCGTGGTGGCGGTGGGCCGCGATGCCGAGCGGCTGGCCGATGTGCCGGCGGCGCTGCGCGTGGCCGCCGACACCACCACGCCTGAGGGCGCTGCGCTGGCCATCGCCGCCTGCCAAGAGGCCTTGGGTGCGGCGCCCACCGGCCTGGCGCACTGCGTGGGCAGCACGCTGATCGCGCCCCTGCACCGCACCCGCACCGAGGCCTACCGCGAGCTGATGCGCATCAACCTCGACAGCGCCGTGTTCATGCTGCAAGCCTGGCTGGGCGGGCTGCAGGGGGGGCCCGGCGCGGCGGTGTTGGCCAGCTCGGTGGTGGCGCGCATTGGCGTGGCCAACCACGAGGCGATTGCTGCGGCCAAGGGCGGGGTGGAGGCACTGGTGCGCAGCGCGGCCGCCACGTATGCGGCGCGAGGCGTGCGTGTCAACGCCGTGGCCCCGGGCATGACCGAGACGCCGATGACCGCGTCGATGCTCAAGTTGCCCGCCATGCGCAAAGGTGCGTCGCGCCAGTACCCGCTGGGCGGTGTGCAAAGCGCCGCGCAGGTGGCCGATGCCATGGCCTGGCTGCTGAGCGACGGCGCCGCGCGACTGACCGGGCAGGTGATTGCGGTGGATGGCGGCTTCACCACCGTGCGGCCGCTGGTGCGCTGAGTGGCGGTGGCCAGCGTGGAGTCGCGTCTGGGCGCATTGCAGGCCTTGGTGCCAGGCCTCCACCGCTCGACGTGTGGCGCGAGGGCGGCGATGGGCCGGGCCGATGTGCGCCGTGTCCCCCGGAGCCGCTGCGCGGCTCCTCCTCCTTTACCTGCGCACATCGGCCCGTCCCATCACCGCCCCACCATCACTGTGGCGCGCGTCGTGGCATGCCAGCACCGGTGGGGGAGCGCTGTGCCGCATTCGCTTTGCGCAGGTAAAGGGGGAGCCGGCCGCAGGCCGGCGGAGGACACGGAGCAAAGCGAATGCGGCACAGCGCTCCTTGCTCAAACGTCGGAATTCGGTTCGCCTTGGGCAGTGATCTGAACGTCTCGGTCATGGAGAACTTATGCCTTTGAGCAAAAGCCCGCATGAGTCCAACCGTGAGCCCACCGCCTTGGTGTGGTTCAAGCGCGACCTGCGCGTGCGTGACCACGCGCCGCTGGCCGAGGCGGGCCACTTTGGCCGTGCGCTGGGCCTGGTGCTGGTCGAGCCCGAGTGGCTGGAGAGCCCCGAGTGCGCACCGCAGCACGTGGCGTTTTTGCTGGCCAGCGTGGCCGCGTTGCAGCGCGAGTTGGCCGCGCTGGGCCTGCCCTTGATCGTGCGCGTGGGCTCGGCCGTGCCGGTGTTGCAGGCGCTGCAGCGCGAAGTGGGCTTCAGCCACGTGTTCAGCCACGAAGAAACCGGCCCGGGCTGGAGCTACACGCGCGACATTGCGGTGGCCGCCTGGTGCCGGGCGCAGGGTGTGGCGTGGCTGGAGCTGCCGCAGACCGGCGTGGTGCGGCGCCTGCGCTCGCGTGCGGGCTGGGCGGGCCGCTGGGCGCAGCGCATGGACGCCGACGAAGTGCCTGCGGTGCGTGGCTTCAGCGCGCCCAACGGCAGCGTGCCCAGCCCCCTCCCCACGCTGCGCGACCTGGGTGTGCCGGCCGCGAGCGTGCCCGTGCCGCCGGGTGGCGAGCGTGCCGCATGGGCCACGCTGGCGAGTTTTTTGGGCGGCCGGGGCCGTGATTACCGCCGCGCTTTGTCCAGCCCGCTCACCGCCGTCGAGGGCTGCAGCCGCTTGAGCGCGCACCTGGCGTTTGGCACGGTGTCGATGCGCTGCGTGCACCAGGCCACCGAAGCACGCATGGCCCACACGCCCGATCGCGAGTTGGCGTACGGCTTGCGCGGTTTTGCCAGCCGGCTGCGCTGGCACTGCCACTTCATGCAAAAGCTCGAAGACGAGCCCGCCATCGAGTGGCGCAACGTGGCGCGCGCGATGGACGGCCTGCGCGCCGGTGACGGCGTGCACCCCGGCGAGGCGGATGCCGAGCGCCTGCAGGCCTGGTGCGAGGGCCGCACCGGCTACCCGATGGTGGACGCCTGCATGCGCCAACTCCGCGCCACCGGCTGGCTCAACTTTCGCATGCGGGCGATGTTGGTGAGCTTTGCGGCCTACCACCTGGGGCTGCATTGGCGCGCGCCGGGGCTGTTTCTGGCGCGCCAGTTTCTCGACTTCGAACCCGGCATCCATTGGAGCCAGATGCAGATGCAATCGGGCACCACCGGCATCAACACGCTGCGCATGTATTCGCCCGCCAAGCAAGCGCGCGACCACGACCCGCAAGGCCTGTATGTGCGCCAGTGGGTGCCCGAGATCGGCAGCGCGGCCTACCCGCGCCCCATCGTTGACGAGCGCAGCGCGCTGGCCGCCGCCAAGGCGCAGCTCTATGGCGTGCGCCACACCGGCGAAGCGCGCGCCGAGGCCGACGCGATCCAGCGTCAACACGGCTCGCGCCAAAGCGGCCTGCCGTCCACCACCACATCCACCACCACATCCACAACCACATCCACCACCACACGCCGCCGCCGCGGCCCGGTGGTGCCTGTGGGGCAGGGCCAGTTGTTCTGATCGCCAGCTGTGCTCGGCACGCGCGCATTGCCACGTATGCTCACCCACCTTGTGCGAAACGGATCGGAGCGGGTGTGAGTTTTGATGTCGAGATTGGTCATGTGTCGGAGCGTGGCCCCCGGTCGAGCATGGAAGATTTCGCGGCCGTGCGCACCCCGACCGCACAAGAGGCCGCGTGGGGGGTGATCGCTGCCTTGTCTGATGGCGTGTCCACCGGTGGCCTGGGCCGCGAGGCCGCGCAGACCACCGTGGCGAGCTTGGTGTCGGACTGGTATGCCACCCCCGCCACCTGGGACCCGACGGTGGCCCTGGACCGCGTGATCGGCGCCCAAAACGCCTGGCTGGCCGACCACAACCGGCGCCGCCAAAACACCCGCCAGCCGGGTGGCCCGCCCGCCGAATCGGGCACCTGCACGCTGACCGCCATCGTGCTGCGCGCGCACGGTTTCACGGTGGCCCACGTGGGCGACAGCCGTGCTTACTTGATTCGCGATGGCGAGTGCATGCAGCTCACCCACGACCACGTGATGGGGCAAACCGAGTTTCAAAACGGCCTCACGCGCGCCGTGGGCCTGGACGACGCGCTGCGCGTGGACTACCTCAATGGCGACACCCAGGTGGGCGACATTTTTGTGCTCACCAGTGATGGCGTGCATGGTGCGTTGCGGCCTCACCAGTTGGCCGACCTGGCCACCCGCGACAGCGCGCAAGAGGCCGCCGCGGCGCTGGTGAGCCGCGCGCTGGCCTCGGGCGGGCGCGACAACGCCACGGCGCTGGTGGTGCGCATCCGAGGCCTGGATGTGGTCAGCCTGGCCGACATGTCGCGCCGCGGCCACCAGCTGCCGGTGTTGTCGCGCTTGGCCGTGGGCGAGCGGGTGGACGACTTCGTGGTCGAGGCCTCGGTGTTCAGCAACGGTGTGCACCGCGTGTACCGGGTGAAAAACGTGCACACCGGGGCGCTGCATGCGCTCAAGACCCTGCACGAGTCGCGCGCCAACGACGCGCAAGAACGCGAGATGTTGGCCCACGAGGCGTGGCTGGGTGCGCGCGTGTCGGAGCGGCAGGCCGAAGGGCTGTTGCACATCACCGAGCCGGTCAACGCGACCGCGTTTTACACCTTGTCCGATTGGTTGGAGGGCGACACGCTGGCCGCGCTGCTGGATCGTCGCACGGCCTTTGCGGTGCCCGAGGTGGTGGCCGCTGCGACCAGCTTGGTGCGCACGCTCGGCCGCCTGCATCAGCACGGCGTGATCCACCGCGACATCAAGCCCGACAACCTCCACCGCGGGCAAGACGGGCAGTGGCGCATCCTCGATTTGGGCGTGGCGCTCTCGGGCAAAGAGCCCGAGCAATTGCGCCTGCTGCACGCCGGCACGCCGAGCTACATGAACCCGGAGCAGTGGGGCGATGACCCCACGGCGTCACGCGCCACGTCGCAGTCCGACCTGTTTGCGCTCGGGGTGTCGCTGTATGTGTGGCTGACCGGCAAGCTGCCGTATGGCGAGGTGGAGCCGTTTCAGCGCGGACGCTACCGGCGCGATCCGGTGTCGCCGTCGCGCAGCCGCCCTGATGTGCCGATCTGGCTCGATCACCTGGTGCTCAAGAGCGTGGCGCGCGACCCGCGGCAACGCTTTGAAACCGCCGAGGAGATGCTGCTGGCGCTGGAGCGAGGCGCCTCGCGCCCGCTGACGCCAGCACGTGCCTCGGCGCTGTTGGAGCGCGACCCGACGGCGGTGTGGAAGGTGGCGTTTGCCATCTCTGTGTTCATCAACCTGCTGTTGATTTACTGGCTCGTGTATTTGCCCCGACGTTGAGCGCTTGAACGCGCTGGCGCACGGTGGGTGCTGCGCCAGCGGCCATCATGCGAGGGCTGCCTCCGGTGCGGTGCTGCGCACCAGTTTGCGCAGCGCCGGAATGCACGAGCCGCAGCCAAGTCTCTGTGCGCCCCGACGCCTCGGCCTCGCGGCCAATCAGCACCGCGTCGGCACAGCCCAACGGGCGGCCCAGGGCCATCAGCGTGTGGCGCAGGGCGCGGGCCGCGGCCTGATCAAGCCATTGGTGGCGCAGGCGCCTGGTGTTGAGCACAAAGGGGGGCTCGGGGGCGGCCACGTCGCGCGGCGGCCGGTGGCTCACGTCGGCGAAGCGGGCCCGGCCCGCGGCCCGCGGCCCGCGGATGCCGCCACGCCGCAGCTCACGGGCTGCGGCGCCAGATTCACGCTGCCGCCACCCACACTTGCCCCGCCGTGGCGCGCACGGCAAAGGCCCGCACCGAGTGCGCTTCGGACTCCACGCAGGCGCCGGTGGTGAGGTCGTAGTGGTGCTTGTACATGGGTGAGGCCACCACCAGGCGCTCGCCCAGGTTGCCAATCAGCCCCCGCGACAGCACGCTGGCCATTGATTGCGGGTCGACATTGTCGAGCGCGTAGAACTGGTCGCTGCCGACCCGGAACACCGCCACGTGGTGCTCGGCCACGCGGGCGCACACGCCCGTGTTGGGCAGGATGTCGTCGACCGCGCAGATGGCGGTCCAGGTTGGGGTGTCGGAGGTCGAGGTGTCGGTGGTCATGGGGGGTGTCCTTGGAGGGGGGATCAACGACATGCAGTCGGGGTCAGGCGTTCTCGGTCACGGCAGCGGCAGTGCGCTCTTCCGGCCGGGCGGGGCGGATCTGGCCGCGCTCTTCCACAAACACGACGTGCTCGTCCGGGCGATCGCTGTTCACAAACGAGCGGAAGCGCTTGCGCGTTTCGGGGTTGCTGATGGCGGCCTTCCACTCGCAGGCGTAGGTGTCGACCACGTGCTGCATTTGCGCTTCGAGTTCGGCGCCCAGGCCGAGGCTGTCGTTCACCACCACGTTCTTGAGGTAGTCGAGCCCACCTTCGAGGTTGTCGCGCCAGGTGCTGGTGCGTTGCAGGCGGTCGGCCGTGCGCACGTAGAACATCAAGAAGCGGTCAATCATGCGCACCATCTCTTCTTGGCTCAGGTCGGCGGCCAGCAGCTCGGCGTGGCGCGGCTTCATGCCGCCGTTGCCGCACACATAGAGGTTCCAGCCCTTCTCGGTGGCGATGATGCCCACATCCTTGCCCTGCGCTTCGGCGCATTCACGGGTGCAGCCCGAGACGCCAAATTTGATCTTGTGCGGCGCGCGCAAGCCCTTGTAGCGGTTCTCCAATTGCACGGCCAGGCCCACGCTGTCGCCCACGCCGTAGCGGCACCAGGTGGAGCCCACACAGCTCTTCACCGTGCGCAGCGATTTGCCATAGGCGTGGCCCGACTCAAAGCCGGCCGCGATCAGCTCCTCCCAAATGGCGGGCAACTGCTCCACGCGGGCACCAAACATGTCGACCCGCGCGCCACCCGTCACCTTGGTGTAGAGGCCGTATTTCTTGGCCACCTGGCCCACGGCAATCAGGCCATCGGGCGTGACCTCGCCGCCGGGCATGCGCGGCACCACCGAGTAGGTGCCGTCTTTTTGGATGTTGCCGAGGAAGTAGTCGTTGCTGTCTTGCAGGCTGGCCAGTTCGGGCTTGAGCACGAAGTCGTTCCAGCACGAGGCCAAGATGCTCGCCGCCACGGGCTTGCACACGTCGCAGCCCAAGCCATGGCCATGGGCTGCCAGCAGCGCGTCAAAGCTGTGGATCTGGCCCACGCGCACCAGGTGATACAGCTCTTGGCGCGAGTGGGGGAAGTGCTCGCACACGTGGTTGTTGACCGCCATGCCGAGCTTGCCCATGTGGGCCTTCATCACCTGCGTCACCAGCGGCACGCAGCCCCCGCAGGTGGTGCCTGCTTTGGTGCAGCTCTTGAGCGCGCCGATGGTGGTGGCGCCGTCGGCCACGGCCGCGCAGATCTGGCCTTTGCTGACGTCGTTGCACGAGCAGATCTGGGCGCTCTCGGGCAGGGCGTCCACACCCAGGCCGGGTTTGGCCTGGCCGTCGCTGCTGGGCAGGATCAAAAACTCCGGGTTCTCAGGCGGCGCAATGCCGTTGAGCGCCATTTGCAGCAGCGTGCCGTACTCGGTGGCATCGCCCACCAGCACGGCGCCCAGCAGGCGTTGGCCGTCTTCCGAGACCACGATCTTTTTGTACACCTGGCGGCGCTCGTCGGTGTACTGGAACGCGCGGCTGCCCGGGCTGGTGCCGTGCGCGTCGCCGATGCTCGCCACGTCCACGCCCATCAGCTTGAGCTTGGTGCTCATGTCGGCACCCACGAACACCGCATCGTCCTGGCCCACCAACTGGTGGGCGGCCACGCGGGCCATTTGGTAGCCCGGGGCCACCAGGCCAAAGATCTGACCGTTCCAGGCCGCGCACTCGCCAATGGCGTAGAGGTCGGGGTCGCTGGTGCGGCACTCGCTGTCGATGGCGATGCCACCGCGCGGGCCCAGGTCGAGCCCGCAGGCGCGCGCCAACTCGTCACGCGGGCGGATGCCGGCGGAGAACACAATCATGTCGGTCTCCAGGTGCGAGCCATCGGCAAACACCATGCGGTGGCGGGCCTCGGTGCCGTCCACGATTTCGAGCGTTTGTTTTTGCGTGTGCACCTTCACGCCGAGTTCTTCAATCTTGTGGCGCAGCACGCGGCCACCACCTTCGTCCACCTGCACCGCCATCAGGCGCGGCGCAAACTCCACCACGTGGGTCTGCAAGCCCATGTCGCGCAAGGCCTTGGCGCATTCCAGGCCGAGCAGGCCGCCACCAATCACCACGCCACTTTTGGAGCGCGCGCCGCACTCCTGCATGGCCACCAAGTCTTCAATGGTGCGGTAGACGAAACAATCGGCGCGTTCGCGGCCCGGCAGCGGCGGCACAAAGGGGTAGGAGCCGGTGGCCAGCACCAGCTTGTCGTAGCCCAGCACCTCGCCATCCAGGGTGGTCACGGTGTGGGCGGCGCGGTCGATGCTGGCGGCGCGGGCGGCCAGGCGCAGGCTGTAGCCGGTCTGCTCAAAAAAGCCGGCCGGCACCAGCGACAGATCGTCGGCGCTTTTGCCCGCGAAAAATTCCGACAAGTGAACCCGGTCGTAGGCGCCACGAGGCTCCTCGCACAGCACCGTCACTTGCCCCGTGGCAGCCGCGCCGGTTTCGGCCAAACTTTCAAGAAACTTTTGGCCCACCATGCCGTGACCGATAACAACGATATTCATGGCAAATCCTTCTGAGTGCGGGGTAGAGACGAGCCGCCAGCGCAAGGTGCTGGGCAACGGACATGCAAGCCCCTGCCGGAAGTGGCAAGCGCTGCAATGGTTTTTGGGGGTGTGGCCGGCTGAATGCCGGCGCCGAACTGGAATCAGATCGGACAAGCTCGCCGTCGTTGGCGAACCCTGGAGAGCATCAATGCACAGCGCCAACAGGGGGCTCAGCGCGTTCGTTGATGCCGGATTGACATGCAAAGTGCATGCCAGCGCTGATCCCGCCTGTCGGGCGCGCTCCGGGCGCTTGGGGCGGCAAAACTGCACCAAAGTCGAGGCAGGTCGGGCGCGCATCGACGCGCGCTGCGCCAAATCGGTGCCTTTTTTGCACGCGGGTGATGCTCGTGCGCGGCGTCGGCCAGGCGAGGGGGCGGTGCGACGTGTCCGGCTTGGGTGGGCTTGGGCAGGCTTGGGCAGGTGCCAGCACCCCAGCCCTGAGCGGCTGAGGCCCTGAACACATTCGAGCTCGCCTGTCGAGCCTGCCCTGTGACGACTAATTCTCAGGATTGACCGTTACACGCGGTGCCCGTATTCGCGGGGTCGACAGCGCCCGGTGGCCCTGCCGACACTGTGGTCATGGGTTCGTGTTGAGCGTCTGGCGTTTGCTGCACGCGGCATGTGCGGGCCGCGACCAGACACTCGATCCACACCACCATGAACAACACCCTGTTTCGCCGTTTCGCCGCACTCTGCCTGCTGCTGGCGCTGTCCTTCTCGCCCTCAGCGCAGGCGGCCACCAGCACGCAGATCGTCAATGCGGGCAACCGCCTCTGCTTGGGCGTGGCGGGCGCCGCCACAGCGGCGCTGACGCCGGTCACCCAGATCGCCTGCGGCGGCGGCGCCGACACCACCTGGACCCTGCTGCCCCAGGGCAATGGCCATTTCCAAATCGTTTCGCAGGCCAGCGGTTTGTGCCTCAACGTCAGCGGCGGCGGCGGCAACAACGGCGCGGCCCTGATCCAGTTCGCCTGCCAGCCGGGCGCCGGGAACGACCAATGGGCCTTGCTGGCGGTGGGCAGCAACTACCACCTCGTCTCGCTCGGCAGTGGTCTGTGCGTGAACGTGCCCGGGTCGTCTGCCATGAGCGGCACGCCGCTGATCCAGTGGGGCTGCCAAGGCGCGGCGACATTGAACGACCAGTTCACGTTGAACGTGCCCGCGAAAACCAACATCGGCACGCTGATGGGGGCCAACAGCAGCCTGTGCATCGGCGTCCCCGGTGCCGCCACGGCCTATGGCACCGCGGTGACGCAGGCCGCCTGCACCGGTGCGTCAGACCGCGCCTGGAAGATCCAGACCTTGGCCAACGGCTACAGCCAGCTGGTGCTGCAAAGCAGCGGCATGTGCCTCAATGTGGAGGGCGGCATTGGTGGCAACGGGACCAAGCTGATCCAGTGGCCGTGCCAGACCGACATGCCGAACGATCAATGGTCGTTCGTCTCCTATGGCAGCGGCTACCACCTGGTCTCCCGGGGCAGCGGTTTGTGCGCCAATGTGTCGGGCGGCTCGGTCGCTGTGGGCGCGCCAATCGTGCAGTGGCCTTGCGGGGGCGCCACCGCCTTCAACGACCAGTTCAAGATCCTGCCGCTGGTGACGCCACCCGCCACGCTGCCATCGTCGTGGTCCAAGGTGATCCCGCTCGCGGTCAACCCGGTGGGCGCGGCCAACCTGCCCAACGGCAAGCTGATGATGTGGGCGGCGAACGCGCCGTTCTCTTTTCAGGGCGACGTGGGGCTCGCGACCACGCAGACCTACTACGCGCTGTTTGATCCGGCCACCAACAGCTCCTCCGCACAGCTCGAAACCTCGGCCGGTGCCGACATGTTCTGTCCCGGCACGTCGATGCTCGCGGACGGCCGCCTGCTGGTCAATGGCGGCGACAGCAGCCCGAAAACCTCGCTCTACGACTGGCTCAGCAACACCTGGAGCGCCGCCGCGACGATGAACATCCCGCGTGGCTACCAAGGCACCGCGCCGCTGTCCAATGGCAATGTGTTCACGCTGGGCGGCTCGTGGAGCGGCGGGCAGGGCGCCAAGAACGGCGAGGTCTGGAACGCCAACAGTGGCTGGACGATGCTCAGCGGCGTGCCGCCCACCAACGTGATCGGCCCCGACCCGCAAGGCGTGTACCGCGGCGACAACCACCTGTGGCTGTTTGCCCAGGCCAATGGCACGGTCTTCCACGCCGGCCCGAGCGCCCAGATGAATTGGATCTCCACCACCGGCACCGGCGCCATCCAGTCCGCGGGCCTGCGCGGCATCGACGGCTACAGCATCAACGGCACGGCGGTGCTCTACGACATTGGCAAGATCCTGAAGACCGGTGGCGCCATCGCCTACCAGCAGAACTACGTGCAGCCGACCTACGCCAGCAACACCGCGCACACCATCGACATCAGCAAGGGCTTTGGCAAGACGCCCGTGGTGACGCAGCAGACCAGCATGTACTTCGCGCGCGCGATGGCCAATGCCGTGGTTCTGCCGACCGGGCAGGTGGTGGTGGTGGGTGGGCAGTCGATCCCGCAGCCCTTCAGCGACACCTCGGCGGTGCTGACCCCAGAAATCTGGGACCCGGCGACCGGCAACTGGAATCTGCTCGCCCCCATGCAGACGCCGCGCACCTATCACAGCACCGCGCTGCTCATGCAGGACGGGCGGGTTTTCGTGGGTGGCGGCGGGCTGTGTGGCACGGGCTGCGCGCAGAACCACACCGACGCCGAGATCCTCACGCCGCCGTATCTGCTCAACGCCAACGGCGCCGCCGCCACCCGCCCAGCGATCCTCTCGGCACCGGCCACCGGCACACGCGGCGGCACCATCACGGTGAACACCAACTCGGCCGTCAGCACGTTCGCGCTGGTGCGGCTGAGCTCGGTCACCCACACCACCAACAACGACCAGCGCCGGGTGCCGCTCAGCGCCACCGCCACCGGCACCACGGCAACCGGCGCCAGCACCTACCGCCTCGCGATCCCCGCGGACCCGGGCGTGGTGCTGCCGGGCTACTACATGCTGTTCGCGATGAATGCGAACCGCGTGCCCAGCGTCGCGGCCACGCTGCAGATTCCATGAGCGCGCGTTGCGGCCGGCTGGCTTTGCTGTTGGCCGTGCTGTTGGCGGCCCAGCCCACATGGGCGGGGGCCACCGCAGGGGCCGAACCGTCGCCCGAGCGAGGCCGCGCGCTGTTCGTGGGCGCCGCGCCGCTGGTGGGCCGGATTGCCTTGCACACCAGCAACCTGCCGCCCGAGGTGCTGCGCTGCGCCAACTGCCACGACGCCGCCGGCAGCCCGCCGGTGCTTCGCACCGTGGCCCCCGCGCTGACGCGGGCCTGGCTGATCGCACCCCGCGAGCGCCGCGGCGGCCCGCTCTCCGCCTACGACCTGGCCGCTTTCTGCCGACTGCTGCAGACCGGGCAAGATCCTGCGAATCTCATCGTCAATGTCCAGATGCCGCGCTACACCGTCTCCGATCAGGATTGCGGCGACTTGTGGCGCCATCTGATCGGGGGCGACCATGAGTGACCCGCCCATGAGGGCCCCGTCTATGAGGGACGAGGCCCTGAACAAGGGCCGGCGTCGGCTGCTTGGCGGCGCGCTCGCGAGCATCGGCGCGGGCTCGGTGCGGGCCCAGTCGGCCCTCATCCCCTACCACGGCGGGCGCATCTCGCCCCCCGTGCCGCTGCCCGCCTTGCCGCTTCAACTGGCCGACGGCAGCCGCACCGATCTGGCCACACTGATGCGCGGACGCGCCACCGCACTGAACCTGATGTTCACCGGCTGCACCACCACCTGCCCCATCCAGGGCGTGGTGTTCCAGCGTGTGCAAACGCTGTTGCGCAACCCGGCGGCCCGGGGCATCCAGTTGGTCTCGCTGAGCATCAATCCGCTGGAAGACACCCCGGCCGCGATGAGCGCCTGGCTGGCACGCTTCCAGGCCGGCCCCGGCTGGCTCGCCGCGCGCCCGGCGCCCGAAGGCATGGACACGGTCGCGCGCCTTTTCGGCGCCAGCGGCAACGGTGCACTCACCGATCACGCCACCGAAGTGAGCATCGTCAACGCGCGCGCCATGCTCGTTTGGCGCAGCTACGCGCTGCCGTCGCCAGAAAGCCTGGCGGACATGCTCAACCAGGCTTGAGCGCATCTCATGCTGTGCGCCGCGTTGGGCTGCCCCGGCCGCAAGCAGCGGCTGTCGTGACGCGGGGCGGGCGCCCGTCACACTGACCTGCGAGATTGCTTTGTGGGTGAGGCAAGCAAGTGCGCTCCAACGAAAAAGGCCCCGCAGTGACTCACTGCGAGGCCTTCAAGTTTGGTTGGTGGAGAGGAGGAGGCTCTCAATCAAATCGTATAAAACCAAAGAAATCAACGACTTATGATAGCTAAGTTGGTCGTTTGTGTCTCACATTTGTGCACCGAGTACCCCCTCAAAAAGAGCTTGAAAACAATGCCGGCGGGTTAGAAGTAGCTCGCGTCTTTCCTACGTTCGCCGCTGTGGCTTCGCCCGGCCTGAATGTTCTCAGAAAGAGCAGGGGCGGGGTGGCTCATGCCGTGAGCCTAGCGGCTGGACCTGGGGCGGCTCACCTCCGGAAAACGCTCACTACATCTAACGCCCCCGTACGTTCGCGCGGTCGTCTATGCTCATCGCAACAAAATCAGGGAGTGTCAATGTTCCGAGGAATTTTTGCTGCGGCGGTGTCGGTGTCCCTGTCGTTCGGTGCGCTTGCGCAAACCCCCGCGGCACCCGCCAAGAGCGGCGCTTTGCCGGCACTGTTTGAGACTATCTCTGAAAACGTTCGAGGTGCTCGCAGCCTTGACACGGCTAGCTGCGAGCTCGGGGGCGAACACCCTTTGCCTCGTTTTGAGGAAGTCCTGCTTGTCAGGCGGGTGCAGTGTTCTCCGACGCAGCAGCAACGAGCACGCCTCGATTTTTACGAAGTGATTTACGGGGGGCTCAGTTACCTCGTGACTGAGAGGGAATTACTTGGATTCCAGA
>JBEAOO010000302.1:0-11885 GCA_041164825.1 Pseudomonadota bacterium | reverse complement strand
TTCTGCCTGATGGGGGGCGCCCAGCGGGGCGGGGCGGTGGCGGCCCTGGCCGCCACGGCCGCACTGAGCAGCGGCACGGCGCACGCCGCAGCCCTGGAGCTGTTGCTGCTCGACAGCGCGGGCAAGCCGCTGCCCGATGCCGTGCTGCTGCTCGACCCGGTGGTGGGCAACAAGATGTCGCTCAAGCCCGGCGCGCTCACCGAGGTCTCGCAAGCTCAGCGCACGTTTCAGCCGCGGGTGACGGTGGTGGCGGCCGGCACGCCGGTGACCTTCCCCAATTTCGACACCGTGCGCCACCACATTTACTCGATCTCACCGACCAAGACCTTCGAGATCAAGCTCTACGCCGGCGTGCCCACCGAGCCGGTGGTGTTCGACAAACCCGGCATCGCCGTGCTCGGCTGCAACATCCACGACCGAATGGCCGCCTGGATCGTCGTGGCCGACACGCCCTGGTTCGCGCTGGCCCGCGCAGACGGCCGCGCACGCATCGAGGCCCTGCCCGCCGGCGCCTACCGCGTGCGGCTGTGGCATCCGGCGCTGAACGGCCCACCCGTGGCCTGGCCCGAGCTGCTGCAGATGGCCGCCGCCGATCAGCGCCAACAGATCGCCCTGCCCACGAGCAAAGCGCCATGAACCGGCTCCCCGCTGCCCTCTCTCGAATGCTCAACCGCTCGATCGGCACCCGCATCGTCGCGCTCTCGCTGGGCCTGCTGTTGCTGGTGCAGGTGGCCAGCTTCAGCGCCATCCAGAGTGGCCTGAACCACCATGCCCGCACCACGCTGCCTGAGAAATTGCGCGTGGGCGAGCGGGTGCTGCAAAGCCTGATCGAGCACCAGGCGCAAACGCTGAGCGACAGCGCCGCGCTGCTTGCCGCCGACTACGGTTTCCGCTCGGCGCTGGCCTCCAACGATGCAGACACCATCGCCTCGGTGCTCGACAACCACGGCGCGCGCATCGGCGCCACCACGGCCGCCCTGCTCGACCCCGACTTCCGCCTGCGCAGCACGGCTGAGAGCGCGGGCGCCAACGCCGCGCAAGAGCTCGCGCCCTTGATCGAGCGGCTGGTGCGCCAGGCCCGCGTGCGCGGCCAGGCCAGCGACGTGACGGTGGTGGGCGGCCAAGCCACGCAGGTGGTGCTGGTGCCGGTGAAGGCACCCGTGCTGGTGGGCTGGGTGCTGCTGGGCCTGCCCTTGTCGCCGCAACTGGCCAGCGAGATGCAGCAACTCTCGGCGCTGCACCTGAGTGTGCTGGTGCGGCCGGCGGGTTCGCCCACCTGGCAATCGCGCATGAGCACCTTGCCCGCCGAGGCCACGCGGACGCTGAGCGATGGCGCGCCGAGCGACGCCCTGGCCGCGCTGCGCAGCAACGAACAGCTGCGCGAAGTGATGCTGCAAGGCGAAGACTTTGGCGTGCGCGCCCATTGGCTGAGTGGCGAACAACACGCCGGCGGCGCGGCCGTGCTGGGGCTGGTGTCGATCTCGGTGGACGAGGCGGTGCGCACACCGGCAGCGCTGCAACTCGGCCTGCTGCTGATCACCGCGCTCGGCGTGGTGGTGTTTGCGGTGGGCAGCGTGTTCACCGCCCGGCATGTGGTGACGCCGCTGCAAAGCCTGGCCGCCGCGGCCGAGCGCCTGGGCGAAGGCGACTACGCCACGCCCATGGGCGGCCTGCAACGCAATGACGAAATCGGCGAGCTCGCCCACGCCTTTGAGCGCATGCGCGTGCGCGTGGCCGAGAAACAAAACGAGGTGCTGCAGCTCGCCTACTGGGACCCACTCACCGGCCTGCCCAACCGCGCGCGGTTTCGCGACGCGGTGCGCCAAGCCATCGAGGCCGCGCGCAGCACAGGCAGCGCGCTGGCCGTGGTGATGCTCGACCTCGACCGCTTCAAACACGTCAACGACGTGCTCGGCTACCGCTTTGGCGACCTGATGCTCAGCCGCGTGGCCGAGCGCCTGAAGCAGCACGCGGTGCGCAACGGCGACCTGGTGGCGCGCCTGGGCGGTGATGAATTTGCGGTGCTGCTGCGCGGCGCCGATGCGGCCAGCGCGCTCACCGTGGCGCGGCGCATCGCGGGCTCGTTTGACGACGCGATGGCGCTCGACGGCCAGACCGTGGACATGGGCGCCGGCATCGGCCTGGCCTGCTGGCCGCAGCACGCCGACGAGGTCGACAACCTGCTCAGCCGCGCCGAGGTGGCCATGTACACCGCCAAGCGGCGCAGCGACGGCCCGCTGGTGTACGACAGCGCCATCGACGCCAGCAGCGCGCAAACGCTGTCGCTGCTGACCGAGCTGCGCCACGCGGTGGAGCACCACGAGCTGCGCCTGTACCTGCAGCCCAAGCTGGCGCTGGCCACCGGCGTGGTGGAGGGCGCCGAATGCCTGATGCGCTGGCAGCACCCGCAGCGCGGCATGGTGCCGCCGATGCAGTTCATCCCCTACGCCGAGCAGACCGGCTTCATCCGCGTGCTGACGCTGTGGCTGTTTGAAGAGGCCGCACGCCAGTGGCTGCAGCTGATGGCCGAAGGTCTGGACGCGCTGGTGCTGGCCATCAACCTCAGCACCCGCGACCTGATGGACACCGAGCTGCCGGCCAAGTTTGACGCGCTGCTGCTGCGCCACCAGGTGCCGGCCGAAGCCTTCTGCCTGGAGATCACCGAGAGCGCGATCATGGACGACCCACAGCGCGCACAAGCCACGCTGGAGCGCCTGGCCAGCATGGGCTTCAAACTCTCGATCGACGACTTCGGCACCGGCTACTCCTCACTCGCCTACCTCAAGCGATTGCCGGTGGACGAGCTGAAGATCGACAAGTCGTTTGTGATGGGCATGGAGCGCGACGCCGACGACGCCAAGATCGTGCGCTCCACCATCGACCTGGCCCACAACCTGGGCCTGCGCGTGGTGGCCGAAGGGGTGGAGAACGCCGCCGTGTGGGACATGCTGCGCGACCTGCAATGCGACACCGCGCAAGGCTTCCACATGGGCAAGCCGATGCCGGTGAACGAGTTCTGCGCCTGGTCGCTGGCCTGGGCCACGCGGCAAGGCCTGCCGGGCTTGACGCGCGGCGAGCAGCCCACCTTGCTGCACTGACTCGGTCCGTCAGCGGGTGCGGCACGGCGACACGGCTGTTGCAGGATGCGATGGGGCGGCGCAGCCAGCAACGGCAACAGCAGCCGTCGACACCCGCGCAGACGCCAGTGGCTTGAGCGCACAAGCCGCCAGCGTGGGCCTATGCTCGGCCGCATGCCAAGCACACGCCCGCCGCTGTCGAGTCCGCTGTTTTTGAGCCGCCGGCGCGCCTGGGCCTCGGTCGCGAGTACCGCTGCCGCGCTCATGCTCTGCGCCTGTGGGGGCGGCGCCTCGGCCGACGTCGTGCCCACGGTCAACGCCAGCGGCATCGCCCTCACCGTCACCGCCGTGCGCACCGACCTGCGCAGCCCCTGGGGCCTGGCCTTCTTGCCCGACGGCAGCGCGCTCATCACCGAAAAAGCCGGCACGTTGCAACGCTGGACGCCCGCGGGCAACACGCTCAGCGCCATCACCGGCCTGCCACCCGTCAACAGCAGCGGCCAAGGCGGCCTGCTCGACGTGGCCGTGGGCCCCAGCGTTGCCAGCGATGCACGGGTGTACTGGAGCTACTCGGAACCCGGCAGTGGCAACGAGGCCGGCCTGAGCGGCACGGCGGTGGCGCGTGGGCGGCTGGTGGGCAGCACCCTGCAAAACGTGGAAGTGATCTACCGCCAGGTGCCCAAGGTCAGCGGCACCGGCCACTACGGATCGCGGCTGGCGTTTGCGCCCGACGGCAACTTGTTCGTGACCCTGGGCGAGCGCCAGCAAGACGACCCGGCCCACCCCGGCAGCGCCAACGCACAAAACGTCAACAAGAGCCTGGGCAAGGTTGTGCGCATCGCCCCCGATGGCAGCACCCCCGCCGGCAACCCCGCCCTCGGCGGCCTGCCGCAACTCTGGAGCCTGGGCCACCGCAACCCGCAAGGCGCGGCCATTCACCCCGACTCGGGCGACTTGTGGCTCAACGAGCACGGCCCGCAAGGCGGCGACGAACTCAACCACGTGCGCGCCGGCGCCAATTACGGCTGGCCCTTGCGCAGCTATGGCTGCCCCTATGGCTCACCGATCGGCACGGCCTGCCGCGTGGGCGGCGGCATCCATGCCCCCACCTACACCGAACCGGTGTCCACCTGGGTGCCCACGTCGGTCGCGCCCGCCGGGCTGCTGTTTGTCAGCAGCGACAAGTTCCCCGAATGGCGCGGCCACGCCCTGATGGGCTCCCTCGCCGGCCAAGCCCTGTGGCGCATCCAGCTCAACGGCGACACCGAAGTCGCCCGCGAGCGCCTGCTGGCCAACTTGGGCGAACGCATCCGCGACGTGCGGCAGGGGCCGGATGGGTGGCTTTACTTGCTCACGGACAGTGGGAAGTTGTTGCGGGTGACACGCTGAGCGGCGCTCACGCACCCGTCCATTTCGAATAAAAAATCATCGCCAGCCAACACGTCGGCGTCGAAACGCGCCGTCTCGCCGCACGCCTCAAGAGCGCTTGCGCTATTACGCCGCGCGTAATGCGATGCGCGCATGATCCAGTCGTTCAAGTGCAAAGACACGCAGGCGCTGTATGAGGGCAAGAGCCCCAGGAAGTTCAAGTCCTTCATCCACGTGGCAGAGCGCAAGCTGTCTCAACTGGAGGCGGCACAAAGTCTGGACTTCTTAAAAGCGCCGCCGGACAACCGTCTTGAAGCCTTGAAGGGAGATCGGAAGGGGCAGCACAGCATTCGCATCAACGACCCATGGCGCATCTGCTTTGTGTGGTCCGAAGCCGGCCCCGCTGACGTGGAAATCGTGGGCTACCACTGAAGGAATCAACATGGCACACCCCATCAACCGCATGCGCCCGGTCCATCCGGGCGAGGTGCTGCGCGAGGACTATCTGGCGCCGCTCTGCCTCAGCGTCAATGCCCTTTCTGTGGCACTCGGCGTTCCGGCGACACGCATCCATGAGATCGTCAAAGAACGCCGTGCCGTCACCGCCGACACCGCAGCTCGCCTGGCGAAATACTTTGGTGGCGATGCCGCATCCTGGTTGGTCATGCAGGCCAATTACGACTTGAAGACGCTGCCGTCCATGGACGAGATTCAGCGCCAGGTGATGACGCGCGAGCAGATGGCGGCGTAGACCATATGGACGCAATCACTCTTTGGGCCGGACTAGAGGCCGCGCATCCCGAGAGGGTTGCTCGCGTATCAAAATCAATCGGCCCCATCTCTGCGGGTGCGGAAACCCCGGTTGCCCGGCTGACTGAGCTGAGTCGAGGGGCCTCAATTGCAAACGCGCGGTGCGGCTATCTTGGAAACCCGCACGAGCAAACTGCAGAAGACTTTGCAGTCCTTGTCTGCGTCGCCGAGAGAGACTTTTAGCCGAACAATAGGCCAGCCTTTACGCCCACGCCTGACCTTTCGGTCCATTGAGCCTCCCGCAAGCGACAGCCCGCTGACATCCACCGTTGAACGCAGGCCATCAGGCATAGATTTGCGCGACGGCCACATGGTCGATGGGTCAGGAGCGACCCCAGTCACGGCCGATCTTCACTGGCCACGGGGGCCGAGTCCGCACCTCGACGCCCCGGCTCCACGCGCCGGTTCAGCGCGCCAGCAAGCCCGCCTTGCGCGCCAACCCTTCGATGGCCATGACGTAGCCATCCACGCCCCAGCCGACGATGATGCCGGCGGCGGCGGGGGAGATGTAGGAGTGGTGGCGGAAGGACTCGCGGGCGTGCACGTTGGAGATGTGCACTTCGATCAGCGTGACTTCGGCGCCCTTGATGGCGTCGTGCAGGGCGATGGAGGTGTGGGTGTAGGCGCCGGGGTTCATCACCACGCCAATCAGTTCACCGGCTTTTTGCGCGCGGCCGGCGGCGTGCAGGGCGTCGATCAACACGCCTTCGTGGTTGCTTTGTTGGCACTCCACGGCAATGCCCAGGCGCTCACCCACCGCGCGACACATCACTTCCACATCGGGCAGCGTGGTCGAGCCATAGACCGCGGGCTCGCGCTGGCCGAGCAGGTTGAGGTTGGGGCCGTTGAGGACGAGGATCTTCTTCAGGGGGCTGCTGCTCATGGCGGTGGGCTTTCGATGGCGGTGGCGGTGGTCAGACGGTGGTCAGACGGTGGGCTGCCATTTTGCAATGGCCGGCCCACGCAGAGGCGTCGGGTCTCGGGCCTCAGGGCGGGAGGATGCGGGCGTGGTTTCAGCCGCGACGCGCTTCGAGCATGGCCAGGAAGTGGGCTTCCACGCGGGCTGGTTCGGCCTGCAGGCCGGTGAAGTGTTCGAACGCGCCGACGGCCTGGCCCACGGCCATGGTGCCGCCGTGGCAGACGCGGCAGCCGGCAGCGCGCGCGGCCTTCAGCAGCGCGGTGTCGAGCGGGAAGTACACCACCTCGGACACCCACAGGCCGGCGTGCAGCAGCGCGGCGTCCAGCGGCAGGCCGGGCAGCTTGTCCATGCCGGTGGGCGTGGCGTGGATCAAACCAGTGGCGCCTTGCAGGGCGGCTGCGGCATCGGTGCTGCCGCTGGCGCGGCCGGCGCCGTAGAGGCTGTTGAGCGTGTCGGCCAGGCCGTTGGCGCGGGCGGCGTCGCTGTCGACCAAGGTGAGGTGGCCCACGCCCATGCGCAGGGCGGCGTGGGCGATGGCCGAGCCGGCGCCACCGGCGCCGAGCAGCACCACGCGGCTCAAATCGGCATCGGGCAGGGTGCGCTGGAAGCCCCAGGCCCAGCCGGAGCCATCGGTGTTGTGGCCAATGGCGCGGCCGTCTTTGAACACCACGGTGTTGACCGCACCCATGGCGCGCGCCTCGTCGGACAGCTCATCGAGCAGCGGCAGCACGGCCTGTTTGCAGGGGTAGGTGATGTTGAGGCCGGCAAAGCCCATGGTGCGGGCAGCGTCGATCAGGCCAGGCAGGGCCTCGACACCGAGCTTGCGCAGGTCGAGGTCGATGAGTTGGTAGTGCAGGCGCAGGCCTTGTTGGCGTGCTTCTTCTTCCTGCATGGCCGGGGTCATCGATTGCTGGATGCCTTGGCCGATCAGGCCCACCAGCAGTTTGCGCGGGGTGGCGGGGGGAGACAGGGGGGTGGCACTCACAGCAGACCTCGGCTCAGAAAGAGGATGAATACGGGGATGCGTGGCCCGCTGTGGCACACAGCGGATCAACACAGCGGACAAAAAAAGGGCCGCCGCGCCTCAGCTGCGGCGGCCCCGGCGCACTCAGATCACTTGCGGATCTTGGCCAGTTCAGCTTGCAGCTCGGCCAGGGTGGCAGCAATGGCGGCGCCATGCTTTTCGACCACGGGCTTGAACTTTTCGCGCAGCTTGGCTTGTTCGGCGGCGCTCAGTTCGGTGGCTTGCATGCCCTTGGCCTTCAGCTCGGCCAGGTCGTCGGCCGACTTGGAGCGGTTGACTTGGCGCTCGTAGACGGCGGCTTCTTTGGCCGCGTCCTGGATCAGCTTCTGGTCGGCCGGGGCCAGGGTGTCCCAGACCTTCTTGCTGAAGATGATCGATTGCGGGTTGTACTGGTGGTTGGTGACGGCCAAGTTCTTTTGCACTTCATAGAACTTGTTGGCCAGGATCACGCTCAGCGGGTTTTCTTGGCCGTCGATGGCCTTTTGTTCCAGCGCGGCATAGACCTCGGGGAAGGCCAGCGGCGTGGGGTTGGCGCCGACCGACTTGACCCAGTCGATGTTGATGGCGTTGGGGATCACGCGCAGCTTCAGGCCAGCCAGGTCTTCAACGGTGTTGATGGCCTTCTTGCTGTTGGTGATGTTGCGGAAACCCAGCTCGGTGTAGGCCAGGCCGATGATGCCCTTCTCAGCCAACTTGGCGTGCAGCTTTTGGCCGAAGGGGCCGTCGACCACGGTGTCGGCTTCCTTGGCGTTGGCGAACAGGAAGGGCATGTCGAAGACTTCGAAGTCCTTGACCTGCGAGGCCAGGATGCCGGAGTTCAGCATCACGAATTCGACCGTGCCGCCTTGCAGGGCCGACACGTTGGCGGCGTCGCCACCCAGCGTGCCGCCGGCAAACACGTTGACCTTGAAGCGGCCGCCCGACTTGGCCGCAACCAGCTCAGCGAACTTCACGGCGCCCATTTCGAGCGGGTGGCCCTTGGGGTTTTGCAGCGCGAACTTGAAGGTCTTTTCTTGGGCTGCGGCCAAGCCGGTGGCAGCCACAGCGATGGCGGCGATCAGGGTCTTGAGGATGATGCGTTTCATGTGTTGTCTCTCTCTCTCAGGGGTGGAAGGAAAAGGCTCAACGCGTGAGCTTGTGGATCGGTTGATCTCTCGGTATGTGCGGTTGCCGATCAGCCCGTGAACCAGCGCATCGGCACCATCACCAGAGACGGGAACAGCACCATCATGAACATCACGATGAACTGCGCCACCATGAAGGGGATGACGCCGCGGGTGACTTCGTCCATGCGCATCTTGCCCACGCCGGCCACCACGTTGAGCACCGTGCCCACAGGCGGGGTGATCAGGCCGATGGCGTTGTTGATGATGAACAGCACGCCGAAGTAGACCGGGTCGATGCCGGCGGCCTTGATGACGGGCATCAGCACCGGGGTCATGATCAGGATGGTCGGGGTCATGTCCATGGCGGTGCCCACGGCCATCACCAGCAGCATGATGGCAATCATCAGCAGCGTCGGGCTGCCCATCAGCGGCTCGAGCATGGCAATGAGTTGGCTCGGGATGTCGGCCACCGTGATCAACCAGGCCGACACCATGGCGGCGGCGACCAAGAACATGATCACAGCGGTGGTCTTGGCGGCGCTGACGAACACCTCACGCACCTGGTGCCAGTGCAGTTCGCGGTAGACCAGCGTGGCCACCAGCAAGGCGTACACGGCGGCGACCACGGCGGCTTCGGTGGGCGTGAACACACCCATCTTCAGGCCCACCAGCACGATCACCGGCAGGAACAAAGCCCAGGTCGATTCCTTGAACGCATGCAGGCGCTCGGCGGCGGTGGCCTTGGGCGGCGGGGTGATGTTTTCGCGCTGCGACACCCAGTACCACGCCACCGCAATCGACAAGCCCATCAGCAGGCCCGGCACGATGCCGGCCAGGAACAGCTTGCTGATCGACACATTGCCGGCCACGCCGAACACCACAAAACCAATCGACGGCGGGATCACCGGCGCGATGATGCCGGCCGAGGCGATCAAGCCGCCGGCGCGGGCTTTGTCGTGGCCGGCCTTGACCATCATGGGCAACAGCAGGGCAGCCAGGGCCGCGGTATCGGCCACCGCCGAGCCCGACAGCGCAGCCAACAAACACGCGGCCAAGATGGCGACAAAGCCCAGGCCGCCGCGCTTGTGGCCCACCAGCGTGAGGGCCAGCTTGACGATGCGGTTGGACAGGCCGCCGACGTTCATGATTTCGCCGGCCAGCATGAAGAAGGGCACGGCCAGCAGCGGGAAGGAATCGGCGCCGTTGACGACGTTCTGCGCCAGGATCTGGGCGTCGAACAAATCAAGGTGCCACATCAGGGCGGTGCCCGACACCAGCAGCGCGTAGGCGATGGGCACCCCGATGGCCATGGCGGCCAAGAGCGATCCCAGGAAGATGAAAACGGTCATGTGGTGTGTCTCCGGGGGATCACTTGTAGGTGCCGCTGCGGTCGAGGTGCAGCTCGTCGATCTGCGCCAGCTCTTCAGATTCTTTGATGTTCACCAGGTCTTCGTCCTTCACCTGGCCGGAGAGCAACTGCCAGAGTTGACGCAGCAGCATCAGGCCCGACGAGGCAGCGAAAAACACGCCCGAGGCGTAGAAGATGGCGACCGAGGCGCCGGACACCGGAGCCTCCACGTCCCAGTTGATCTTGGCCTGGGCCAGCGAGCCGCTGAACAGCAGCCAGGTGCAGTAAATCATCAGGCCGTAGCTGATGACCAGGCAGATGCGCTGGCCGATGGGGGGCAATTTGGCGAGCAGAAAGTCGGTGCCGAGGTGGCCGTGCTCCTTGACGGCCACGGTGGCGCCCAAGAAGGTGACCCACACAAACAACCAGCGCGAGACTTCCTCAGAAATGGCGATGCCGGAGTTGAAACCGTAGCGCGCCACCACATTGCCAAACACCAGCACGACCATCACGGCCATGGCCACGGCCATCAGCAGCTCCAGCAGCTTGCAGTACCGATCGAGAAATTTGTCCACCACAGCGGTCTCCTAAAGGGGGTCACACGTCATCGCGTGTTGACGAGCCTCAATAATGTACGAACTGGTTAGTAATTAAATGAGGGGAAACCCGATGCGCCTGGTCCCATCACGCGCCGGGGTGGAACGCCACCGCCCTCAGGCTTTGACGTAGCGCACCATCATCTCGACGATGTTGGCGCGGCGCTCGATGACGGCTTGCGGGTCGTCCAGATCGCGCTTGAAGATCAGCGAGAAGGTGTGCTTGTTGGCGACGTTGAACACGCTCAACGCACTGATGGACATGTGCAGGTCCACCGGGTCGAGGCCGGGGCGGAACACGCCATCGGCCACGCCGCGGCGGTACACCCGCTCGACCGCGTTGATGGCCGGCACATTGAGGTCTTGGATGGTGTTGGACTTGGCCAGGAACTCGCCGTTGTGGATGTTTTCGGTCATCACCAGGCGGATGAAGGCCGGGTGGTTGCGCTGGTAGCTCACCGTGAAATCAACCAATTTGCGCAGTGCGGCTTCGGGTGCCAGATCATCCAGGTGCAGGTCGTTTTCGATCGCGCGGATGCGGCGGTAGGCCTCTTCGAGCACGGCCACGTAGAGGCCCTCTTTGCTCTCGAAGTAGTAATAAATCATGCGCTTGCTGGTGCGCGTGAGGGCGGCGATCTCGTCGATGCGCCCGCCCGCCAGCCCCTTGGCCGCGAACTCGGCGGTGGCCACCTCGATGATGTCTTGCATCGTGCGCTCGGGGTCGTTGGTGCGCCCCTCCAGCGGCGGGCGGCCACGGCGCTTGGGCGCGACTGTTCCCACTGGTTCGTTCATATCGGGCAAGGTCGGTGTCGGCATGGGCGCGATTGTGCCGCCATCACGGCGGGCCCGGCGGCGGCCCCACGCATCCGCACCACGCATCGGCGGGCACCGCGCGGCAGACGCCTGCGGCTGGCTCAGACCTCAGGCCGGCGCCACAACCAGAGGGCCACGCACAGCATGAACACCGGCGTGCCCACGCGCACGGCCAGCGGTGCGGCGGTGCCCCACAGCACCACGGCGCTGAGCGCCATCGACACGCTGGCGAACCACTTGGCGCGACGCGGCACAGCACCGTGCTCGCGCCAGCGGCGGATGGGCGGGCCGAAGTGCGCATGGTTCAGCAGCCACTGCTCCAAACGCGGCCAGCCCTTGCCCCCGGCCCAGGCGGCCACCAGCAAAAACGGCACCGTGGGCAGGCCCGGCAGGGCCACGCCAATCAGCGCCAGCACCACACTCAGCGCCGCGAGTGCGCGCCACAACAGGAGGATCAACCAACGGTGCAACATGGCCGGCATGGTAGCGGGCGGGCGGGCATTCGAAGCCCGGAAAAGACCTTGTGCGGCGGCCGAACGAGGGCGCAAACGAATGGGACTGGCGTGCGCTCAAAGGCACTGTTCTCCGTGGCCGGGAAGGCTGGCTCTCGACAGGTTGCAGGACGTGGCCTGCGGCCGCTTCCCGTTCGAAGAACTCCGGTTCGACGATTGGCGCAAGGGCGGTGCTGGGCCGGGGCGATGTGCTCCGTGTCCTCCTGGTCCGCCCTTCGGTCGGCCCATTCCCCCTTTACCTGCGCACATCGCCCCGGCCCATCACCGCCCCGGCCCACACCGCGGCGTGCGTGGACGTGGCATGCCACCGCC
>JBEAOO010000301.1:0-52415 GCA_041164825.1 Pseudomonadota bacterium | reverse complement strand
ACCAGACCGAAGCGCTCACCACGGTGGACGTGAACACCGGCGGGTACGTGGGCGCGCGAAATTTCGACGACACCATTTTCAAGACCAATTTGGAGGCCACCCAGGCCATTGCGCGCCAACTGCGACTGCGCAACCTGGGCGGCATCATCATCATCGACTTCATCGACATGGCGCGCGACGAGCACCGCGGCACCGTGTTGGCCGAGTTGCGCAAACAGCTGGCCAAAGACCGCACCAAGATCACCGTCAGCGGTTTCACCCAGCTCGGTTTGGTGGAGATGACGCGCAAGCGCACCCGCGAATCGCTGGCCCACATGTTGTGCGAGCCGTGCCCCACTTGCGCGGGCAAAGGCCAGGTCAAAACCGCGCGCAGCGTCTGCTACGACATCTTGCGCGAGGTGCTGCGCGAGGCGCGGCAGTTCAACCCCAAGGAGTTCCGCATCATTGCCGCGCCCACCGTGGTGGAGATGCTGCTGGACGAAGAAAGCCCGCACCTCGCGGCACTCAGTGACTTCATCGGCAAGCCGATCTCGCTGCAGGCCGAAGCCACCGGCTCGCCCGAGCAGTACGACATCGTGTTGATGTAAGCCCCGCCGCCGGGGGGGGGCGCCGCACGCTCGGCGCTGAGGTGCTGCGTGCGGCCTGGCCTGCGCGGCCATTCCCCGCCCCCCTGCGCGCGCAACCACCCCCACGGCCATCCCGCCGCAGGCAAGCAGCTGCGCGGCGCTCGGGCCAACTCGGCCGTGCAGCCCGCCGTGCATGCCCGGCCACGGCCCGGCGGCTGCGCGGGCAGCCCGTTCGCCGCGCGATCGCGCTGAGGGCGTCTTGTGACTGCATCGCCTGTTGCATGGCCTGTTGCTGCGCCCTCGCCGCGCTGGGCACGGTGCGTTGCCCCTGGGCTCACAAGCCCGGTGCGAGGCCTGTCCGGCCGCGCCTCAAGCCGCCACCGCTGATCACTGGTCACCGGCCGGACAGATGCCGTTCTCGATGCCTCAGATCGAGCCGCTTCATTGGCGTGCGCCGCTGACACGGTGGATGTGTGACGGGCCTCGTCGGCGTGTTTCGCTGGCCTTCTGATGCGACTAGGTACAAACGATCAAACTTCGTTGAAATTCTGTTCTTAGAATCGGCCTCGCAATCCAGAATTATTCTGAAGCTTTGGGATGTCCCTGGTGGCATCGCGGCGGCGGCTCAGGGTTGCAAGTCAGCCAACATGGTCCGGACTAGAGACTGGAGACAAGCAATGAAAACAGACATGCATCGCACGAACGCCACGTTCAGACTCAATGCCATCGCATTGGCACTCTTCGCCGGCACTGGCCTGGCGGCGGCGGCCGAGATCGACACCGGCAACGACGACTTGAAGGCGCGTTGGGACAACACCGTTCGCTACAACTACGGCATGCGGATGGAAGGCCAAGACCCGCGCATCTTGGGCAGCGCCTCCTATGACGAGTCGGACTCGAAGTTTGCCAAGCACGACACGGTGATGAACCGGCTCGACGTGCTCAGCGAGGTGGACCTGAACTACAAGGGCCAGTTCGGCGCCCGCGTCAGCGCCAGCGCCTGGTACGACGGCGCCTACCGAAACCACGGCGTGACCTCGCCCGCGGGCGGTGTGACGAGCTACTTTGGCGACACCTACAACGACAAGGTCAGCCGCTACCTCAACGGCGTGTCGGGTGAGTTCCTTGATGCGTTTGCCTGGACCAACTTCAACCTCGGCGAGGTGCCGGTCAACGTCAAGTTGGGCCGCCACGCGCTGGTGTGGGGTGAAGGCTTGTTCATTGGTGCGCACGCGATCTCGTATTCGCAGGCGCCAGTCGATGGCCAGAAGGCTGTGGGCAGCCCGGGCATTGAAACCAAGGAGGTGTTTCTGCCGCTGAACCAGATCTCGGTGAAGGCCCAGGTCACCAACGATCTGTCGCTGGCTGCGCAGTATTTTCTGGAGTGGAAAGAAACCCGTGCCCCCAACGGCGGCACCTACTTGATGGGCGCCGACACCGCGCCCAATGTGGACCGCTTGAACATCGGCGGCGGTTTTGCCGCGCCGAACGTGGAGGCCTACAAGCCCAGCCAACGTGGCAACTGGGGTGTGATGGCCAAGTTGAACGTGGACGCCATCGGCTCCACCCTCGGCGCTTACTACCGCGAGTTCGACGACTACAACCCAGAGAACGGCATCCAGTTCCGCAGCCTCAGCGGCCGCACGCCCACCAGCTTCCGCTTTGTGTACGCACAAAACACCAAGCTGCTCGGTCTGAGCTTGGCGCGGGCCATCGGTCCGGTGAGCTTCGGCTCGGAGCTGTCCTACCGCCAGAACGCGTCGCTCAACACCACGGGTGCCTACGCTGCCATCGCCGGCTCGCGCGCCGATGTGGACACCGGGGCCCGTGGCGACACCCTGCACGCGGTGGCCAACGGTGTCTTCCTGCTGCCCAAGACGGCCTTCTGGGACGCTGGCAGCGTGGCGGGCGAACTGGCCTACAGCCGCCTGCAAAAGGTCACCACCAACCCGCAGCTCTACCGCGGCGTGGGCGAGGTGGCTTGCACCAAAACCACCGGCACGGGCACCGGCGCTGGTGACGTGAGCGATGGCTGCTCGACCAAGAACTTCCTGCAGATGGCCGTCAACTTTGCGCCGAGCTATCTGGGCATTTTCCCGTCGTGGGACTTGACCGTGCCGATCTCGATCAACTACGGCCTCAAGGGCGTGGCACCCACGGCCAGCGGTGGCTTCCAGAAGCTGCTGACCTGGTCGGTGGGCGCCAACCTGACCTACCTGGGCAAGCACGAGTTCTCACTGCGCTACGCCGACATCAGCGCGCCCAGCAAGTACAACTCGACCACGGGCGCGCTCGCTGGCGGCGGAGCGTCTGGCGGCAGTGTCGGCGCGACCGACCGCGGCTGGCTGGCGGCCACCTATCGCACGTCGTTCTGAACACACGAGACATCGGAGACGGAATCATGAATTTGAAGAACACACTCTGCGTGACGGCCTTGATGGCCATGGCCGCCCCGGCATTCGCCGCGGTGTCCGCCGACGAAGCCAAACAACTCGGCAGCACGCTCACGCCCTTTGGTGCCACCAAGGCCGGCAATGCCGAAGGCACCATCCCGGCCTACACCGGCGGCTACACCGGCTCGCCTGCGGGCTTCAAGCCAGGCAGTGGTTTTTGGGTCGACCCGTACAAGGACGAAAAGCCCCTGTTCCGCATTGATGCCAAGAACATGGCCCAGTACGCCGACAAGCTCAGCGACGGCCAGAAGCACTTGCTCAAAACCTACCCGACCTTCTACCTCGACATCTACCCGAGCCACCGCACCGCGGCGTTCCCGGACAAGGTCATCAAAGCCACGGTGCGCAACGCCACCGAGTGCAAGACCACCAAGGGCGGCATCGCTGTGGAGCAGGACTGCCGCGGCGGCCTGCCGTTCCCGATCCCGAAGACGGGGCTGGAAGTGATGTGGAACCAGATCCTGCACTACCAAGGCGAGACCGCGGTGACCACCAAGTCGTCGCGCTCTTGGGTGATCGACACCTCGGGCAAGCCGACCTTGAGTGCCGAGCAAAGCACCTACACCGACCCGGTGTGGTACCAGACCGATGTGGCCGACCGCGACAAGAACATGGCGTGGCGCGTGTTCTCGGTCACCAAGCAGCCGGCCCGCTTGGCCGGTGGCGTGACCGGTCTGAACGACTTCATCGATCCGGAAGCCCAGCCGCGCAAAGCCTGGAGCTACACCCCTGGTCAGCGCCGCATCCGCCAGTCGCCCGAGTTTTCGTACGACACGCCGGTGGCCAGCCAGGGCGGCCTGACGCTGTTTGACGAGCTGTTCGTGGTGTCGGGCAAGCTCGATCGCTTCGACTACAAGCTGGTGGGCAAGAAAGAAATGTTCCTGCCCTACAACCAGTACAAGGGCTCGTTCGAGTGCCCCACGGTCGACATGGCGCTGTTGGCCAAGCACACCAACCCGGCCTGCGATCGCTGGGAGTTGCACCGTGTGTACGTGGTGGAAGCGACCTTGAAATCGGGCCAGCGCCACGCCTACTCCAAACGCAACTACTACTTTGACGAAGACCTCTCGGCCGCCGGCAACTACGACGCCTACGACCAGAACGGCCAGCTTTATCGGTCGATGTTCAACGGCATGATTCAGATGTACGACCACAAGCTGCCGTGGGCTGTGCGGAACATCATCTATGACTTCAACAAGAGCATGTATGGCTACTTCAACGACGTGAACGTGGGCGGCCACACCCTCACGGCCGAGCCGCGCAGCGAGCGCGAGTTGAACCCCGAGTCGATCGTCACCCGCGAAACCGCGCGCTGATGCGCGCCCACTGATCAGGACCTCGCTTTGTCTCGACACTCGTTTTCTGTGGTCTGTGCGTCCCTTCTGGCCGTGGCCATCACGGCCGGAACGGCGCTCACCTGGGCGGCCTCGCAAGGGGCACTGGCGGATGTGCTCGACACCCCATCGGTGATGCGCCCGCAGGTGAACCAGCGCACCGTGGGCAGCGTGGCGCGGCAGGGCGAGCGCCTGATCGGGGTGGGGCCGCGGGGCCTCATCCGGCGCTCGACCGATGGCGGGGGCACCTGGACGCAAGTTCCATCCCCCGTCAGTTCTGACCTCGTCACCGTGCGATTCACCGATGCCCACACCGTGTGGGCGGTGGGCCACGATGCCGTGGCCCTGCGCTCCACCGATGCTGGCGCGACCTGGGAGCGCATGCTCGACGGCCGCTCCGTGCTCAAGCTGCTGCAAACCCACTACACCGCCCGCGGCGATGACGCCGAGGCCAAGGCGGTGCTGCAAGAGTTGCAGCGCGCCGCTGAGCAGTCGGCCACGCCCGGCACCTTGCCGGCACCCTTCATGGACGTGTGGATGGGGCCTGGCGGTGAAGGCTACCTGGTGGGCGCCTTCGGCCTGATCTTGCACACCGGCGACGCCGGTAAAACCTGGACCCCTTGGATTGAGCGCGCTGACAACCAGAGCCGATTCCACTTCTACGGCATCGCCGGCAGCGGCGAGCAGGTGTACCTGGTGGGCGAGCAGGGCCTGGTGCTGCGGCTCGACCGCGCCAACAAGCGCTTTGTCAAAGTCACCACGCCCTATGCGGGCAGCTACTTCGGCATCGACGTGCAAGCCGGCCGCCTGCTGGCCTACGGCTTGCGCGGCAATGCCTACCTCAGTCGCGATGACGGGGCCACGTGGGGCAAGATCGACACCGGCATTGACGCCCACATCGTGGCGGTGTTGAACGTGTCGGCCGGCCGGCAACTGCTGGTCTCGCAAGTGGGCCATGTGCTGGCCTTGAACGATGCCAGCCTGAAGGCGCAGCCGCTGCAAGTGCCCTTCACGAGCGAGGTGCTGGGCGCCGTCGCTGCCGGCAAGAAGGGCCTGGCCTTGGCCCAGATCAACGGCATCCGCATCGTCGAACTGCCAACCTACCCGCTGCAATGATGACGCCGTGCCTGCGGGCACCGCGCAACGAAAGACACACGCGATGAGTGGTCATACCGAAAACACCGGCATGCCGGTGATCCCCAATCTGCAGGACTTCGACGTGCGCTCGGGCAACCTCGCCGAACGCATGATCTTCAACCACCGCCTGCCGGTGTTGCTGCTGTGCGTGCTGGTGACGCTGGTGCTGACGTTCTTCGCGTCCAAGCTGCAGGTCAATGCCAGCTTCGACCGGATGATTCCGACCTCGAGCCCGTACATCCGCAACTACCTCGACAACCGCAAGGAGCTGCCCGGCTTGGGCAACTCGATCCGCATCGTGGTGGAGAACAAAACCGGCAACATCTACGACCCGGTCTATCTCGAAACCCTGCGCAAGGTCAACGACACCCTGTACCTGATTCCGGGTGTCGACCGCTCGTGGATGAAGTCGCTCTGGATGCCGATCGTGCGCTGGCGCCAGGTGACCGAAGAGGGCATCAGCGGCGGCCCGGTGATGCCGTCGGACTACAACGGCAGCCCAGCGTCGATCGAGAAGCTCAAGACCCACATCGGCCGCGCAGGCATCGTCGGCAGCCTAGTCTCCAACGACCTCAAGTCCACGATGATCGTGGCGCCGCTGCTGGAGCTCAATCCCAACACCCAAAAGCCGCTCAACTACGGCGAGTTTTCGCAGGCGCTGGAGGCCAAGATCCGCGTGCTGGAGAGCGACAAGGTTGGCATCCACATCATCGGCTTCGGCAAAATCGTGGGCGACCTGATTGCGGGCCTGCACGAGGTGATGCTGTTCTTTGGCGCCTCGGTGCTGATCGCGGCGCTGTTCGTGTTCATGTACACCCGCTGCGTGCGCAGCACCTTGCTGCTGGTGACGGTGGCGGTGTCGGGCGTGGCCTGGTTGCTGGGGCTGATGCAATTGCTGGGTTATGAGCTCGACCCCTATTCGATCTTGGTGCCGTTTTTGATCTTCGCCATCGGCCTGAGCCACGGCGCGCAGAAGATGAACGGCATCTTGCAAGACGTGGGCCGCGGCACCCACAAATACGTGGCCGCCCGCTACACCTTCCGCCGCCTGTTCATGGCCGGCCTCACCGCGTTGTTGACCAACATCGTTGGCTTCGCGGTGCTCATCATCATCGACATCCCGGTGATCCGCGACCTCGCCATCACCACCAGCATTGGCGTGTCGGTGCTGATCTTCACCAAGCTGGTGTTGATCCCGGTCACGCTGTCCTACATCGGCGTGAGCCCGGCGGCCGCCAAGCGCGCGCTGGCCGACGACAGCGACACCCGCCAAGGCAAGGGCGTGCTGGCCCGGCTGTGGCTGGGGCTGGACCGCCTCACCGAGCGCCGCGGCGCCCTCATCGCCATCAGCGGCGCGGTGCTGCTCACCGCCTTCAGCGCCTATGTGATGAAGGGCCTGCGCATTGGCGACCTCGACCCCGGTGCGCCCGAGCTGCGCGCCGAGTCGCGCTACAACCGCGACAACGCCTACGTCACCGAGCACTACGGCCTGTCGAGCGATCAGTTCGTGGTCATCATGAAAACCGGCAACGACAGCTGCCGCCTGTATGAATCGCTGCAGCTGATGGACAACCTGGCGCTGGAGTTGCGCCAGACCGATGGCGTGCAAGCCACCAACTCGCTGGCCGAGACCACCCGCTTCTTCACCGCCGGCCTGGCCGAGGGCAGCGGCAAGTGGCTCACCATCAGCCGCGACCAAGCCATCACCAACGCAGCAGTGGGCGCGGCCATGATCGCCACGCCCGACATCACCAACCAAGACTGCTCGGTGTCGCCGCTGGTGGCTTACCTCAGCGACCACAAGGCCGACACGCTGGCGCGCGTGCTCAAGGTGAGTGAAGACTTTGCCACCCTGCACAACAGCCCAGCCGACGCCAAGACGCCCACCCGCTTCTTGCTCGCCGCGGGCAGCGCTGGCATCGAGGCCGCCACCAACATCGAGGTCGAGCGCGGCATCTGGAAGATGTATGGCGCGGTTTATGGCGCCACCGCGCTGCTGTGCCTGCTGACCTTCCGCAGCATCCCGGCCACCATCGTGGCGATGGTGCCGCTGGTCATGACCACCATCATCTGCAAGGCGCTGATGGTGTGGCTGGGCATTGGCCTCAAGGTGGCCACACTGCCGGTGATTGCGGTGGGCGTGGGTGTGGGGGTCGACTACGCGCTCTACCTGCTGAGCGTGCAAATCGCCATGCAGCGCCGCGGCGCGACGCTGACCGAGGCCTACCGCCGCTCGCTCGATTTCACAGGCCGTGTGGTCGCGCTCGTGGGGCTGACGATGACCGCGGGTGTCTTCACCTGGGCCTGGTCGCCCATCAAGTTCCAGGCCGACATGGGCATTTTGCTGGCCTTCATGTTCCTGTGGAACATGCTCGGCGCGCTGGTGCTGACCCCGGCCCTGTCGCACTTTTTGCTCAACCCGCGCCCTGCCAAACCGACCTTGGCGCCAGCTGCTGTGACGGCCTGAGCACACCGCTTTCACACCTTCGAGGAGAGATGCATGTTTGATCTGTTGATGAGCGCCGACATGATGTTGGACGACCCGGACGGCATGGCCGCTCTGCTGGTCCAAAAGCTCGGTGTGCACGCGCACCCCAACTGGCGCCAGGCCTTTGACGACCACCCCTACATCGCGCACTTTTTGCGCGTGCACAAATCGCTGGCGGTGGCGCCCACACGCATCGAGCCGCAGTGGCACCTCGACAAACCCAACCCGGGCGACCCGCTGTTCCACGATTTTCTGGAGAGCCTGAAGGCCTACCAGGGCGCGCACCGGCCCATGATCACGCACTCGATCGTGCTGGCGCTCCGAGGCGACAAGTTCGACACCTTGCTCGACAAGCTGATGCGCCGCCGCCAGCGCTTCCGCATGGCGCAGCGCACCGAGGCGATGCCGTTTGACCGCATGTGGCTGGGCGTCACGCCCGAAGACCCGCGCTACGAACCGTCGGTGGACGGTGGCCTGTGCATCGAGATCATGCCCATCGAGCCGCTGCAAATGCCCCCCGACACCTTTGCTGTGCCGGCCCCGCAGCCACGTGAACTCGCCCCCGGGCAGATGGTGCGCGTGACCGCGCGCGGCTTCTTGGTGCGCAACCTCGACGACACCCTGCGCCGCGTGTCGGCCAACCTCGACTGGGAGCCCACCGGCCCCGTGCGCAGCCTCGATGCCGAAGGCTACCGCTGCGCCACCATGGGCTTCACGTTGCCCAACAGCGCCCGGCTCGATGTGATCGAGGCCAGCCGCTGGAGCAGCGATGCCGGCCGCTACCTGCACACCTGGGGCCCGGGCCCGCACTACATCCGCATCGCGGTCAATGGCCTGGCGGCCAAGGCCGACGACCTGAAGGCGCGCGGCGTGCGCCACACCTGGATCGAGTCCAGCGAAGCGGTGGGCGGCAAGTCGCTGATCCGCGTCGACCCGGCCGAGTTGCGCGGCCAGCTGTTCGAATTTGAAGAGCTGTGATGGACATGACCACGCCCACCCACAAGGCCCTCGCGGCCGACGCAGCGCCAGCGACGGATGCCGCCGTGCGCATCGAGCGCCACGGCCACATCGGCTGGATCGTGCTCAACCGCCCAAGCCAGATCAACGCCATCAACGACGCCATCCGCACCGGTGTGCCCCAGGCGCTGGCTGAGCTGGGCGATGACCCGCAGGTGCGCGTGATCGTGATCCGCGGTGAGGGCGCACGCGGCTTTTGCGCCGGTGCCGACATCAAAGAAAAGCGCAGCGCCGAGACCTCGCTGCAAGTGCGTCGCCGCATGGAGCGGGCGCGCTGGATCGAGGCGCTCGACCGGGTGGAAAAACCCGTGATCGCCGCCATCCATGGCTTTTGCATGGGCGGCGGCATGGAGCTGGCGCTGGCCTGCGACATCCGGTTTGTGTCGCCCGATGTGGTGCTCTCCTTGCCCGAAACTGGCCTGGGCCTGATCCCCGGCGGCGGTGGCACGCAGCGCCTGCCGCGGGTGGTGGGGCCGGGCCGCGCGCTGGATTTGTTGTTGACCGGTGAGCGCCTCACCGCCGAGCAGGCGCAGGCGATGGGCCTGGTCACGCGCGTGGCCACGGCCAACGAGCGCCTGCTGGCCGAGGTGACCGAGCTCGCCGAGCGCATCGCCAGCAAGCCGCCCACCGCCACGCTGTTTGCCAAGCAGGCTGCGCGCGCGGCGCTGGCCTTGGAGCTCAAGGCCGGGCTCGATCTGGAGCTCGACCTGTTTGCGATGCTGGCGCCGATGCACGACGTGAAAGAAGCGGCCACCGCGTTCCGCGAAAAGCGCCCGCCGCAGTTCACCGGCCACTGAGCCACCACCATGACGCCCTACATCACCCCAGCGAGACAGCCATGACCACAGGAAAACTGGCCGGCAAGGTGGCCATCGTCACCGGCGCAGGCAACGGCCTGGGTGCCGAGTGCGCCCGCGTGTTGGCGTCGCACGGCGCCTTGTTGGCGATTGTCGACATCCACGCCGAGGCCGCGCAGGCCGTGGCCGCCGAGATCGAAGCCGCGGGCGGGCAGGCCATTGCCATCGCCACCGACGTGAGCTCCGAAGCGCAAATCCAGGCCATGGCAGCGGCCGTGATGGCCCGCTTCGGCCGCATCGACATCTTGCACAACAACGCCGCCGCGCTGGGCAACGCGCAGCGCGCCGGCGACCGCGATGTCTGCAATGTGGACATCGGTGCGTGGGACGTGGCGATGGACGTCAACGCCCGCGGCGCCATGCTGTGCTGCAAACACACCGTGCCGCAGATGCTGAAAAACGGCGGCGGCTCGATCATCTTCAGCACCTCGGGTTTTGGCTGGCAGGGCGACATCACACTCACCGCCTATGCCGCCTCCAAGGCCGCGCTGATGGCGCTGGCCCGCTCGGTGGCCGCGCAGTATGGCAAGCAGGGCATCCGCGCCAACGCAATCGTGATTGGTTTTGTGCTCAACGAGCATGCGCAAAAAAGTGTGCCCGCCGAGATCAAACAAATCCTGCTCGACCAGCACCTCACGCCACAACTCGGCAGCCCGCGCCAGATCGCCGACACGGTGGCGTTTTTGGCCAGCGAGGAGTCGGCCTTCATCACCGGCGCGGTGATTCCGGTGGATGGCGGCTTCTCCAGCCACGCGCCCTCCATGGTGCCGCTGCGCGACTACTTTGCCCGCATGGGCAGCAACAAACTCTGAGACGGAGACCCCATGTCATTGACCGAACACGCCGCCAGCGCCGCCATCCACGCCCGCATGCTGCGCAACATGCTGAGCTGGCTCGACAAGGCCCAAGCCCATGCTGACGCCCAAGGTCAAGACAGCACCGAGTTGCTCGGCCTGCGCCTGGCGCCCGACATGCTGCCCTTCGCCCAACAGGTGGCCATTGCCTGCGAGATGGCCAAGATCACCTTGGCCCGTCTGGCCCAACTGGACCTGCCCGCCTTCACCGGCAGCACCGACACCCTGGCCGGCCTGCGCGCGCGGGTGGAGGCGGCGATTGCGCTGGTCGATGGCGTGAGTGCCGACCAAGTGGCCGGCCGCAGCACGGCCGAGGTGGTGTTGCCGCAGCGCCAGGGCGCGCCGCTGCACTTCACCGGCGAGACCTTTTTGCAGCAGTGGGCGCTGCCCAACTTCTTCTTCCACGTCACGACCACCTATGCCCTGCTGCGCCACGCGGGCGTGAACCTGGGCAAGGCTGACTACCTCGGCGCGGTCTGATGGGCACGACGGCGAGCATTGCGCTGTCCACGCTGCAGGACACCTTGAAGAAGGCCGCGCGCGCCAACGCGGCGGCCGACACCGACACGGCTGCTGCGCGCTGGCGCGTGGCCGATGTCGAGGCGCTCTATGCGCTGCCCTTCATGGACCTGGTGTTCCAGGCCCAGCAGGTGCACCGCGCGCACTTCAACGCCAACGAGGTGCAGCTCTCGACGCTGCTCTCGATCAAGACCGGTGGCTGCGCCGAAGACTGCGGTTACTGCCCGCAATCGGCCCATTTCGACACCGCGGTGGAAGCCAGCAAGCTGATGCCGATCAACGAGGTGCTCGACGCCGCGCATGCCGCCAAGGCGCAGGGCGCCACGCGCTTTTGCATGGGTGCCGCCTGGCGCAGCCCGAAGGCCCGCGACATGGAACGCGTGACCGAGATGGTGCGCGAGGTGCGCGCGCTCGGCCTGGAAACCTGCATGACGCTGGGCATGCTCGACGGCGAGCAAGCGCAGGCGCTCAAGGGCGCCGGCCTCGATTACTACAACCACAACCTCGACAGCGCGCCCGACTTTTACGGCCAGGTCATCAGCACCCGCACCTACCAAGACCGGCTCGACACGCTGGGCCATGTGCGCGACGCTGGCATCAACGTCTGCTGCGGCGGCATCGTGGGCCTGGGCGAAAGCCGCAGCCAGCGCGCCGGCTTGATCGCGCAGTTGGCCAACTTGTCGCCTTACCCGGAGTCGGTGCCGATCAACAACCTGGTGCCGGTGCCGGGCACGCCGCTGGCCGACGCCGAGCCGATCGACCCGTTCGAGTTTGTGCGCACGATTGCGGTGGCGCGCATCACCATGCCGACCACGATGGTGCGGCTCTCGGCCGGCCGTGAGCAGATGGACGAGGCCTTGCAAGCGCTGTGTTTTGTGGCGGGCGCCAACTCGATCTTTTACGGCGACAAGCTGCTCACCACCTCGAACCCGCAGGCCGCCCGCGACCGCGCGCTGTTCGAGCGGCTGGGTCTGCGCGTGCAGGGCGAGCGCCCGGGCGCGCAGGCATCCAACGCCTGATCGGTCTCTGCGTTCGAAGGCTGGCGCGAGGGCGGCGATGGGCCGGGGCGGTGTGCTCGGTGTCCTTCTGGTCCACCCTTCGGTCGGCGCATTCCCCTTGACCTCCGCACATCGCTCCGAGCTCCGGCCTCGGCATGCGGTTTGCGGCAGTGCCGAGAAGCCAATTTCCCGGCCATGGAGACCTGCGCGGTTGAGCCCAAACCGGTGTCAAACCACCGGCGCCGACTCGAACTTCGGGTAGCGCCCCAAGGGCAGCAGCATCAACCCACCCACCAAAAACATCGGCGCGGCCATGCCCAGCATGGCTTGGTAGGAGCCGGTCTGGCGGTAGAGCATGGCAAACAGCCAGGGGGCCAGCGTGGCGGCCGCGGTGATCAGACTGAGGTGGACGCCAAACAGCCGGCCGTAGTCGCGCATGCCGAAGTAGCGCGCCATCAAGAACGCAGCGATGTCAAACTCGGCCCCCGCACCGATGCCCAGCAGCATCACCGCCACCGTGAGTTGCAGCGTGTTCTGCACGCCGCTCACCATCAACAGCACACAACCCAGTGCCGGCATGGCCAGCGCCACCGCGGCCACGCCCGGCGCCCAGATGCGGTCGACCAGGTAGCCCACCACCATGCGCCCCGCAATCAGCGAGAGGCCGAAGCCGCCGAAGATGCGCGCCGCTTCGGCGGCGCCCAGGCCCTTGTCGCGCAGCAGCGGCACCGCGTTGGTCACCATCGTCACCACGCAAGCCACCACCATCGACAAGGCCAGGTTCAACGCCCAATAGCGCGGGCTCTTGATGGCCTCGCTCAGCATCAGGCCACGCACCTCGGGCGTGGGGCCCGGGGCCGGCGCCATGCCTTGCTGGGCGGCGTGTTCGGCGGGCTCGTGCATCCAGACCATGGCCAGCGGCAGCACGATGCCCGCGGGGTAGGCCGCCAGCAGCCAGAAGGCCGAGGGCCAGCCCCAGCGGCTGATGGCTGCACTCACCATCGACGGAATGACGATGGCGGCCAGCCCCGTGCCCGAGAGCACCAGCGCCAGCGCGAGGCCGCGGTTGCGCACGTACCAGAGGTTGATCAGGTGCGTCCAGGTGACGTGCATGGTGCCCATGCTGGCGATGGAGGTGAGCATCATCAGCACGTAGAGCATGGCGAGCGAATCGCCCATCAGGCTCATGGCGATGTAGACGCCGCTCAGGCTCAACAGCGAGGTGTAGGTGACCGCGCGCATGCCAAAGCGCAGGTTGAGCCAGCCCACGATTTGTGAGCCCAGGATCATGCCGAGAAACATGAAGCTGATGCCCGATTGCAGATCGGCCCGCGCCCAACCATGGGCTTGGCCGAGCGGCAAGATCAGCGAGCCCCAGGCGTAGAGCAGCCCGGCGTTCGAGTTGGCGGCCACGCCCAGCATGGCCAAGAGGGCGATGCGCCAGCCGATGCGGAATTCGGTCAGATCCAAAGCAGCGAGGCGTGCTGCACCAGCGTGGGCCATGGTGTCTTTCAGGTGGCGGGTGAGAGGCTCGGAGGCGGCCAGCGGGACGCTGACGACCCACCGGGTCATGCCCCCCAGAGGTGCTCAGGTGTTGACGCTCGGCTCGGCGCCTGCAAAGCCGCGGAACTGGCTCAGGTCGACCTGCTCGGCCGCAGGCGCTTTGAGGTGGTAACAGACCCACAAGCGCCCTGGCGCGAAGCGGTAGGTCTCGATGCTCTCAATGACCGCGGCGCTGCCAACGATGCAGTTGTGGTGGTGCACCACCACCTCTTGCCCGGCGAAGATGGTGCTCACCACCTCCAGCCGGAACTGCGCGTTGTGTTTGTCGTACATCTCTTCGATCACCAGCCAGCCGTCGGCCGTGTCGCTGCGGCCCGCGTAGGTGATCTCCAACGACAGCGGTGCCAGCTCGCGGTAGAGCGCCATGAAGGCGGCCTTGTTGTGGCCGTTCCAGTGCAGCACCTGATCCCGCATGAAGCGCTCGATGGTGTCGGGCGCGACGGTGGTTGCGCTTGGGGGAGAGATCGATGTCATGGTGTCCACGGGGTTCGTTTCAGCGGCTCAACGGCGCTGCGCCACCAGGTCGATGAGGTCGGCCATGGCGGGGTTGTGCGCCACCATGCCGCCGTCGGCGATGTAGGTTTGGCCATTGATGTAGCGCGCCTCGGACGAGGCCAAAAAGCACACCAGCGCGGCGATGTCTTCGGGCAGGCCCACCTCGGGCGTCAGCAGGTGGCGCTGCATCACGCCGATCACATCGGCTGCGGCGCCGCGGGTGCCGGGCGACAGCACCAGGCCCGGTGCCACCGCATTGCAGCGGATGCCTTGTTGGCCGTAGTGCGTGGCCACCTGGCGCGTGAGGCCAATGATGGCGGCCTTGGACACGCTGTAGGCGGTGCGTGTGATGTCGCCCACAAAGCCGCCGGTGGAGGCGGTGTTGACGATGGCGCCGCGGCCTTGCTTGAGCATGGTGGGCAGCGCGTATTTGCAGCCGGCCAGGTAGCCGCCCAGGTTGACGCCCAGCACCAAGTCCCAGGTGTCGAAGTCGATGTCGATCGGACTGGTGTCGCGCCGGTGCACTTCGGGTGAGGAGATGGCGGCGTTGTTGTGCAGCACATCGAGCCGGCCGAAGCGCTCGATCGTGCCTTTGACCAAGCGCTCGATCGATGCCACATCGCCGGCATCGAACTGCACGGCGCTGGCGTTGGCGCCAATCGATTGCGCCACCGCTTCAGCGCGGTCGCCAAACAAATCAGCCACCACCACGGTCGCGCCCTCGGCGGCCAAGCGGCGGGCGGTGGCCTCGCCGATGCCCGAGGCAGCGCCAGTGACGATGGCCACCTGACCGTCAAAGCGGCCGGGGTGGAAGGGCAAGGGGGTGTCGGTCATGGTGCGGGCCTCATGGAGGGAGCGGACGGGGTGAGCGTGGCGCGAGTTCGGCGGGGTCGGGGTGTGCAGATGCGAAGCCTGCCCGCCCCCACAGCGTCAAGCGCCCGGCAGGCGGATGAAATAGCGCACGGCGAGGTGCCCGGCGTCAAAGTGGTAGAGCTCCATCGTCTCGATCGCCATCGTGGTGCCGCGCACCTTGTTGCGCATGTGGCCGGCCGCGTCTTGGCCGTTGACGATCATCACGACCTCTTCGATCTCGACCTTGGCGCTTTGCTCGGCCCACATTTTTTCGAGGACGGGCCAGCCGTGGGTGGCCGGCGCGCGGCCCACGTACTCGATCGTCAAGCCCGCAGGCGCGGCTTGGCGGTAGGCCGCAAAAAAGGCCTCGCGGTCACCCGCGTTCCACGCCTGAACCTGGGCATGCAAAAAGGCGCTGATGGCGTCGGGGGGCAGGGTGGTGTGCATTGGCTACCGTCCCGTCTCAGGCGGCCACGCCGCGCACATTGCGTGCGCTGCCGTTGCGCTTGTCGCTCTCGCCCCAGGCCATCCAGCGGTCGGGCTCGCGGGTGTCGCCCACCCGGCGCCAGCGGCCTTCTTGCTGCGCGGTGATGGGGAAGCCGCCGACAAAGTCGGTCATGCGGCCTTTGGGGTCGGGCAAGAACTCCCACTCCTCCTGACCCTCAAGCACGATGCGAGCGTCGTCTGCAAACCAGCCGCCGGCTTGGTGGCGCGCCGTGCCTTCGATGTGGGTGGTGGTGCGGATCTCGCCTTTTTCGTTCTGGAAGATCGCGTAGCCGAGGTTCTCGTGGCCCACCAAAAAGGAGCCCACGTCGAAGCTACCGTCTTTGTAGACGGTGGCGAAGTTCCACCACACCACGTGCATCTTGTTGTTGACCACCAGGTCTTTGTGCATGTGGATGGCGCCGCCTTCGGCCATCCAGGCCTGGTCGAGCGAGATCACGCCCTTCACCGCACGACCCTCGCAGGTGCCCGCCACGTCGTACATCTGCGCGACGTAGAACGTGCCCCAGTCGAGGCCGGGCAAGTACCACTGCATGCCGTTGGCGAGCAGCTTGCCGGTGAGGCTGAACAGCCCCTCTTCGTGCCACGAAAAATCAGTGCCCGAGGCACTGATGCGCCAGGGCTGGCCCACGTCATCGGGCAGGTTGCTCCACCAGGCGGTGTCGCCGTCCAGGCCACGGGCCGGGAACATCGTCAGCGCACGCGGGGCGATGTGGGCCTTGTCGATGCGCAGGTTCTCGCCGTCCAGCCGCGTGCTTTGGTAGATGAACTTGGTCGGGTTGGGCGTGCTGCCCGGCGCGTTGAGGGCGCGCACCATCGAGTAGATGTGGCCCTCTTCATCGCGCACGCTGCCAAAGGGCATGTGCTTGGTGAGCTTGAGGCCAAAGTGGTCACGCAGGTCAGCCAGCTTGGCGCCGCTGACTTGTTGCGGACCCACCAAGCATTGGAAGGCGAAGTCGCCGCGTTGGGGGACGGTGTCAAAAGTGCGCATCATGCAAGTTCCTGTTGAAGGGTCAGCGGCGAGGTTCAGCGAGGCTCGGGCCCGCGCCGAGCCGCGCCCAGTCGGCCTGAGCGCCCGCTCGGTGGAGGGCTGCGGTCAATCCCAGATCACGTGGACGCTCTTGGCGCCGCGCAAGTGCGCGCCTTCGATCTTGGGCGCGGGCTGCTCGGGGTCGAGGCGGATGTTGGGGAACAGGTCCAAGATGCCGTTGATCGCGCAGAGCAGCTCCAACTTGGCCACGAACTGACCGATGCACATGTGCGGGCCAAAGCCAAAGCCGAAGCTGGGCTTTTGGCGGCGGTCGATGTCGAACACGTCGGGGTTCTCGAACACGTTTTCGTCGCGGTTGGCCGAGGCCACCATGCACTGCACGAACGAGCCCTTGGGGATCGTCACATCGCCGATCTGCACGTCAGCCGCGGTCTCGCGCACCTTGAAGGTGGACGAGGGCTCGAAGCGCACCGCCTCGTCGATCAGCTTGGGCACCAGGGTGCGGTCGGCGCGCACGCGGTCAATCAGCCCGGGCACGGTGAGCAAGAAGGTCATGGCCGCGCTGAAGGTGCGGGTGGTCGTCTCGCCGGCCGCGGGCAGCAGCGAGCGAGCAAAGGTGGCCACCTCGTGGTCGTCGAGCTTGTGGCCCTCGTATTCGGCCTTCATCAAGCGGCT
Source organism: Pseudomonadota bacterium (assembly GCA_041164825.1). GTDB lineage: Bacteria > Pseudomonadota > Gammaproteobacteria > Burkholderiales > Burkholderiaceae_C > JBEAOO01. Next base: position 35,112 of record JBEAOO010000301.1, on the reverse strand, counting down.
GATCAGGTCGTCCCCGGTCACGCCCTCGGCGCGGCGAATTTGCACCTGCACCATCAGCGCGTCGTAGAGGCTCTTCACCGACTGCGCGGCGATCTTGCGGCCTTCTTCGGCCTTGGCCTTGTCGAGCTGGTTGGCGGCCAACATCGACAGCGCCCAGGCGGCGTATTGGTTGTACTCGTCGGGCTTGTCTTCCGGAAAGCCCACCAGCGCATACATCACGCGCACCGGAAAGTGCAGGCCCATCTCCATCAGATCGGCCTTCTTTTGGGGCAGCAGCGGCAGCAAAAAGTCCTCGCGCACCACGCGCTCGATCTTGGGCCGCCACTTGTTGACGTTCTCGGGCATGAACGAGGGTTGCAGCAGGTTGCGCACTTGGCGGTGCGCCGCACCGTCCATGCCCAAAATCATCAGGCCGTCCCAGACCTTGCCCATGCCTTCGAGGATGAAGCCGCTGGTGTAATTGGCCGCGTCCTTGAGCACGTTCATCACGTCCTGGTACTGGAACACCGCGTAGGTGGGGCGGGTGCCGGCTTGCTGGCCGGCGTTGGTCGGCACGTTCAGAAATTTGGCGATGTAGTCGCCTTCGTAAACCCGGGTGCTGTGGCGCATCTCGCGGCAGGCGGCATACAGGTCGTGGGTGTTGCCACGGTAGGTGTCGGACACGCTGGCGTAGGCCTGCTCCAACTTTTGCAGATTTGTCTTGTCGGTCATGGGCATTCTCCGGAGGGCCGCTGGGCGGCATAAATCGAGACACTTTTCAGCATTATGTTGAACAACGAAGTCAGAGTGACACTGGTATTTACTCTGACTTCGTTGAATCCTTGGCAGATGGGCATGCGAGCTGTCGGTGAATCCTGGTGTTTTCCCTTAGACTGGGGCATCCCCAAGGAGTCATCACCATGAGCACCGCCGAACTCTCCGTTGTCAGTCAGTCCTTTGGCCGTCGCGCCACCGCACGTCGCGCGTCAGTGAGCGTGAGTCGGGTCGCCGCTGCGCCCGTTGACCGGGCGCAGCGCGTGTCGTTGTGGGCTCGCCTGTCGGGCTACTTGATGCAGTCGCGCATCGACTGGGCCACCGGCGGGCGTGAGTTGCCGCGCGTTTGACGCTGCAAAAACCCGCGTTTCAACGCGGTTGTTGATCAGCCGTGCCGAATCTGTTCATTGGGTGCCCGGTCCATCGCCACCCTCGCGTTGATCGTCGAACGGAAAGCCTCTGAAAGGGGCCTCGGCCGCAGCCTCAGCCTCAGGTCCAGGGCGCCAGCATGAATGCCTCTCAAAGCGCAGGCGCCCCAGACGCTCAAGCCGCCGGCCGGGTCGCCAACTCGTAGGCCTTCAGGTCGAAGCCCGGCGCTGCGGCTTCGGCCTCGGTGAGTGCGGTGGCGCGTGCCAACAACTTGCGCGCCGCCATGTGGTCGGCCGGGCGGTTGCACGATTCCACGGCGGCCAAGCGGCCCGCGCGGAAGCACAGCACGCTGAGCTGGCTCGTCTCGGGCGAGCCGATCACCAGCGGCGTGTCGCCACGGTCTGACAGGCCGGCGATCTGCAGCTTGAGGCTGCCCTGGTCGGTCCAGAACCAGGGCAGGGCGGCGTAGGCGGAGGCGTGGCCCGTGAGCCGCGCGGCCACGGCCTTGGCCTGGTCGACTGCGTTTTGCACCGATTCGAGCCGGATGGGGGCCGCCGCCCAGGCGCTGGGGAACGACGCCACATCGCCGATGGCCGAAATGGCCGAATCGCTGGTGAGCAAAGCCGCGTCCACGCTGATGCCATTGGCCACGGCCAAGCCCGCCGCCGCTGCGATCTCGGCGTTGGGCAGCACGCCAATGCCATACACCACCAGATCGGCCGGCAGGCGCTCGCCGGTGGCGGTTTCTACCGCTGTCACCTTGCCGCCTTCGCCGATGATTTGCGCCAGGCTCTGGCCGTAGCGCATCGTCACGCCCCAGCCGCGGTGGCCGGCGTCAAACACCGCTGACATCTGCGGCGTGATGGCGCGCGCCATGGGCCGGTCGGCCAGCTCCAGCACCTGCACGGCGATGCCGCGCGCGGCCGCCACGGCCGCGAATTCGAGGCCGATGAAACCCGCGCCAATCACGATCGCGTGGCGCACCTCGGCCAGCCGGGGCGACAGCGCGTTGGCATCGGCCAGCGTGCGCAGGCCGAACACACCGTCGAGCGCCATGCCCGGCAGCGTCGGCACGCGGTTGCGGGCGCCGAGGGCCAGCACCAAGTGGTCATAAGCGAGCGCTTGGCCGTCGCTCAGCACCACGTGTTTCGCCGCGCGGTCGATCGACACCACGCCGGTGTGCAGGCGCTCAATGTGCTGGTCGTTGAACCACGCTTCGGGCCGAAAGCGCAGCGCATCGGCGCCCACCTTGCCGAGCAAAAAGGCCTTGGAGAGCGGCGGGCGCTGGTAGGGCAGGCCGGGCTCGTCGCCCACCAGCACGATGCGGCCGGTGTGGCCGTCTTGGCGCAGCGAGGCGGCCACTTGGTAACCGGCCTGGCCGGCCCCGGCGATGACGATGGTCTGGGTGGACATGGTGTGCTCCGAAGGTGTTGTTGTTCTCGGGTGTGAAGGCGCTGGGCCTGGCTGCGCTGCGGGTTTGGGGGCGGCCCCGACCTACTCCCGCACCAGCAGCAAGCTGCCGGCCAGCGGGCCGCCGCCCGAGGCGGCCACCGCCACCCGGTGATCGGCAATCTGGCGCGCGCCGCCGCGGCCCCACAGTTGCGTGGCGGCCTCGTGCACATAACCCAGGCCGTGGGTGCGCCCGCCCGAGAGCTGGCCGCCATTGGTGTTGATGGGCAGCACACCACCTCGCGCGATGCGCTGGCCGCCCTCGACAAACCGGCCGCTCTCGCCGCGCGGGCACAGGCCCAGGCCTTCGAGCCACATCATGGTCAATATCGAAAAGCCGTCATACAGCTGCGCGCTGCCCACGTCTTTGGGCTTCAGGTCGGTGCGCTGCCACATCATGTCGGCGGCATCGGCGCAGGCCATGTTGGTGAGCGAGATCTGGTCCCAGCTCCAGGGCTGGTGCAGCGCCGCGCCCAGCGCCTCAATGCGGATCGGTGGGTTCGGGCCATCACGCGCTGCATCCACGCGCGACAGCACGATCGCCGTCGAGGCATCACAAAACACATCGCAATCAAACATGCGCAGCGGCGTGGAGATCATGCGCGAGGCCATGTAGTCGTCCATCGTCATCGGCGTGCGGTAGACGGCCTTGGGGTTCAGCTCGGCATGGGCGCGGCAGGTGAGCGCAATCTGCGCCAGCTGCTCGGGCGTGGTGCCGTATTCGTGAAAATGGCGCTGCGCATACAGCGCCATCAGGTTGACCGCCGAGTGCACGTTGAAGGGCGTGTACCACTGCCAAAAATAGCTGCTGTCGCGGCCGCTGGTTTTGTTGGGCAGTGCGTTGGCGGTCTTGTCGACGCGGCGCGCGCTGGCTTCGGTGATGGTGCGAAACACCAGCACGTGGCGGCACAGCCCGGCGGCAATCGCCATCGCGCCGTTGATCACGCCGGCCAGCGGCCCGGGGCCTTCGTAGCCGCCGCCAAACCAGTTGACCTTCAGCCCCATCACGCTCATCAAGGCGTTGGGCCCCACCGGTGAAAAGCTGCTGCCGTTGTTGTTGTCGCCCGGCCAGCAGGCCACGCCGTCGATGTCATCGCGCGTCAGGCCGGCATCGGCAATGGCTTCGCGGGCGGCGTCGAGGGTGAGCTGCATCGCGCTCTTGGTCGATGGTCGGCCCACCTCCGACTGGCCGATGCCGCTGATCGCCACGTCTTTTTCATACAGGCGGTCAAACATCAGAGGTCCTTCTCAAACAGCGGCAGCCACACGTCTTCGATGTTCTCGAAGCGCACTTTCACGGGCAGGTCGATGTGCACCTCTTCCGGTGGGCAGCCGACGATGTTGGTGACAAAACGCAGGCCCTCTTGCTCGGCCAACTCGACGATGGCCACCACATACGGCTCGCTCAGGTCCGGCGCCCAGGCCTGCTGGTTGACGGTGTAGGTGGCCACCTTGCCGCGCCCGCTCACGGCGCGTGGCGCCACCGCGTCAGACGTGCAGCGCGGGCAGATGGGGGCGGGCGGGTGGAAGTACCGGTCGCAGCCACCGCAGTGGTGAACCATCAGCCGGCCGTGCTGGCCGCCTTGCCAAAATGCGGCAGTGTCGGGGTTGATCAGGGGGAGCTTGCGGGGCATGGTGGGCGGCGGGCGCAGTGGGCGGCGCGCGGGTGGGGGTCGGGTTTGAAGGGGGGTGAACCGAATTGACGGGCTCGGGTGGAGCGAGTCTAATAGGTGAACAGAAAACGTCAATATGTCTAAATACTGAGATCGTCCGGAGGCGAGCCGATGAGTCATCCTTTGACAGTCCAAGAGACCAAAAACGCCGCGCGTGTGGTGGTCACCGGCGGCCTGGGCGTGCTGGGCCGTGCGGTCGGCGCGGTGCTGGCGCAGCGCGGCGCGCGGGTGATCTTGCTCGACCGCGCCCCAGCGCAAGCCGTGGCCGGCATGGCCGATGTGATCGGTGGGGTCGACCTCACCGACCCCGCTGCCGGCCAAGCCGCCATCACTGCCGCCAGCCACACGCTGGGCGGGCTCGATGCCTTGGTCAACGTGGCCGGCGGTTTCCGCTGGCAGACGCTGGCCGAGGGCGACATCGCGACCTGGGACCAACTCTATTCGATGAACCTGCGCAGCGCCGTGCTCGCTTGCCAGGCCGCGCTGCCGCACCTGCTGCTGCAGCCCGGGGCGAGCATCGTCAACGTGGGCGCACTGGCCTCGCACAAAGCAGCCCTGGGCATGGGCGCTTATGCGGCGTCGAAGGCGGGCGTGGCGCGGCTGACCGAGGCGCTGGCCGAGGAGCTCAAAGACCGCGGCGTGCGCGTCAATGCGGTGCTGCCGAGCATCCTCGACACCCCCGCCAACCGCGCCGACATGCCCGACGCCGACACCAGCCGCTGGGTGCAGCCGAGCGCGCTCGGTGCGGTGATCGCCTTCTTGATCTCGGCCGACGCTGCTGCCATCACCGGCGCCAGCATCCCGGTCGCCGGGCGGGTGTGAGCATGACCGCGGCCAACCCCACCCCGCCCTCCGCACCCCCGGCACAGGGTCCCATCACCTGGTCCGACACCTTCTTGCTCGGCCACGCGGCGATGGACGCCACCCACCGCGAGTTTGTGGATGCGGTGGCCGCCCTGCAGCGCGCCAGTGACGATCAACTCAGCGCCTGCCTCGATGCCTTCGCCACTCACGCGGTGGCGCATTTCGGCGACGAGCAGCGCTGGATGGACGGCACCGCCTTCCCCGCCGCGCAGTGCCATGCCGACGAGCACGCGGCCGTGCTGGCCTCGGTGCGCGAGGTGCAGGGCTTGCTCAGCCAGGGCGTGTCGGGCCAGGTGGCGCGCGATTTGGCGCAGGCGCTGGCCGACTGGTTCCCCGGCCACGCTGACTACATGGACGCGCCGCTCTCGCACTGGCTCAGCCAACGCAGCCGCGGCGGTGCGCCAGTGGTGCTGCGCCGTGGCGTGGCGCAGTCCACAGCGCCTTCCGCCTTGTGACGCCCGCGCCCTGTGCGGCAGTGGGTTCCAACGTTCTTCCTTTCTATTGACCGAGAGACCCCTTCATGCGACTTGTGACTTTCCAGAGCGTCGACGGCGTGGCGCGTGCTGGCGCCTTGTTTGACAACGACCAAGCTGTGCTCGATCTGGCCCATGCCAGCCGCGTGGTGCGTGGCGGTGATGGCCTGGCGTTTGCCAGCGTGCTCACGCTGATTGAAGGCGGCGAGCCGGCCTCGGCCGAGGCGCGGCTGCTGATCGAGCGTCGGCCCAGCGAGGCCGTGCGCGCGCGCAGCGCGGTGAAGCTGCTGGCGCCCCTGGCGCCGCCGCCGCAGATGCGCGACTGCTCGTGTTTTGAGCTGCACCTCAAGCAAGCATTTGCCTCGGCGCGCAAAGCCCGCGCCGCCCGCAGCCCCGACCCGGAGGCCGCGCTCAAGGCCATGAACACGCGCGCCGATGAGCGCGTGGTCGAGACCTTCAACCGCCAGCCGATCTACTACAAGTGCAATCGCTTCGCCACCATCGGCTGCGACGACGACGTGATCTGGCCCGCCTACAGCCAGGCGCTCGACTTCGAACTCGAGTTCGGCTGCTACATCGCCAAGCGCACCAAAGACGTCAAAAAAGAGCACGCCCGCGCCCACATCTTTGGCTACACCATCTTCAACGACATGAGCGCGCGCGACGCCCAGGCCGTGGAGATGGGCGGTTTGCTCGGCCCGGCCAAAGGCAAAGACTTTGACACCGCCAACGTGATGGGGCCGTGCTTGGTCACCGCCGATGAGCTGCCCGACCCCTACCAACTGACCATGATCGCCCGCGTCAACGGCGAAGAATGGGGCCGCGGCAACTCGCGTGACATGCGCTGGACTTTTGAAGACCTGATCGAACACATCTCGCGCTCTGAAACGCTCCACCCCGGCGAGTTTCTCGGCTCGGGCACCGTGGGCAACGGTTGCGGCCTGGAGCTCGGGCGCTACCTGAAGCCCGACGACGTGGTCGAGCTGGAGGTCGAAGGCATCGGCAAGCTGCGCAGCCGCATCGTCAAGCCGTGACCGTGCAGCGCCGGCTCATGACCACGCTGCGTTCCGTTTGGAGGGCCAACCCGCGCCGCATCGGCCGCGCGCTGAGCTGGGCTTGTGCGCTGCTCTTGCCGCTGCTGGTGCCCGCCCAGGCGCAGACGCAGACGCAGCCCCTCACGTCAACGCAAATTCAAACCCAGCTCGGCAGCGACAAGCCCATCACCTTCGTCGTGCCCTTCACCGCGGGCGCGGCGCCCGATGTGTTTGTGCGCGCCCTGGCGCGTGAGGTGGCGCGGGCCTCCGGCCTCGTCACGCTGGTGGACAACAAGCCCGGTGCCGGCTCGGTGCTGGCCGCACAAGCGGTGGCACGCGCCGAGCCCGATGGCCACACCGTGCTGATCACCGGCAACGTCGCGGTCACCGGCAACCCGCATGTGTTCAAAAAGCTGCCCTACGACCCGGTGGCCGACTTCACGCCCGTCACCACCTTGGCCAAAGGCCCGATGGTGCTGTACGTGAACCCGCAGCGCGTGCCCGCCAAGTCGGTGAGCGAATTGACCGCGCTGCTGCGCAAAGAGCCGGGGCGCTACACCTTCGGCTACACCAGCATCACCAGCCGGTTGCCGGCCGAGCTGCTGCAGCGCAGTGCGGGCGTCAAGCTCGTGGCCGTGCCTTACCGCAGCGGGGCATCGGCCCTGCCCGATCTGGTCAGTGGCCAGATCGACATGCTGTTCACCGACTTCTCGTTCTGGCCGCACGTGAGCTCTGGCAAGCTGCGCGCCATCGCCGTGACCGACGACCAACGCAGCCCCTACGCGCCCGACTTGCCCACCTTCAACGAGGGCGGGGTCAAGGGCATCGACATCACCTTCTGGCTCGCCGCCTACCTGCCCGCGCGTGCGCCGGGGGCGGTGAGCAGCGCCCTCTATCGCCTGCTGGCCGATGCGGGCAAATCGGCCGATGCCAAAGCCGCCCACAAAAACTTCGGCACCACCGAGTTCGTTTTGCCGTTCGGCCAATTGGCCGGGTTCCAGGCGCGAGAGAGCGCCGTGTGGGGGCGCGCGATTCTGGACGCGGGCATCCCGCCCGAATGACCCGTGCGGGTGCTGGCGCCATCGGCGGGCGGCCAGGCCTGTGGCGCAAGCGGGCAGCGCGCGCGCGTTCTGGATTCGCCCTGAGTCCGGCTGCGTTTCCACAACCCCAAGAAGCACCAGAACATGACCACGCTGACAGGCAAACGATTCATCCTCACCGGCACCGCCAGCGGCATTGGTGCCAGCGCCTTGCGGGCTTTGGCCGCGGCAGGCGCCGATGTGGTGGGGCTCGACATCACCGAAGCCGCGGGCCACGCCAGCGCGGCGCAGGCGCGTGAGCACAGCGCAGCCTTGGGTGGCGGCCAGGTGAGCTTTCGCCCTTGCGACGTCAGCCAACGCGCGCAAGTTGACGCGGCTTTTGACGCGGCGGTGGCCGAGCTGGGTGGGCTCGATGGCTTGATCCACATCGCCGGCGTGGAGCGCAAAAGCCCGGCCGAGGCCATCAGCGATGCCGACTGGGACCTGATGTTTGACGTCAACACCCGCGGCACCTTCTTGACCAACCAGGCCGCGTTTCGCCACCTGCAAGCGCGCGGCGGCTGCATCGTTAATTTTGCGTCCGCGGCCGCGGTGATGGGCCTGCCGGGCTGCGCCCACTACTCGGCCGCCAAGGCGGCGGTGCTGGGCTGGACGCGCACAGTGGCCAAGGAGTGGGCGCGCTACGGCATCACCGTGAACGCCATCGCCCCGGGCATGTGGACGCCGATGTACGAGACCTTCCGCGGCCGCTTGAGCACGGACGAGCTGCGCGCCCACGACACCATGATGGGCCAGCTGATTCCGCTCGGCGGTCGGCTCGGCGACCCTGACCACGACCTCGCGCCGGTGCTGGTGTTTTTGGCCGGCGATGGCGCGCGCTTCATCACCGGCCAGCTGCTGCCTGTGGATGGCGGCTTGATGATTTGCTGAGCCCAGGCGCCTGCGCGTGCTTGGCCGCGCAAGCGCCTGACGATCACGATCTCCTGCGGCGAATTCGCGCACCGATCCAGGGTTTTCCTGATGGTTCAAATGCATGTCGACATTAACATGCATACATGCATTCGAATGACACCAAACCCAAGGCGGCACCGCGGCTGAGCCGCGAAGACCGGCGTTTGCAAACCCGCACCGCGCTGCGCGAAGCGGCCCTGCGGGAGTTCGCCTTGTGCGGCGTGGCGGGCACCTCGGCCGAGCGCATTGCGGAGTCGGCCGGCTTCACGCGCGGTGCCTTCTACGCCAATTTTGAGAACAAGCAGGTGCTGCTGCTCGACCTGATCAGCGAGCACGTGAACGCCGAGCAGGCGAGCTGGCTGGAGCTGGCCAACAGCCAGCTGGACCTCGACACGCTGCTGCGCACGCTCGACGAGCGCACCGACCGCTACGACCCCGATGGCCTGTGGTCGCTGATCGGCTCGGAGACCTACCTCTACGCGCTGCGCGACCCCGATTTCGCGGTGCGCTACCGCGAGTTTCACGAGGCCATCCGCGACACCTTCGTGCGCATCATCGGCAGCCTGATGAAGCGTGCGGGCAAGGTCTCGCCGGTGCCGCTGGATGAGTTCTGCGACGCCATGCTGACCCTCAACCGCAGCGTGCGCTTGTCGTCCTCAGACCGCCCTGAGCAGCCCCCCGAGCCGTTTTCACGCCACTTGTTGATGAACCTGGTGCGGGGGTTGATCGCGATTGCCCCAGCGGCGCCAGTGGCACCCCCGGCCGCGCCATGACCTCCACCGCCACCGCTTGGGTGTTTCTGCATGGCGGGCAGCACGGCAGTTGGTGCTGGTCGGCGCTGCTCGCGCAGATGAGTGCCGCCGACCGCGCACGCACGCTGCTGCTGGACGTGCCCGGCTGCGGGCTCAAGCGCCAGCGCGGCGATGAGTCGCCCACGCTGGCCGAGGTGGTGGCGGAGCTCAACGCCGAGGTGGCCGCCGCTGGCTTCGGCCCGGCCGTGTTGGTGGGCCATTCAATGGCGGGCTCGCTGCTGCCCTTGATGGTGGCCGCCGCCCCGCAGCGCTACCGCCAGGTGGTCTACCTCGCAGCCTGCGTGCCGCGCCCAGGCGACAGCGTGATGGCCACGATGGGCGGCACCGTGCGCGGCCTCGACCCCGCCGTGGTGGGCTGGCCCATGGACCCGGCCACCACCGCGCCGGAGGCCCTGTTGCGCGCCATGTTTGGCCCCGGCCTGGAGGCTCACACGTTGAGCCACCTGCTGCGCGAGGCGGTGCAGGACCACTGGCCGATGTCGCTTGCCACCGCCGCCTTGCCGCACGACGGACAAGGCCTGAGCGTGCCCGCCGACTACATCGTGACCCTGCAAGACCCCATCCTGCCTGTGGCCTGGCAGGGCCGATTTGCAGAACGCGCGGGTGCCCGGGCCATGCACCAGCTCGATGCCCCCCACGAGGCGTTTTTGTCTCACCCGGCGGCTCTGGCCGCCTTGCTGGCGCGCATGGCCGCGCCCGAACCCGAGCCCTGAAACAAGGGCGTTGACCCGGGCGCTGCCGCTGAGTCGGCCGCGCCCTGATACCCAAGATTCCTCCCCCTTTGAAATCTCTGCGTCGACGGAGAGGGGGTCGCCTTGCCCGCCGCCAAGTGCATGTCGCATGCCGAGACGGGCGTTTCTCAAAAAGATGGAGACAACCATGAACACAAGCAGCATGAAGTGCCCACCCGGTCGCGGCCTCAAGCGCGGCCCCTGCCGCCGCGCCCTGGTGATGGCCTTGGCCAGCGCCTTGCCCTGGGCGTCGGCCGGGGCCTTCGAGATCGACACTGGCACGCCGGGCCTGAGCCTGCGCTGGGACCAAACCGTGCGCGGCAACCTCGGGATGCGCGTGGAGAAGCAAGACAGCCGCATCCTCGCCAACCCCACCTATGACGAATCGGACGGCAAGTTCAAGCGCGGTGACCTGGTCACTCAGCGCCTGGACCTGTTGAGCGAGCTCGACCTCAACTACCGCAACCAGGTGGGCGTGCGCATCACCGGCTCGGCCTGGTACGACCACGCTTATCACGACACCAGTGTGAACTCGCTGGTGCCCGGCTACGCCACCAGCTACGCCAACAACGCCTACAACGACTCGGTCAAGCGCTACACGCGCGGCCCCTCGGCCGAGTTCCTCGACGCCTTTGTCTGGGCCAACTTTCAATTGCTCGACCGCCCGGCCAACCTGAAGATTGGCCGCCACACCAACTACTGGGGCGAGGCCTATGTGCTGGGTGCGCATGCGATCTCGTACTCGCAATCTCCGGTGGATGGCGTGAAGGCCGTCAACAGCCCGGGCATCGAGCTCAAAGAGGTGTTCTTGCCGATCGGGCAGGCCTATTTGAAGGTGCAACCGACGCCCGATTTGTCGCTGGCGGCGCAGTATTTTTACGAGTGGACGCCCTCGCGCCTGCCCAATGGCGGCACCTACTTTGGCGCGGCCGACCCGTTCTTTGAAGGCCCGGACCGCCTGCCGGTGGACGCCGCTGGCAACAGCCTGGCCCATGCCGGCTCGGTGAAGCCCAAAGGCAGCGGCAACTGGGGCGTGAGCGCCAAGCTCAACCTCGAAAGCATCGAATCCACCGGCGGCCTCTACTACCGCCGCTTCAACGACTACAACCCCTGGTTCTCGCCCAACTTCACCAATTTCGTGACCATTCCGTCGGTGGGCACGGTGCCCACGGCTTGGCAGTTGGTGTATCCGACATCGGTGACCTTGCTGGGCGCCAGTTTGGCCCGGGTGGTTGGCCCGGTGAGCATGAGCGCCGAGGTGTCACACCGCCACAACGGCGCGCTCAACGCCGCCGGCATGAACCCGCTCGACGGCCAAGGCCCGCGTGGCGACACCTGGCACGCGCTGGTCAACGGCGTGTACCTGTTGCCCAAGACGGCGTTCTCCGACACCGGCTCGCTGGTGGCCGAGTTGGCCTACAGCCGCTTGGGCAAGGTCACCTCCAACGCCGACTACTACAAGGGCGTGGGCACGGCAGCTTGTTTGAACCCCGCCGGCCAGGCCGGTGACAAGAGCGACGGCTGCTCGACCAAGGACTACCTGGCGATGGCGGTGCTGTTCACGCCGCAGTACCTGCAAGTCGCGCCGTCGTGGGACCTGGACGTGCCGATGTCGCTGACCTACGGCCTGCATGGCAACGCGGCGTCGTCCGGCGGCGGCAACGAGGGTGCGCTCTCGTGGTCGTTGGGCGCCAAGCTGACCTATGCGCAGAAGCACGAGTTTCAGCTGCTCTATGCCGACTCCCGCGCGAGTTCCAAGTACGACCCCAGCGGCAGCGTGCTGGTGGGCGGCAACGGCGGCAACAGCACCAACGACCGCGGCTGGCTGACCCTGACCTACAAGACCGGCTTCTGAGCCGCCACTCCACAGAACGCAGGACACCGATCACCATGAAAACCACTCTCCACCTGATGCTGGCGCTGGGTCTGAGCGCCTCGGCCACCGCATCGTTGGCCGCCGTGTCGGCCGATGAGGCCAAGGCGCTGGGCACCACGCTCACCGAATTTGGCGCCATCAAGGCCGGCAACAAAGAAGGCACGATCCCCGAATACACCGGTGGACTGACCAAGGCCCCGGCCGACTTCAAGCCCGGCAGCGGCGCCTGGACCAGCCCCTACGCGGCTGAAAAGCCGCTCTACCGCATCGACGCCAAAAACGCCGCGCAGCACGCCGACAAGCTCAGCGACGGGCAGAAACAACTGCTCAAAACCCATCCCGACTACTACCTCGACATCTACCCCACCCACCGCAGCGCCGCCTACCCGGAGCGCGTGCTCAAGGCCACCGTGCGCAACGCCACGGCCTGCAACGCGAGCAAGGACCACACGACCGTCGATGCGGCGTGCCGCGGTGGCATGCCCTTCCCGATCCCCAAGGTGGGCAAGGAGGTGATGTGGAACCTGATGCTGCGCTACTCACCTGAAACGACGGTCACCACCGAGCACGGCCGCGCCTGGTTTGTGGACGCCAACGGCAAGCCCACCATGACCTCGGACCAGTTCACGCTGACCGAGCGCCCTTACTACCAGCTCGACGCGAAAGACCGCGACGCGCAGATGTTTTGGCGCACGTTCTCGGTGACCAAGGCACCGGCGCGCCTGTCGGGCCAGGTGACGATGCTGGTGGACTATCTGGACATGGACGCCAAGCCGCGCCGTGCCTACAGCTACACGCCGGGTCAGCGCCGGGTCAAGTTGGCGCCCGAGTTTGCGTACGACACGCCGATCGCACAACTGGGCGGCGTCACCTTCTTTGACGAGCTGTTCTTGTTCTCCGGAAAGATGGACCGTTTCGACTTCAAGCTGCTGGGCAAGAAGGAGATGCTCATCCCCTATAACAACAACCCGCTCTACTTCGGCAAAGAGTGCGAGGCCGAGAAGCAGTTTGTGGGCAGCCACCTGAACCCGGCCTGCGAGCGCTGGGAGCTGCACCGGGTGTGGGTGGTGGAGTCGGTGCTCAAGCCGGGCCAGCGCCACGCCTACGCCAAGCGCACCTACTACCTCGACGAAGACGGCTCGGGTGCTGGCATGTTTGACGCCTACGACCAAAGCGGCCAGCTCTACCGCAGCATGTTCCAAAACATGATTCAGCTGTACGACCAAACCAGCCCCTGGGCCGTCAAGGGCGTGACCTACGACTTCAGCAAGGGCATGTTCTTGCTGGTGGGCGATGTGGGTGCCGGCGGCTACGCCATCAGCCCGAAGGCGCTGCCGGAGGTCGACATGAACATGGAAGCCGTTGTTGGTCGCGAGACCGTGCGCTGAGGCCGTGATGAGCGGATACGACTACATCATCATCGGCGCCGGCTCGGCGGGCTGCGTGCTGGCCAACGAGCTGTCGGCCGACCCGGCCTGCCAGGTGCTGCTGCTGGAGAGTGGGCCGCCCGACCGCAGCCCGCTGATCCACATGCCGCGCGGCATCGGCAAGCTGCTGACGCCGCCCAACCCCTACCTCTGGCACCACCGTGCTGGGCAGGGCCCGCGCACTGCGGGCGGCGCGCAGGAAGATTGGTTCAAGGGCCGCACGCTCGGCGGCTCCAGCTCCGTCAATGGCATGGTCTGGATGCGCGGCCTGGCGTCTGAATTTGACGATTGGGAGCGCATGGGTTGCAGCGGCTGGGGCTGGGCCGACATCGGCCGCTGCTACCGCGAGATGGAAGACCACCCGCTCGGCGCCAGCGCCGATCGCGGTGTGGGCGGGCCGCTCAAGCTGTCCATCCATCCGCCCGATCACCCCCTGTACGAAGCGATCTTGAGCGCTTGCGAGCAGGCTGGGGTGCCGCGCGTGCCCGATGTGAATGCCGCGCCCCAAGGCGGCATGGGCTACCAGCCACGCACCATTTTCGAAGGCCGGCGCATGAGCGCGGCCAAGGCCTTTTTGGACCCGGTGCGCGGCCGCGCCAACCTGATCATTCGCACCGGCGCACATGTGCAGCGCATCGCGTTCGAGGGCTGGCGCGCGGTGGGTGTGGTGCTGCGCGAGGGTGCGGACGAGGTGGTGCTGCGCGCGCGGCGCGAGGTCATCGTGTCGGCCGGCGCCATCCACAGCCCCAAGCTGCTGCAACTCTCGGGCGTGGGCCCGGGTGCGCTGCTGCAAAGCTTGGGCATCCCGGTGGTGGCCGATGCGCCCGATGTGGGCGAGCACTTGCTGGAGCACCGCTGCATCATGATGCAAGTGCGGCTGCGCGGCGGCAGCTTGAACCAGGAGTTCCAAGGCTGGCGCTTGGGCAAAAACCTGCTGCGCTACGCCTTGCGCCACGACGGCCCGATGACGCTGGCCGCGCACGAGCTGTGTGGCCTGGTCAAGACCCGGTCCGAGCTGCCGCGGCCCGATGCTGAGCTGGGCATTGGTCTTTACTCGATCAAGGTCGATGCCAAGGGCAAGATCGCCATCGATGACCAGCCCGGCATGACCTGGGTGGGCTACCCCACGCAGCCCGACAGCCGCGGCTCGGTGCGCATCACCTCCCACAACCCGGACACCGAGCCGGCCATTCACGCCAACTACCTGCAGACCGAGCGCGACCGCCGCCACGCGGCCGACCTGGTGCGCGTGATGCGCCGCATGCTGGCCCAGCCCGCCTTGGCCGCGCACGTGGTGGCCGAGACCCAGCCCGGCCCCGCTTGCCAGAGCGATGACGACCTGGTGGCCGCCTACCTGAAGCACGGCTCCAGCACCTTCCACGTGGCGGGCACCTGTCGCATGGGCGCCGACGAGGGCTCGGTGGTGGACACCCAATTGCGCGTGCGCGGCGTGCAGGGCCTGCGCGTGGTCGACACCTCGGTCATGCCCACGCTGATCTCGGGCAACACCAACGGCCCGGCCATGGCCCTGGCCAAGCGCGCGGCTGAGCTCATCCGCGCCTGAGCAGCAATGAACCCCGGGCGCCTGAATCCTCTCGGCGCCGCAACCCCCTCTGAAAGCCCCCATGTCGATTCCCCACACCCAGTTCCCAGGCCTGTTCATCGACGGTGCCTGGGTCAGCCTCAGCGCTGGCCAGCACGAAGACGTCATCAACCCCGCCACCGAAGAATCCATTGGCCGTGCCCCGGTGGGCACCCTGGCCGAAGCCCGCGCAGCCCTTGCCGCGGCGCGCCGCGCCTTTGACCACGGCCCTTGGCCGCGCCTGCCCCAGGCCGAACGCACGGCCATGATGCGGCGCCTGCACGGCGCCTTGTTGCGCCGCGCTGAGCAGGTGATTCCGATGATGGTGGCCGAGGGCGGCTTCACGCTGCCGCTGGCCCACGCGATGCAGTTCCAGCGGCCGATGGAATTGTTCGCGGCCGCGCTGGAGCGCTCGCTGCTGCCGTCGAGCCGTGCCCTGCCGGTCGAGACCGCGATGAACCCGTTCAACCCCACCGGCGCAGCGCTGATCGGCGCGGGCACGGTGGTGCGTGAGCCGGCGGGTGTGGTCACCGCCATCACGGCCTACAACGCGCCGCTGCTGATCAACCTCTCGAAGCTGGTGCCCGCGCTGCTGGCTGGCTGCACCGTGATCTTGAAGCCCTCGGCGTTCACGCCGTTCTCGGCGCTGCTGTTTGGCGAGCTGGCGCAAGAGATTGGCCTGCCCGCTGGCGTGCTCAACATCGTCACCGGTGAGGCCGAGGTGGCGCAGCTGCTGACCAGCGATGCCGATGTCGACATGGTCACCTTCACGGGTTCTGAGACGGTGGGCGCGGCCATCTTGGCGCAGGCCGCGCCGACGATCAAAAAGGTGCTGCTGGAGTTGGGCGGCAAATCGGCGCTGATCGTGCGCGCCGATGCCGATGTGCAAAAGGCCGCGATGGAAGGCGTGTTCCAGATCGCCAACCACTGCGGCCAGGGTTGCGCGCTGGCCACCCGGCACATCGTGCACAACAGCATCCGGCCCGCCTATGTGGCCACGATGCAAGCCATCGCCAGCCAGATCGTGATTGGCAACCCGGCCGATCCGCGCACCCAACTCGGCCCCTTGATTCGCGCCGCCTCGCGCGACAAGGTGGAGCGCATGGTGCAGATGGGGCGCGACGAAGGCGCGCGGCTGGTGTGTGGCGGCACACGCCCCGCGCACATGCAGCGCGGCTTCTTCTACGACGTGACGGTGTTTGACGACGTCGACAACCGCATGCGCATTGCCCAAGACGAAATTTTTGGTCCAGTGGCCAGCGTGATCGGTTTCGACACCGATGAAGAGGCCGTGCGCATCGCCAACGACAGCCGCTACGGCCTGTACGGCGGCATCCACTCGCGCGACCCGGCCCAGGCCTGGCAGATGGCGCTGCAATTGCGCACCGGCGGCGTCATCATCAACGGCGGTCTCTACCGCCAAAACGACGCGCCGTTTGGGGGCTACAAACGCAGTGGCCTGGGGCGCGAATATGGCGAAGGCTGGTTGCACGAGTACACGCAAGAAAAATCCATCATCTACCCGCTGGGCCTGTGAGCCATGGGTGCAGCCATGATGGGTGTGGCGGCTGGCGTGCTGCTGGTGCTGGGCGGCTTGGGCCGCTGGTACTTCTACACGCCCATGCCGCCGGCGGCAGCCTGGGCTGCTGAGCGCCGCACCGTCACCGTGGGCGGGCGCGAGCGCGAGTTTTGGGTGGTGGCGCCACCCACGGTGCGCGCCCACGGCCCCGTGTTGCTGGTGCTGCACGGCTCGCTGATGAACGGCAAGAAAATGCGCCGCATGCTGGGCCCCGTCTTCGAGCGGCTGGCCGAGCGGCATGGCGCGGTGGTGGTGTATCCGAGCGGGGTGGAAGGGCACTTCAACGAAGGCCGCTTGGCGGCCAAGTACAGCGCCCGCACCTTGAACATCGACGATGTGGGCTTGGTGCGAGCGATCGTGGATGGGCTGGTGGCCACCCACGCCATCGACCGCACGCGGGTGTTTGGCTTTGGCTACTCCAACGGTGGCGGCATGGCGATGCGCCTGGCGGTGGAGGCGCCGGAGTTGGTGGCCGGCATCATCGTGGCCAACGCCAATTTGCCCACGCCCGACAACCACCAATGGGCCCTGGCGGCAGGCGCTGCCCGGGCCAAGGTGGTGCTGGTGGAGGGCACGCTGGACCCGATCAACCCCTACGCAGGTGGGCGGGTCACGATCTTCGGCTTCAGCGATCGCGGCATGGTGTGCTCGGCGCCCGACAGCGCGGCGTGGTTCGCGCAGCATGCTGGCCTGGCGGTGGCGCCGTTGGCAGATGACACGCGGCGCATCGGTGCGCTGGCGGTGCGCCAACAAGACTGGGGCTCGCCGCCGCACGTGCGGTTGGTGACGATGCAGGGCGCGGGCCACACCGTGCCGCAAGCCGACTACCGCTTCCCCAAGTTCCTCGGCGCCACGGTGCAGAGCGACGAGATTTTGCAAGACGCTTGGGCGATGTTGGACGGGCGGTGAGGGCACCACGTCGCCGCAGCCGCCTTCGCGTTCGCCTGAGGCGGCTTCCCATTCGACGGTCGGCGCGGGGGTGGCGATGGGCTGGGCCGATGTGCTCCGTGTCTTCCGCCGACCTGCGCAAAGTGAATGCGGCACAGCGCTCCGAGCACCCGCCGCGGAATGCGGTTCGTCGCAGCGCAGAAACGGCCGGTGCTGCCGACTGCGCCATGCATCACTGAACCCGAAGGCGCATCAATGTGGCTTCAGCGCCAGCTGCCACCGCGGCCCGCCAGCGCTTCGCCATACCGCGGCGGCTGGCTTTGCACCACCGCGCCGCCGTGCATGCGCGGTGCCATGGTGTCGATGAACGAATACGGGAACACCGGCGGCAGGGTGCCCACCTGGTCGAGGCGCTGCTCCAGCGCTGCGGGCAGCACCAGATCCAGCGCGCCCAGCACCTGGTCGAGCTGCTCGCTGCGTGTGGCGCCCAAAATCACGCTGCTGACGCCGGGCCGGTTGGCCAGCCACTGGATCGCCACCTCGGCCATGGGCCGGCCCAGTTGCTGGGCCACCGATTCGAGCGCCGCCACGATCTCCCAATTGCGCGGCGTGAGTTTGGACAGTGCAGGCGTGGCTTGCGCAGCGGTGGTGCGGATGCGACCCGCCTCCTGCTCGGCGGCGGTGGCGCCCGCGCGGTACTTGCCACTCAGCAGCCCGCCGCCCAGCGGGCTCCAGGCCACCAGGCCCATGTCCAGCTGCTGCGCCAGGTCGGTGAATTCGTACTCGATGCCGCGCGAGACCAGTGAGTACTCCATCTGCATGGCGCAAGGCCGCTCCAGGCCGTGGCACTCGGCCAGGGTGTGGATGCGGGCGGCGTACCAGGCGGGTGTGTCTGAGAGCGCCCAGTGACGGATCTTGCCGGCGCGCACCAGGTCGTCCATCGTGCGCAGCACCTCTTCGGCGGGCGTCACGCGGTCCCAGGTGTGCAGGTAGTAGAGGTCGATCCAGTCGGTGCCCAGGCGCTTGAGCGAGGCGTCGATCGAGCGCATCAGGTTCTTGCGGCCGTTGCCGGCGGCGTTGGGGTCGGCCGACTTGTTCTGGGCATTGTGGGTGTACTTGGTGGCCAGCACCACGCGGTCGCGCACCCCGGCCTCGGCCATGAACTCGCCCAGCCAACGCTCGGCCGTGCCGTGGGTGTAGATGTCGGCGGTGTCGATGAAATTGCCGCCCGAGGCCAGGTAGTGGTCAAACAGCGCGCGCGCCGTGGCGCGGTCGCAGCCCCAGCCGTTTTCGGTGCCGAAGGTCATGGTGCCCAGCGCCAGGCGCGAGACGCGCAGGCCAGTGCGGCCGAGCAAGGTGTAGGGGTGGGGTGCGGTGGTCATGGCAAGGGCAGGTTGGCAGTAGCAACCCTGTAAATAGAACACATTGACATAAAGTGTTCAATGCGTAGACTCCCGCGGGTTCCACAGCCACACATTCCACACCACGGAGACACGCATGCTGATCGACTGCCACGCCCACCTGCTCACCGAAGGCATGCTGAATCGCCACGCCTACTGGGGCCCGTTCATGAAGGCGCAGGGCTTCACGGTGGGCGAGTTCCACCTCGGCACCCGCCAAGCCAAAAAGGCCGTCACCGACGACGAAGCCCAAGCCAACCTGCTGGCGAAGATGACCCATGCCTCGCGCCGCGAACTGATGGCACAGCGCGGTGTGCACAAGATCGTGGTCTCCACGCCCTCGCACGCCTTCATGTACTGGGCCGGCGAGTTTGGCAACGAGTACGCGCGCATTTGCAACGACGAGTTGTCGGCCTACTGCGCGGTCGACCCGACGCACTTTGCCTTTTGGGCGCATGCCAATTTGGCCGACCCGAAAGAAGCCGCGCGCGAGATCGAGCGCGCCGTGACGCAACTCGGCGCCAAGGGTGTGTGCGTGGGGGGCGCCAATTTCAACGGCCTGGAAGCCCACAGCGAAGCGCTCTATCCCGTGTGGGAGGTGATGACCCGGCTCGATGTGCCGCTGATGGTGCACGGCTACAACCAGTCGATCTGGTGGGGCGACAAACACGCCGACGACAAGTTTGAAACCACCTCGATCGTGGGCGACTGCGTGGATGAAACGCTGTTCCTCTGGTACCTGATTTGCGGCGGCGCGCTCGATGTGTTCCCAACCCTGAAGACCTATATCAATCACGCGGGCGGCATGTCGATTTTCCAGTTGGGTCGGCTGTCAGAGCTCAACAAGACCATGGCGCCCGACGCCCGCAATCAGCGTCCGTTCATGGACTACCTGAGCAACTTCTGGTTCGACCTCGACCTGCACCACCCGGCGCTGCGCCGCGCCGTGGTGGAGGTGGTGGGCGCCGACCGCATCCTCTACGGCACCAATTTCGGTGGCGCCTACGACAACGGCGACCTCACCGATGGCATCGGCCTCTCGGTGGCCGACCGCGACAAGATCCGCAGCGGCAACGCGATCCAGCTGCTCAAGCTGGCGGTTTGATGGGCCTTCGCGCTCAACTGTGTCGACATTGAGCCAAGCGGATGCGGCCCGGCCCATCACCGCCCTCGCATCCATCGTTGAACGGAAAATCTTCGAACACAAAGTTGCCTCAGACCCAGCCCGCGCCCGTGCCGAAAGCCGGACTCCCCAGCCATGGAAAACCTGTGCTTTCGAACCCCAGCCCGTGTCCGATGCCTCGAACTGCTTGCCCGGTGATGGCGTGACACCATGACTCGACTCACACGCACCCAGTGGGCGGCCTTGATCGTGCTCACGCTGTTGTGGGGCCTGAACTGGCCCGTCATGAAGCTGGCGGTGAGCGCCTGGCCGCCAATGACCTTCCGCGCAGCGTCGATGCTGTTGGGCCTGCCCTGCCTGGGCATCGGGCTCCGGCTGATGGGCGTGCCGCTGCACATTCCGCGCGCGCATTGGTGTGAGCTGGGCCTGCTCGCCAGCACCAACATGATCGGTTGGCACGTGCCACTGATGATTGCTTTGCCGGCGCTGCCTGCGGGCCGCGCGGCCATCCTGGGCTACACCATGCCGGTGTTCTCGGCGTTGTGGGGGCGTTGGTTTTGGCGCGAGCGCTTGAGTGCTGCGCAGTTGTTGGGTGTCAGTGCGGCGGGGCTGGCCGTGCTGCTGCTGGTGCGCGGCGAATTTGCTCACCTGGGCGGCGCGCCCGTGGCCGCGCTGTGGCTGGTGTTGGCCTCGGCGATCTGGGCGCTGGGCACGCAGCAGTTGCGCCGCACGCATGTTCCCGTGCCGGTGCTCACCATCGCGTTCTGGATGACGGCGATCACCACGGTCGTGGTCTGCGTGTTGGCGCTGGTGATGGAGCGTGACCGCTGGCATCTGCCCAACAGCACTGTGGTGGCCGCGGTGCTCTACAACGCGGTGCTGATCTTTGGCTTCTGCCACGCGGCCTGGTTCACGCTGGCGCGTCAGTTGCCGCCCGCGGCGTCGAGCGTGAGCATTTGCATGATCCCGGTGCTCGGCCTGGGCTCGGCCGCGTGGTGGCTGAACGAGCCGGTGACGTGGGTCGATGGCTTGGCGGTGGCACTGATCGTGTTGGCGATTGCGGCGGTCTTGCGTCCGCAGGCGGCTGCGCCCCACTCGGCGGCGCAGCCGGGCGCTGAGCGGGTCTGATCCAGATCAAACGTGCCGCCATTGGCGCCCCGGGTTGACCCTAGTAAGTTGAACACAAACGTGAATACTGTCCTACATTGATTCTACGGCGCCACCGTGGCGTCAGATGGAGGCAAGCATGTTGACACGCAGTGGACCGGTGTTGTCCGATGGAACCCGGGTCTCGGACCTGATCAAGCTCGACACCCGCGAGGTGAAGTTGCGGGTGCTCTCTGATGTTGAGCTCTACGAGCTTGAGATGGAAAAGATTTTTGGCAAGACCTGGATCTTGCTGGGCCACGACACCGAGATCCCGAACGCCGGCGACTTCATGGTGCGCGACCTGGGCTCCGACTCGGTGCTGATCACGCGCACCAAAGACGGCGCCGTGCATGTGTCGCTCAACGTCTGCCCGCACCGGGGTATGCGCATCTCCACGCTCGACGCGGGCAACACACAGATCCACACCTGCATTTATCACGGTTGGGCTTTCCGCCCGAACGGTGAATTCTTGGGCGCGCCGGTCGACAAAGAGTGCATGCACGGCAAGCTGATGGGCAAGGCGCAACTCGGCCTGAAGCAGGCCCGCGTGGCGCTCTACGGCGGCTTGATTTTTGCCACCTGGAACATCGATGGCCCCTCGTTCGACGAGTTCTTGGGTGATGCCAAGTGGTACTACGACATGCTCTTTTGCCGCTCCGACAAGGGCCTGGAGGTGGCCGGGCCGCCGCAGCGTTTCATCGTGCGCGGCAACTGGAAGACCGCGGGTGAGCAGTCGGCCGCCGATGGCTACCACACGCTCACGCTGCACCGCTGGCTGGGCGAGGTGGGCGCTTATGCCAAGAAGGGCGATGGCGAGGGCGGTGGTGGTGACCTGACGCCCGAGATGTACGGCGCCGAGGTCAGCTCGCCGCACGGCCACGCGCTGCGTTGCATCGACCTGGGCCGCAAGATCCGCCGCCTCACCGGCCACGACCCGGCTGCGCTGAACATCGACCAAAAGCTCAACGCGCTGCCGCCTGCCGGCATGACGCCTGAGATGCTGCCGCAACTCAAGGCGCACCTGAGCGACGGGCAACTGCAGGCGCTGACCTGGATGCCGCCGCAGGTGGGTGGCATCTTTCCCAACGTGGTGTTTGCCTTTGTCTACATCCCGCAGGGCGATGGCTCGGTGATCGGCTCGATCGCGATGCACGCCTATGTGCCCAAGGGCCCCGACAAGCTGGAGTTCGTCAACTGGGTGTTCGTTGAAAAGGATTCGCCGCCCGAGCTGAAGGAGAAGATGCTGATGCAAACCATCCAGCTGCTCGGCACCTCGGGCATGGTGGAGCAAGACGACTCCGACACCTGGCCGCACATGACGCTGGCCGCCAAGGGCGCGGTGAGCCAACACATCACCATGAAATACCAGGCCATGTACGAGACCGGCGCACCGGCCGGCTGGCCCGGCCCCGGCATCATCAACGAGGGCTTCACCAAGGACGACACGCAGTGGCACTGGTGGTTGTACTGGAACGAGTTGATGCAGGCCCCCGCGTGATCGCCCGCCCGCTTGCCACTCGCCACACCTTCTTGAACCCGGAGTCCCCATGAACAAGGTCATTGACAGGCCGCTCGCGGCCGATCCCTCTGCGTCCGCATCCGCATCCGCATCCGCAACGCCATCCGACCCACCCACCGGCACACCAGCCGGCACCCGCGTGCCTGTGGGCAGCGACACCTACAACCGCATCGTTGAATTTCTCTACGACGAAGCCAAGCTGCTGGACGACCTTCGGCTCAAGGAATGGGGCGTCACGCTGGCCAGCGACCTGACCTACAACGCACCGCTGCGCCTGACGCGCTCGTCGAACCAACTCGCCGCCAGCTACGTGCGCACGATGCAGCACTTTCACGACAACCACCGCTCCATGATGGGCCGCATCCTTCGGCTCACAGAAACCAAGAGCGCGTTTGCCGAAGACCCGCCTTCGCGCACCCGGCGCTTGGTCACCAATGTGCGGGTCGAGAGCAGCGAGCGCAGCGACGAGTTCAAGGTGCTGAGCTATCTGTTGGTGACACGCAGTCGGTTCAACTTCGACGACTTCGATCTCATCAGCGCCGAACGCCACGACCTGCTGCGCCGTGACGGCGCGAGCTTCAAGCTGGCACGGCGCGAAATCCAACTCGACCAAGCCGTGCTGGGCACGCCCAACCTTGGCATCTTTCTTTGACAGGGGCTGGCGCTCAACAGCGCAAGTTCTCCATGGCCGGGAGGCTGGGTTGCCGGCACGTTGCCGTTCTGTGCTCAAGCCCGTGCCCAGTTCGAAGGCTTCTCGTTCGGCGGTCGGTGTGAGGGCGGCGATGGGCCGGTCCACCATCACCGTGGCATGCGTACAAGTGGCATGCCACCACCGGCACAGCGCTCCGAGCACCAGTCTGCGAATGCGGGTCGTCAAGGTGAAGAGAACAACCCTTGCCGTTCGCTGCGCTTTGGACGCATTCGGACTCGAAACCGAATGAGAAGCTGCGCGCCATGCACGCCTTAAGCAATACACATATCATGCAAGTGTTCAATAACAAGGAGACAAACCATGCGCGCAGCGGTGATCAAGGAGCGGGGCGCGGCCCCGGAGATGGTCGATTTCAAGGAGCCCACGGCCCGTGAGGGCGAGGTGTTGATCGATGTGCAGACCGCTGGCCTGGGCGGCTGGGATGTGCTGGGGGCCTACCGCATGGGGGTCGAATACCCGTGCGTGATCCGCGGCGAAGGCGTGGGCCGGCGCGTGAGCGATGGCAAGCGGGTGTACTTTGGCGAGCGCTCGGTGATCCCGTTTGGCGCCTGGGCCGAGCGCACCGTGGTGCCTGCGGCCGAGGTGTGGGAGGTGCCTGATCACATCGACGATCAGCTCGCCATCACCATGGGCATTGCCGGCACGGGCGCGTTGATTCCGCTGGAGAAGGCGGGTGTGCAGCCGGGCGACCGGGTGCTGATTCTGGGTGCCACCGGCACGCTGGGCCAAATCGCCCTGCAACTGGCGCGCGGCATGGGGGCTGGGCGCGTGGTGGGGGCGGCGCGCAATGCGCTCTCGCTGGCGCGACTGCAAGAGCGCGGCCTGGCCGACGCGGTGGTCACGCTGGGTGGCGAGAACGACGTGGAGGCGCTGAAGGCGGCGTCGGATGGCGGCTTTGATGTGGTGCTCGACCTGGTGTGCGGCGCGCCCATGCTGGCCGCGCTCAAGGCCACGCGCTGGGGCGCGCGCATCGTCACGGTGGGCACGGGGGCAGGGCGGGTGGTCCACCTCGACATCGCTGATCTGCTGTTTCGCACCTTGTCGTGCGTGGGCACTGGCCAGCGCCCGCCGGCCGATCGGCACGAGATCTGGACCCGCCTGCTGCACCTCGCGCAGCGCGACCGCATCACGGTCGATCACGTGAGCTACCGCTTTGACCAAGCGGCCGAGGCCTGGGCTGCGCAAGTGGCCGGGCCGCACGCCAAAATCACCGCGTCACTGCGGGGCTGATCCGGGCCACAGCGCCTAGGGATTTCCCGCGTTTTGGCGGTCTCTGGGGGGTGGTTTGTGGTTCGTTTATGTACACCTTCAAGTAATCTGTTTATATTACGGATCAACTCGCCGTTGGGTGAGAGTAGGAGACCCGCATGCTGACCCCCACAAGCCCGACCCTGGCCGATGGCACCTCGGTGGCCGACCTGGTGCACAACGCCACCCGTGAGGTGCAAATGCGCACCCTCTCGGACCCCGAGATTTACGAGATGGAGATGGAGCGCATCTTCGGCAAGGTCTGGGTGTTTCTGGGCCACGAGTCGGAGATCCCGAACAACGGCGACTTCATGGTCCGCGACATGGGATCGGACTCCGTGCTGATCACGCGCGACAAGAGCGACGCCGTCAACGTGATGCTCAATGTGTGCCCGCACCGCGGCATGCGCGTCTCCACGCTCGATGCCGGCAACACGCAAATCCACACTTGCATCTATCACGGCTGGGCGTTTCGCCCCAACGGCCAGTTCTTGGGCGCGCCGGTCGACAAAGAATGCATGCACGGCAAGATCAAGGGCAAGGATGAGTTGGGCCTGAAGCACGCCCGCGTCACGCTCTATGGCGGCCTGATTTTTGCCACCTGGAACATCGATGGCCCGTCGTTCGACGAGTTTCTGGGTGATGCCAAGTGGTACTACGACATCCTCTTCAAGCGCACCGACCGCGGCATGGAAGTGCTCGGCCCGCCGCAGCGCTTCACCGTGCGCGCCAACTGGAAGGCGGCGGGCGAGCAGTCGGCGGCCGATGGCTACCACACGCTCACGCTGCACCGCTGGCTGGGCGAGATCGGCAACTACTCGAAGAAGGATGAAAACGGCGGCGGCGGCGACCTGAGCCCCGAGATGTACGGCGTCGAGATCAGCTCGCCCCACGGCCACGCGCTGCGCTGCATCGACCTCGGCCGCAAGATCCGCCGCCTCACCGGGCTCGACCCCGACAAGCTCTCGGTGGCCGAGAAGCTGGCTGCCTTGCCGCCCGCTGGCGTCACCAAAGACATGGTCGATCAGATCTCGCGCAACCTCACGCCCGAGCAGCTGCAGGTGCAGACCTCCATGCCGCCGCAGGTGGGTGGCATCTTCCCGAACGTGTTGTTTGGCTTTGTCTACATCCCGCAGGCCGATGGCACGGTGGTGGGCTCGATGACCATGCACGCCTACGTGCCCAAGGGCCCGGACAAGCTCGAATTCGTCAACTGGATTTTTGCCGAGAAGGACGCGCCGCCCGAGCTGCGCGAGAAGATGCTCAAGCAGACCATCCAGCTGTTTGGCACCTCGGGCATGGTCGAGCAAGACGACTCCGACACCTGGCCGCACATGACGCTGGCCGCCAAGGGCGCGATGGGCAAAAAGCAAACCCTCAAGTACCAGGCCGTGTACGAGAAGGGTGCGCCGGAAGGCTGGCCCGGCCCGGGCATCGTCAACGAAGGTTTCACCAAGGACGACACGCAGTGGCACTGGTGGCTCTATTGGCAAGAGCTGATGCGCGCCCCCCTGTGAGCACCGGCATCCACGTCATCTTCAGGAGTGAACCCCATCATGAGCGAATCCACCGTGGCTGAAGCCGCAACCCCGGCTTCGGCGGCAACAGCCTCCGCCACCCGCATCCGCATCGGCTCGCCGATCTACAACGAGGTGCTGGAGCATTTGTACGACGAAGCCTGCATGCTCGACGAGATCCGGCTGCAAGACTGGGTGGCCACGCTGGCCACCGACTTGGTCTATGCCGCACCGCTGCGCCAGACCTTGCCGACGGCGCAGCAGAACGCGTCATACATCCGCACCATGCAGCACTTCCATGACGACTACCGCTCGATCATGGGCCGCGTGATGCGCCTGAGCGGCAAGAGCGCGTGGGCCGAAGACCCACCCTCACGCACGCGCCGCTTGGTCACCAATGTGCGGGTCGAGCAGGGCGACAAGCCCGATGAATACAAGGTGCGCAGCTACCTGCTGGTGACGCGCAGCCGCTTCAACTTCGACGAGTACGACCTGATCAGCGCCGAGCGCCACGACGTGCTGCGCCAAGTGGGCGGTGGCGGGTTCAAGCTGGCGCGCCGCGAGATCTTGCTCGACCAGGCCGTGCTGGGCACGCCCAACTTGGCGATCTTTTTGTAAACGGGCGGGCGCATCCGCTGCCTGGGGCGGCGGGTTGCGCCGGGTCATTGGGGCGCGGCTTGGCTGCGCCCTTTTTTTTGGATGGACGGTTTTCGTGAGAGATTGCCAGGCCGGAGGTCGGCGCGAGGGCGGCGATGGGCCAGGGCGATCTGCTCCGTGTCCCTCTGACCCGCTGCGCGGGCCCTCCTCCTTGACCTGCGCACAGCGTTCCGAGCGCCTGCCGCGGCATGAAAATCACCTGCGTTCGGAGAACCAACCTTCCCGGTGCGCGGCGCGCTTGTACTTTTGAATCCAAGCCCGCATCAGCGCCCTCACACCTCGGCGTCAAACGCGAGCCAAGCCGTGTCGTCGATGCACAGCTGTTCGGGCCGCGTGCTGAAGTCCCAGGTGGAGCCCACCTGCCGCAGCGCCAGCACCGCGCGCTCGGGCTGCTGCGCGTAGCAGGCGCTGGTGCTGCGTGCGTGTGCTTGCTGGTCCAGCGGGTGGCCTTTGCCGAGTGAGATGGCGGTGCCGCGACGCAGCACCAGCGCGGCCTCGGCGTCGTCTTCGGGCAGGTGGGTCAGCGCCCAGCGCGCCATGCCGTGGCGCAGGTTGAGGTTGGTGTAGGGCGCGGGGCCGAGCACGGTGAGCTCTTGCACCTGCCAGTCCAGCAGCAGCGTGCCATCGCGCCAGAGTTTGGCTTGGGTGTGGCCTGCCACGCGCATCGGCACGTCGATGTCGTAGCGGCGCGCGGGCAGGCCGCGTGCCGCGGCGGCGCAGGCCAGGCCCGCGAGGTCAAGCATGTGGGTGCATTGCTCGCGCGCTTCCACATGGGCCATCACCGCGTGGGCGCTGGGCGCCACGGCCATGCCTTCCAGCTGCTTGAGCGGCTGGCTGGCCTCGGCGCACAGGGTGTAGGGGTGGCGGGGGGCGGTGGCGTGCACCCGGCTGACGAGGCCGTTGCTCACGTGCAGCTCGACGCGGAAGTGGTGGAAGTCGTCTTCCAGCGCCGCGCGCACGTGTTGCGCGGTGGGGTCGGTGGCGGTGCCGCTGGGGTATCGGGCGGTGATGCGGATGCAGCGCTTGAAGCTCAACATGGTCAGTCAGTGTCCGGTGGTGCCGCCCGCGGGGATCGGTGTCTCCGGTGGCTTGCCCGGGCTGACACCAAAGATCTTAAAGTGTACGATAAGCGAAAATATGTTCAATAACGTGGAGACAGGCATGGCGCTGCTGAAAGACAAGGTTGCTCTGATCACGGGGGCGGGTGGCGGCATTGGCCGCGGCGTGGCGCGTTGTTATGCCCGCGAGGGTGCCGCCGTGGTGGTGGCCGAGATCGACGAAGCCAGTGGCCAGCAGGTGGTGCGCGAGCTTGAAGCGTTGGGCGGCCGTGCGCTGTTCATCAAGACGGATGTGCTGCAAAAAGAATCTGTGGAGGCCGCTGTGGCTGCGGCCGTGCAGGCCTTTGGCGGGCTCGATATTTTGGTCAACAACGCCTTCGTGCCGAGCCAAAACGTGCGGCTCGAACACAAGACCGACGAGATGCTGGCGCGCACCCTGACCTCCACGCTGTGGGCCAGTTGGTGGGCCATGCAGGCGGCCATGCCGCACATGCGCGAGCGCG
Source organism: Pseudomonadota bacterium (assembly GCA_041164825.1). Lineage (GTDB taxonomy): Bacteria > Pseudomonadota > Gammaproteobacteria > Burkholderiales > Burkholderiaceae_C > JBEAOO01. Next base: position 6,725 of record JBEAOO010000301.1, on the reverse strand, counting down.
GTGGCGGCCGCATCGTCAACTTCACGTCCATCGATGTAGAGATCGGTGCCTGGCTGCATGCCGACTACAACTCGGGCAAGTCGGCGGTGGTGGGCTTGACGCGCAGTGCCGCGGCCGAATGGGGGCGTTTCAACATCACCTGCAACGCGATTGCCCCCACGGCCATGGGCGCCACCTTCCACAAGCTGGCCGCTGAGAACCCGGGTTTTGCCGAGCGCTCGGCCGCGGCCCGGCCCCTGGGCCGCTCGGGCGACCCGGAGCTCGACATTGGCCCGGTGGTGGTGTTTTTGGGCTCCGAGATGTCGCGCTACGTGACGGGCGAAACCATCCATGTGGACGGCGGCCTGCACCTGCCCGGCTACAACTCGCGCCCGGCCGATGTGCCGGTGCGCGAGTATTGAGGTCGTCGCGGGTGGCCCGGTGAATCGGCATCTGACCCGCCTCGCTTGGTGGGGCCGCCACGCCAGCCCGGCGCAGCGGCCTCGCAGCCGACCCCGGCGGGGGCCGCAGCCTCCGGGGGCGTCGCGATGGCCTCGCTCAGCGCTTGGCCACCTTGATGCCGCTGACCTCTTGGTCCCAGGTGTTGGCGGTGCAGCCCTCGTCGCGCAACTGGTACTTCAGCACCCGGCCTTGCGGGTTCTTTGGCAGCAGCTCGCGGAACTCGATGTAGCGGGGCAGCGCGTAGTACGGCACGGCATCGACCGCCCAGGCAAACAGCGCCTCGGCCGTCAGCGTGGCATCGGGGCGCAGCACCGCGGTCACCTTGACGTCGTCTTCTCCCTTGGGCGAGGGCACGGCGTGCACCGCCACTTCGGCCAACGCGGGGTGGCGCGAGAAGGCCGATTCCATCTCGAAGCTCGAGATGTTTTCGCCGCGGCGACGCAGGTAGTCTTTCTTGCGGTCCACGAAGTAGAAGAAACCGTCTTCATCGAACTTGCCCATGTCGCCGCTGTGCAGCCACAGGTTGCGCATCAGTTTTTGCGTGTCTTCCGGGCGGCGCCAGTAGCCCATGAACATGATGTCCGGGCGCAGCGGGCGGACGATGATTTCGCCCGATTGCCCGGCCGGCAACTCGCGGTCAAGTTCGTCAACGATGCGCACATCAAACTCCGGCAGGCGCTTGCCCGACGAACCCGGTGCGGCGTACTCACCGCCGGGCAGCGAGGTCACCACGGCCGCTTCGGTCAGGCCGTAGCCGTTGCCGCCCACTTGGCGCGCGCCGAAGCGGGTTTTCCAAATCGCCTTCACCTCTTCGGTGAACGGGTTGCCACGCACAGTGTGGATCTGGCCCACGCAACGCTGCGCCGCCTCGGTGTCGGCCGCGTTGGCCAGCAGCGCACCCATGCTGCCCAGAATCGACGCGATGGTGGCGCCGCTGCGCTCCACCTCGGGCCAAAAGTTGGACACCGAGAATCGCGGCACAACGGCCAGCCGCGCACCCACCAGCACGGTGGCGATGAAGCCCACGCAGATGGCGTTCATGTGATACAGCGGCAGCGGCGTGATGGTCACGTCGTCGGCGGTGGCGGGCCCGGCGCGCAACTGCTGGCGCGCCAGGTTGCACATGTAGTTGTAGCCAATCATGCAGCCCTTGGACGGGCCGGTGGTGCCGGAGGTGTAGATCAGGCAGGCCAGATCGGACGGCAGGGGCTTGCGCTCGAACGGCGTGTCGTCGCTGCCGCGATGGGCGTCGAGCGCGGCCAGGGGCAGTGCGCCGCAGGTGGCGCTGCTCGGCGTGCCGCGTTGCAGCACGTGGCGCACCTCACCCAGCTCGTGCGACACGGCGGCAATGCGCTCCAGGTGATCGGCCTCGCAGATCACCACCGCAGCGCTGGCGTCGCCAATCTGGTGGCGCAAAAATTCGCCACGCAGCGCGGTGTTGATCGGCACGCTCACGGCGCACAGCTTGTTGATCGCCAGCCACGACACGACGGCGTCGATGTTGTTGTCGAGCATCGTCACGACGGTTTGGCCCGCCTGCACGCCCAATGCGGCGAGCCCGTGGGCCAAGCGGGTCGACAATCGATCGACCTCACCGTAAGTGAAGAAGGTGCCCGAGAAATCGAGCAACACGCGATCCGGGTGCGCGGCCACCGCGCGTTCGAGCGCGGCGATCACGGTGTCCTGTTCACCCAGCGACCAAGTTAGTGGACTACCCATGCCTGCCATGCGCGATCTCTCCGACGAGTTGATCAAAATAATTCTGTATATAGAAGTCGATTCTGATCTCTGGATCATCATTTCAGCGAGCGGGAAAACCCTCGCACCCGTCAAACCCACATCGCCGAGGAGCGAGTCATGAACCGGCCCACCGCAAAAACCAAGGGCCTTGTGCCCGCCGCATCGACCGGCAAATCAGTTGCCAAAGCAGTTGCCAAAGCAGGTGCCAAAGGAGTTGCCAAAGCGCCCGCCAAGTCAGCTGCATCGTCCCGCGCCAACGCTGCGAGCAAGGGGGCGGTCAAGGCCGCTCCGGAGGCGGCGGTGCCGGTGCGCGCGGTGCGTGCGCGCAAGGCGACCGAGACCGCATCCAGCCCATCGCCCGTGCCGCAGCCCGAGGTGGCGGTGGCGTCTGCCGCTGAGCTGCCCGCGGTGCGGCGTCGGCGCAGCAACCGCCGCTCCGAGCAGTCGATCGCCAACATCTTGGCGGCCACCGAGCAGGTGGTGCTCGACTCGGGCGCAGATCGCATCTCCATCCTTGATGTGTGCGCGGTGGCGGGCGTGTCGCGCGGCACCTTCTACCGCTACTTCGCCTCGCAAGACGAGTTGCTCGACGCCTTCTCGCGCCACAAGCGCGAGCGCTTCCACGTCGCGCTCACCGAGGCCACCGCGCCGTTCAGCGACCCGGAGGAGCGCTTTGAGGCCATGACCGCTTACCTCGAAAACTACCTCGAACAAACCAAGGTGCGCCGCATGCTGGTGGTGGCCCCCGAGTACGCGCTGAACTTTTTCAAACGCATCTTCCACGACTCGGTGGTGCGCTTCCAAGACGTGCTGTCGATCGTGTTTGACGACTGGGAGGAGCGCCTCGGCACCAAGCTCGACCGCGAGCTGATCTGCGAAATGATGATCCGTTATGTGCTGAGCGAATTGCTGGTGCCGGGCGACGACGGCCGCAAGTCGATCACGCGCCGCATTGGCCGCATGGTGGAGGGCATGGTGGCTGGCGCGCCAGCGCGGGTCAAGGCCTTGCGCACGCCCGGCCAGCGGGTTGCCTGAGCTTTGACCGGCTGAACATGGGGGATTGCCCGCGGGTCGTGAAAATCGAAAGTTGAACAGATTTGCAAAGTGTGAATAACATTGGCATGATGCGCGGCACCGCTTCGCAGACTCCAATTCGAGGATTCACACATGCTGATCGACCTTCACGCTCACGCGCCCCACCCCGGCTACTACAACCAGCATCCCCACTGGGGCCCGTTTTTTGAGCAGCACGCCGATGGCGATGTGAAGCTGCGCGTCGGCGACTGGGTGCTGGGCCTGGGCTCTCCCGAGCGCAAAGCTGCGGTGCGCTCAGGCAAGGGCCTGAAGCTCGACGAATACTTTGCGCGTTGGGCCGACCCCAAGGTCCGCCTGGCCGGCATGGACGCCGCGGGCCAAAACGCGCAGGTCGTGTCGGTGCCCTCGCACTGCTACATGTACTGGACCGAAGCCGAGTTCGCGGTGCCGTTTGCCAGCAAGGTCAACGACACGCTGGCTGACTATTGCTCGGCCGCACCCGACCGCCTGATGTACTGGGCCCACGCGCCGCTGAATGCGCCCGAGGCGGCCGCGGCCGAGCTCAAGCGCGCCTGCACGCACCTGGGTGCCAAAGGCCTGGTGGCCGGGGGCGCCAACTTCGGTGGCCTGGAGTTCGACTCGCCCGAGCTCGACGTGGTCTGGAAGACCCTGTGCGATCTCGACCTGCCGATCTTTGTGCATGGCTACAACCAGTCGGTGACCTGGGGCAAAAACGCCAACACCGACCGCTACGAGACCACCGCCATCGTCGGCATGAACTACGACGAAACGCGCTGCTTCTGGTACCTGGTGAATGGCGGCGTGTTTGACCGCTTCCCGGACCTCAAGGTCTACATCACCCACGGCGGCGGCTTTGTGCCGTTCCAGCTGGGCCGCATGGCGCAGTGCAACCCCAACCTCGACGTCAGCCACAACAAGAAGCCGGTGCTTGAGTACCTGAAGAACTTCTACTTCGATGTGGAGTTGCACGAGGTGCCGATGCGCCAGGCCGTGATCGACATCATTGGTGCCGACCGCATGCTCTACGGCAGCAACTTCGGTGGCAGCGACGCCGTGCGCCACGACCTCACCGATGGCCTGCGCCTGTCGGACGACGACCTGCAAAAGATCCGCTGGAAAAACGCCTGCGAACTGTTGCACCTCGACCCGGCCAAGATTGGCAAGCCCGCCACCCAAGCCGCGGCAGCCCACGCATGAAGCTCGCACGCTGCACCGATGGCGCGGCGGTGTTCTGGGCCGTGGTCGATACCGAGCGCGCCCAGCTCACGCCGATCGAGGGCGACATCACCCAGTGGGGCCCGGCGCTCACGCGCGGTGAGGGTGCAGCGGCCTTGCGCCTGAGCGGCGAGCCGCGCGCGCTGGCCGCAGTGCGGCTGCTGCCGCCTGTGGCCAAGACCAACCGCGTGGTGGTGGCCGGTGCCAACTACGCCAAGCACCTGGCGGCCGACTTCGGCCTCAAGTCGCACCATCAGCCGATTGCGTTTTTGAAGGCGCACGGCGCGCTGATTGGCGCCAACGACCCGATGCGCTACCCGCCGCTGACGCAGGAGTTTGACCACGAGGTGGAGTTGGTCGCGGTGATCGGGGCTGAGCGCGTGAACCGCGACGACCCGATGTCCAGCGTGCTCGGCTACACGGTGGGCAACGACGTCAGTTGCCGCGACCTGCAGCGCAGCGGCCCGCCCGGGGTGGGCATGGACCTGTTCGCCTCCAAAAGCGCCGACCGCACCACCGGCCTCGGCCCCTGGATCGTCACGCGCGACGAATTTGGCCCCGCCAGCCCAGCCTTGCGCCTCACGCTCAAGGTCAATGGCGACCTGCGCCAAGACGGCAGCACCGCCGAGATGACCTGGAACGTGGGCGAGCTGGTGAAGTTTGTCGACGAGCGTTCGAGCTTTGAATGCGGCGACGTGATGTTCACCGGTTCACCCGCAGGCACAGGGCAGGGCACGGGCAAGTTCTTGCAGCCCGGCGATGTGGTCGAGGCCGCGATTGAAGGCATAGGCACACTGCGCAACGTGGTGACGCGCGACGCCTGAACGCCACACCCTTGACGCCGTGCGAGACCATCGCGGGCGCCATGCGATGGCTGCCCGGGCGCCACCCCAAAAAACTGAGGAGACACACAACATGACGATCCAACAAAACCGCGTGGTGGTGGTGGGCGCCGGCCTGATGGGCACCGGCATTGCCCACGCTTTTGCCAGCTCGGGCTTCACCACCGTGCTGGTGGACAGCAACGCCGAGGCGCTGCAGCGCGCGCAAGCCGGCATCGGCAAAATCTTGGACGACGGCGTGAAGCTCGGCAAGGTCGAGGCCGCGGCGGCCGAGGCCTCGAAGGCGCGCCTGACGGTCAACACCGACCTGAGCGCGGCGTCCCATGGCGCGCAGCTCTTGGTCGAAACCGTGTCCGAGAACCTGGCCGTCAAAAAGGCCGTGATCACGCAGGCCGTGGCCGGCATGGCCGACGACGCGATCATCGCCACCAACACCTCGGCCCTGAGCGTGACCGAAATCGCCGCCGCCGTGAGCCACCCCGAGCGCGTGGTCGGCATGCACTTCTTCAACCCGGTTCACAAGATGAAGCTGGTGGAGTTGGTGCGCGGCTTGGCCACCAGCGACGAGGTGGTGGCCCTGAGCCGCGCCTACAGCGATGCCATCGGCAAAACTTCCATCGTCGTCAACGAGGCGCCCGGCCTGACCACCAGCCGCATGTCGGCCCTGGCCGGCAACGAGGCCATGTGGATGCTGCAAGAAGGCGTGGCCACGGCCGAAGACATCGACACCGCCTTGCGCATGGGCTTCAACCACCCGATGGGCCCGCTCGAACTCGGCGACCTCACGGGCTGGGACACCCGCTTGGCGGTGCTCAAGTACCTGCACAGCGTGCTGGGCGATCGCTTTCGCCCCTGCCCGCTGATCATCAAGATGGTGGCCTCGGGCCGCATTGGCCGCAAGGCCGGCGCAGGCGTCTACCGCTACGACGACAAGGGCCAGAAGCTGCCGGGCTCGGGCCTGAAGGCGAGCGTGCTGTGAGCGCCGCGCCGCGCCCCAGCTTGAGCGACCGCGATGTGGTCATCGTCGGTGCGGCCCGCACGCCGGTGGGCAAGTTCCGCGGCAGTTTGTCCGGCGTGCGCGCTGACCACCTGGGCGCCCACGTCATCAACGCGCTGGTGCAGCGCGCGGGCGTGAAGCCCGAATCGGTGGACGACGTGGTGTTTGGCTGCGTGACGCAGATTGGCGAGCAATCGGCCAACATCGCCCGCACCTCGCTGCTCGGCGCCGGCTGGCCCGAGACCATTCCGGGCCTGACGATCGATCGCAAATGCGGCTCGGGCCAAGAGGCCGTGCACGTGGCCGCCGGCCTGATCGCCTTTGGTGCGGCCGATGTGATCGTGGCCGGTGGGGCCGAGAACATGAGCCGCGTGCCCATGGGCAGCAACCGCGATCTGCACGGTGAAGCCTTTGGTTGGCTGGCCGCAGAACGC
>JBEAOO010000300.1:0-10779 GCA_041164825.1 Pseudomonadota bacterium | reverse complement strand
GCAAACCACCAAGCCCCTGGCCAGCGTCACCGTGATGACGCCGATCTGGGTGCACGGCACGCTGCAGGTGCAGCGCAGCGACAGCGCCATGGGCGTGAGCGGCTACAAGGTGGCCAATGCGCTGCTGGCTTTGTATGAGGAAATGCGCGCGAAGTGAGGGCGGCACGCGAACTGCGCATTGACAGCGCAAGGTATGTACATACACTGTCCATACCCCCGATTTGAAGCGCATCACCATGTCTGCCGCCATCGAACGCATCGTCGTGCAAGCCACGCCCCAAGACAAAAAAGCCATTGCCGACAAGGCCAAGCGCTTGGACCTGCCGGTGTCCGAGTTGATGCGCCGGGGTGCGTTTGCGTATGAGGCCGATGACGCAGGCGACGCGCTCGATGCGCTGGCCGATGCGGCCAAACAGGCCGCCGACAACGCCGGCTCGGCCATTGACGAGGCCCTCGACTACATCTTGGCCAGCAACGCGCGCATCGCCGCCATGGAGGCGGCAGCGGCCCAGCCCGCCAAGGCAGCGGCCGTGAAAGCGCCGGCCAAAATCCCGGTCAAGCGCGCTGCCAGCGGCGCCGCCGCCTTGCAGCGAAAGGCCGCGTGATGGGGGTGACCGACAAGGTGTGGGGCGCGCTCACCGCGATGATCAAGCTCGAAGACAAGGTGCAGCGCCAGGCCGAGGCCATGAAGGCACAGCAAGCGCGCATTGAAGACCTGACCGGCCGGGTGATCCGGCTCGAAGCTCATTTGGAGTTGCTGACCAGCGCGGCGCTGGTGAAGCGCCTGAAGGCGCCGCCGACCTGAGCGTCTGCCGCGCGTGCGCCCGCCGCTTCAGACCGGCGGCGGCGCAGACGCAACACTGCAGCGCGGAGCTTGGGCTGAGCTCGCGCACACACCACACCGACCCGCTTGCACGGGCGGCCATGCCGCAGCCCGTCAGCGCGCCGCTCACCCTGCCGCCACAATCGTCCCGTGACCCTGCGCCCTCTCCTCGCCCTGCTGCGCCAGTTTTCCTGGGCCGAGTGGCGCCATCAACCGGGGCGCACGCTGGTGGCCGTGTTGGCGGTGGCGCTGGGTGTGGCGCTGGCGCTGTCGGTGCAGCTGATCAATGCCTCGGCGCTGCAGGAGTTTGGCGCCGCGGTGCGCTCGGTGGACGGCCAGCCCGACCTGCAACTGCGCGCCAGCGGCAGCGCCTTTGGCGGGCGCTTTGACGAAGCGCTGTTCGCCCGAGTGGCCCAACACCCGCAGGTGGCGCTGGCCAGCGCGGTGATTGAGCTGGAGGTGCAGGCGCTGCGGGTGAACCGCGCCGATGCCATCGCCGAGCCAGCCACGACATCTGCCGCATCAGCCTCATCAACGACACGGGCGACAGCGTCATCCCGCGCCCCTGCGACCAACGCAGTCATCTCCCTGCGCCTGCTCGGGCTGGATGCGCTGGTGGCCCCGCAACTCAACCCCGAGCTGGCGCCCGTGCCGGACCAGGCCGACGCCGACGGCGGCCTGGTGGTGCTGCAGCCCGACGCCCTGTTTTTGAACGACGCCGCGCGCCAGCAACTGGGCTTGGCCGTGGGCGACACGGTTCAGTTGCGCACGCCCGAGGCCCACGCCACGTTCACGCTGCGCGGCCGCATCGCTGCCGTCGGCCCGCCGCTGGCGGTGATCGACATTGCCGGCGCGCAGCAGGCGTTGGCGCGCCTGGGCAGCATCAGCCGCATCGACGTGCGCCTGCAGCCCGGCGCCACGCGCGAGGCGGTGTTGGCCACGCTGGCGCTGCCGCCCGGCGTGCGCGCTGCGGCGCCCGACGAAAGCGCGCAGCGGCTGGGCAATGTGTCGCGCGCTTACCGGGTCAACCTCACGGTGCTGGCGCTGGTGGCGCTGTTCACCGGCGGGTTTTTGGTGTTCTCCATCTTGTCGCTCTCGGTGGCGCGGCGGCTGCCGCAGCTGGCGCTGCTGGGGGTGTTGGGCTTGAGCGCGCGGCAGCGGCTGGTGCTGGTGATGGCCGAGTCAGCGGCGCTGGGGCTGGTGGGCAGCGCGCTGGGTGTGGCGCTGGGCACGGGGCTGGCGGCGCTGGCGCTGCGCCTGTTGGCGGGCGACTTGGGCGGCGGCTACTTTGCCGGCATCTCGCCCCAGTTGCAGTTTGACGCGCTGGCTGCGTTGGCCTTTGGCCTGCTCGGTGTGGCCGCGGCCATGGCCGGCGGCTGGTTGCCAGCGCGCCAAGCCCAGCAGCTGCCGCCCGCGCAAGGGCTCAAGGGCCTGGGTGCCAGCAGCAGCGCGGCCGCGTGGCCGTGGACCGGGCCGGCGCTGCTGGTGGCGGGCGTGGCGCTGTCGCTGCTGCCCCCCATCGGCGAGCTGCCGATTGCCGCCTATGTGGGCGTGGCCGCGCTGCTGCTGGGCGGCATCGCTTGCGTGCCGGCCAGCGTGGCGCTGCTGCTGCGCGCGGTGAAGCCGCCGCGCTCGCCGCTGGCGTTGCTGGCCGTGCAGCGCGCGCGCCACCAGCGCCACGCCGCCAGCACCACGGTGGCAGGCGTGGTGGCGAGCTTGGCGCTGTCGGTGGCGCTCACGGTGATGGTGAGCAGCTTTCGCGACGCGGTGACGCAGTGGCTCGACACCCTGCTGCCGGCCGACCTCTACCTGCGCATCCACACCGAAGGCGGCGGCGAGCCGCCCACCCTGCCCCCCGCACTGGTGGCCGCCGCCGCGCAAGTGCCCGGCGTGCAGCGCGTGAACACGCAGCGCGTGGTGATGCTGCAGCTCGACCCCGCCCGCCCTGCCGTGGCGCTGATCGCGCGGCCCATGGACGACGACCCGGCGCGCAGCCTGCCCATGGCCGAAGGCGGCTTGCCCACACTGGGCCCGGTGCCCGCTGGCGCTGTGCCCGCCTGGGTGAGCGAAGCGGTGCAAACGCTGTATGGCGCGCAGCCGGGCCAGTTGCTGAAGCTGCCACTGCCGGCGGACAGCCGCACAGGCCGCACCACGCTGACCGTGCAAGTGCGCGGCATCTGGCGCGACTACGCCCGCCAGCATGGCGCCATCGTCGTGACCGCCAGCGACTGGCAAGCCGCCACCGGCGACGCGCAGGTGAACGACCTCGCGCTGTGGCTGCACAGCGGCAGCAATACCGGCACCGTGCAAGCGGCGTTGCGCACAGCAGCCACCCGCGTGGGCGGCGATGGCGCGGCGCTGCAGTTCGCATCGCCGGGCGAGATCCGGCTGATGTCGCTGCGCATTTTTGACCGCAGTTTTGCCGTCACCTATTGGCTGCAGGCGGTGGCCATTGGCATTGGCCAGTTTGGCATCGCAGCGAGCTTCTCGGCCCAGGTGCTGGCGCGGCGCAAGGAGTTTGGGTTGCTCACCCACCTGGGCTTGTCGCGCCGCCAAGTGCTCACGGTGGTGACGGCTGAAGGCGCGGTGTGGACGGCCGCAGGCACGCTGGTGGGCCTGTTGCTGGGCCTGGCCGTGGCGGTGGTGCTGGTGAAGGTGGTGAACCCGCAGAGTTTTCACTGGACGATGCCGATCACGCTGCCCGTGGGCCGCCTGGCCGCGCTGTGTGGCGCGGTGCTGCTGGCGGGCACCGTCACCACCGCCATCGCGGCGCGGCGCGCCACCGGCGCCTCCAGCGTGCAAGCGGTGAAGGAGGAACACTGATGCCCCGCCCCGCCCTGCCCGCGCTGTGGACGTGCCGCGTGCACCGCCGCCAGCTGATGCTCGGCGGCCTGCTGCCGGCCTGCGCCAGCGCGCTCGCCGCGCCTGCCGACCCCGGCCTGCAGGCGCTGGTACCGCGTGCGCTCACCTTCCCCCGTGACCACGGCAGCCACCCCGGCGCGCGCACCGAGTGGTGGTACCTCACCGGCACGCTGCACGCCGCCGATGCGCCCGACAGCACGGCCACCAGCACGGCGCCCAGCCACGGCTTTCAGGTCACGTTTTTCCGCAGCCGCACCGGCGCGCAAAGCGCCAGCGCCTTTGCCCCGTCGCAGCTGATCTTGGCCCACGCTGCGCTCACCGATGTGGGCGCGCAGCGCCAATGGAGTGACCAGCGCCTGGCGCGCGCCGGCTTTGGCATCGCCCAGGCCAGCGAGGCCGACACCGCCGTGCGCTTGCGCGATTGGCAGCTGCAACGCCTCCCGCACAACGACGGCCTCAGCCGCTACCAAACCCGCATCGCCAGCGAGGCCGGCGGTTTTGCCTTCGACTTTGCGCTGCAAGCCACCCAAACCCTGCTGCTGCAAGGCGAACAAGGTTGGTCGCGCAAAGGCCCACAGGCCGCACAGGCCAGCCACTACGTGAGCGAGCCGCAACTGGCCCTGCACGGCACGCTCACGCAGCGCGGCAGAGCACCGTTCAAGGTGCGCGGCCGTGCCTGGCTCGACCACGAATGGAGCAACTCCGTGCTCGACCCGCAAGCCGTGGGCTGGGACTGGATCGGCATCAACCTGCACGACGGCAGTGCACTCACCGCGTTCCAGTTGCGCCGCACCGATGGCAGCGCGCTGTGGGCCGGCGGCAGCCACCGCAGCGCCAGCGGCGAGCAACGCAGCTTTGGCCCCAGCGAGGTGCAGTTCACCCCCGGCCGCCGCTGGACCAGCCCGGTCACCCGCGCCAGCTACCCCGTGGCCTGGACCGTGCGCACCCCGCTTGGCACCCACCGCGTGCAAGCGCTGCTCGACGCACAAGAGCTGGGCGCCCACGCCGCCGGCACCGTGTATTGGGAGGGCGTGAGTGCGCTGCAAGACGCCGCCAGCCGCACCGTGGGCCACGGCTATTTGGAGATGACGGGCTACGCCGCGCCCTTGGCATTGTGAGGGTGTGAAGCGCCTTCTCGGTCAACGGCGCGCCACCGTGCAGCAGGCGGCGCGGGCCTGCCTCCGCAGAAGGTGTGAACAAATCTGACACGCCCGATGTGTTCGCACCTTCTCAGCGCCCAACAGCGCCTCGCCAAACCGCTCGGCCCGCCCACATTTCGACACAACCCCGCCCCGCACAACCCGCCCCTGGCTCTGACAATTCCGCGCACCACAAGGGGCCGCCGCGCCTGCATCGGCGGGCAAGCCACCCCCAACGCGGCACCGCACAACACAGGGGAAACAACATGTCATCGCGTGCACTGCACAGCACCGGCCGGGCCGGCGCGCTGGCCGCGGCGCTCTGGGCCTTGGCGCCCAGCGCCAGCGCCCAAGCGGCCCACATCACCATGTGGATCCACGCCGGCCCCGGGCCCGAGCGCGACGCCTATGTGGCCTCGGTGGCCGCCTTCAACCAACAAGAACAGCGCATGCTGCGCACCACCACCGCCAGCCTGCGGCTGATGGCCGAGGCCGACTACAGCAAATCGGTGGAGGCCGCCGCGGCCAGCCACACGCTGCCCTGTGTGTTGGAGTTTGATGGCCCCAACGTGGCCGCCTACGCCGCCTCGGGCCACCTGCAGCCGCTTGATGAGTACGAGCCGCTGATGCGCATCCGCAACTCCACGCTGCGCTCGCTGGTGCGCCAAGGCACGGTCAACGGCAAGCTCTACAGCCTCGGCCAATACGACTCCGGCCTGGCCCTGTGGGGCAACCGCAAGCTGCTCGACAAGGTGGGCGCCCGCATCCCCACCAAAGCCGGCCAGGGCTGGACGCTGGCCGAGTTCGAAGACGTGCTCGCCCGCCTCAAACGCGCCGGCGTGCCCCACCCGCTCGACATGAAGTTCAACTACGGGCTCGGCGAGTGGATCACTTACGGCTTCTCGCCCATCGTGCAAGGCTTTGGCGGCGATTTGGTCAGCCGCAAAGACATGAGCCAAGCCCGCGGCGTGCTCAACAGCGCGGCGTCGGTCGAGGCCTTGCGCGCGCTCAAAGGCTGGGTCACCGAAGGCTATGTCGACACCCAACCGGCTGACGACAGCGCCTTCACCAGCGGCCAATCGGCGCTCTCGTGGGTGGGCCACTGGGTCTACAAAGACTACAAAAAGGCGCTCGGCAAAGACCTGGTGCTGATCCCCCTGCCCCGCTTTGGCGACAAGACCGTGGTGGGCTCCGGTTCGTGGAACTTTGGCATCGCCGCCACCTGCAGCGACAAGCCCGCCGCCGCTCGCCTGCTCGAACACCTGATGAGCCGCACCGAGGTGCTGCGCGTCACCGCCATCAACGGCGCCGTGCCCGGCACCGGTGCGGCCATGGCCTTCAGCCCGCTTTACAACGAAGGCGGCGAGCTGCGCCTCTATGCCGATCAACTGCTCTCCGGCGAGGCCGTGGTGCGCCCACCCACGCCGCACTACCCCATCATTTCGCAAGAGTTTGCGGCCGCCGTCAGCCGCGTCGTCAAGGGCGGCGACCCGCAACAAGAGCTCGACGCCGCCGCCCACCAAATCGACAAACGCATCCGCGCGGCCAAGCCGCTCGCGGCAGCCGGCGGCTGAGCCCAACGCGCTGGGCCTTCAGCAACCCTGAGCCGACTCCCCGGCGCCGCTCGCGGCTGGCGGCAGGCCTGGCGCGGCGCCACTGAGCCCCGCGTACTGCAAGCGCGCCAGCAGCCGATACCCGCCCTGATCGGCGCGGATGAACGCGCCCCCGAGCGGATCAATGCGTTTGGCCTTCTGGCGCAGGCGGCTCATCACCACCCGCAGCCCCTCCAGCCGCCACACGCCGTGCCCCCGCTCGGCCAGCTGCTCCAGCAAGGCCGCCGCGGTCACCGCACTGCCCGGTGAGCGCGACAACAGGTCCAACAAACAGGTCTCAACGCCGCTCAGCGGCATCACCGGGCGCCCGGGCCGGCCCAGCTGCTGGCCGCGCCGGTCAAACTGAAACACCCACGGCAGCGGGGCCACACGCAGCGACTCCACACGCCGGGCCAAGCGCAGCAGCACGGACTGCAACTCGTCCACACTCGCCGGCTTGGTGAGGTACACGTCGGCGCCGCTCTGGTAACCCTGTGCGCGCTCCATGGCCGAGCCGCGCGCGGTGAGCATCACAATGCCCAGCGCCGCATCGGCCCGCCGCAGCTGCTGGGCCACCGCCAGCCCGTCGGCATCGGGCAAATTGAGGTCCAGCAACACCACGTCGGGCCGGCGGGCTTGCTGCATCAGCTGCGCCAGGCCGGCCGCATCAGGCACGGCCTGCACCGCCCAGCCCAAACCCACAAAGTGATCCACCAATTGCTCGCGCAAGGTGTCGTGGTCTTCCACCACGATCAGGCTCAGCATGGCAAGCTCAGCGTCATCACCACCCGCTGCGCGGGTGGCACCGCACCGTCGCTGGTGCTGGTGCTGGCCCTGGGGCTGAGGGCATAGCCCACCTCACCACCGCCCATGCGCGCCAAACTGCGCACCAGGTACAGGCCCAGGCCCGAGCCCGTGCAGTGGTGCGCGGCCGGTGCGCGGTAGTAGCGCTCAAACAGCCGCCCGGCATCGGGCACGCCCGCCTTGCCCACCTCGTTGCTCACCGTCAACTCAAAGGCGGCCTCGGGCAGCCGCACGGCGCCCGGGTTGGCCGGGCCGCGGCCATCGCTGCCACCCGCATCAGCCACCCAGGCCGTGCGCCGGCAAGCGAGTTGCACCCCGCTGCCCTGCGGGCTGTAGAGCAGGGCGTTCTCCATCAGGTTATCCACCATGATGCGCAACAACAGCGGGTCGGCTTGCACCCAAAAATCAGGCTCCACCGCCACCCGCAATCGCTCTGGCGCACGCGCCGCCGCCATGCGCTCGCGCAAAAAACCACCCAGCTCCAGGCGCGTGGCCTGCAGCGGCCGCAAGCTGCCCTGGCCCATTTGATCGGCCAAGCGGCAGCGGTCGAGCACGGCATCAATGTCGAGCACGCTGTGGTCAATGGCCGCCAAGCGGCGCTCGTGCAGACCCGCCGTGAGCTGCGCCCGGGCCGGCAGCGACGCCTGCGGCAGCACCGGCGCTGCGGCCGGCCCCACCGCCGCCAACACGGGCAGCACCGGCAAGCCCGGCACGCTGACATTGCGCAAGTTCATTGCCGCCAGCCGAATGCTGGCCAGCGGCGTTTTCAGCTCGTGCAGCAGCATGGCCATGAACTGGCTGCTCTGGTCCACACGGCGCTTTTCCAGGCTCAGCTCTTTTTGCGTGAGCGCCAGTTGCTGCGTGTCCGCCTCGCGGGCCCGGGCAGCCAACACATCGCGCCGAATCAAAAACTGATACAGCAACAACCCCGTGGCCAGGTTCACCGGCAGGGCCGGATACAGCTGCAAGCTCACCCCCGGCCACGCCCCCAACTGCGAGCCCATGAACCACACCAGGTAGCCCAGCGTCACACCCATGTTCAGCCGCAACAGCCACAGCATCAAGCGGTCTTGGATGGGCATGAACCACACCATCACCACCGCCACCACCGCACCCCACAACAGCATTTGCCCGTTCAGCGACATGGCCTCGCGCACCTGCCCTTGCGACAGCCACCACAACTGCAGCGGCAGCGCGAGCAACAGCAGCCCCACGGCCGCGACGTACCAGCGCGGCGCGTTGAAGGTCACGTAAATCAGCCAAAACAACAGCACCCCAAAAAAGTGGTGCAAGCAGCCCGACGCCATGGTCCACAAGTCGGCCGTGAGCGGTGCGCCGGGCCACAAGTACTTGTGCCCCAAGCCCAGGTACATCACCCCCAAGCACAACGAAGCGAGGTGAAACAGCGTGCTGGCGATCCACAGCTTGTCGCGCGTTTTGACCGCCTGCACCGCGCTCGCCAACGCCAACATGGCCACCACCCCCGCATAGCCTCCAAACAGCAAATGCAGCCGCGTGTCAGCCGCCGCGGCCTGCGCATCGCGCACGGCAAACGTGCCAATGTTCAACGCACTTTGCGAGGCCACGCGCAGCCACACCACCGTGGCAGCGGGTTCAGTGAGGGGGCGCAGCTTGAAGGCAAACGCCAGCTCCTGCCGCTCGCGGTCGTCAAACGCCCAGCGGCTGCCCTGCTGCCGCAGGCGCCACAGCGAGCCGCCTGCGCCCGACGCATCGGCAGCCGACGCATCCGGGCCCGAGGCGCTGCGGTCATACAGCTGCACATCGTTCAAGTGCGTGGGCTGCACCTTCAGCACCGTGTCGGCCGGCGCGCCCGCCACCAGCGTGATGCGCAGCCACAGCGCATCGGCCTTGTAGCCCCGCGCAAACACCGCGGGCACCGGCGTCAACGCCGATTCCGGCTGCGCCGCCACCTCGTCCACCGACATGCGCGCACTCGGGTCGGTAAAGAGCATGCGCTGTGCGATCAGCTCATCGCCCCTTGCACTTGGCGCGGCCGCCGCCGGCAGGGGCACCAGCAGCAGTGGCGCCAGCGCCATCATCACCACGCACATCAGCGGCCACGGTGCCAGCAGCCACCTCGCCCGCCCCGCCATGCCGTCCATCCCGCCGCCGATCGCGCCGCACCAGGCGCGCGCTCCCGCCGCGCCACCGAGGCGGCCACAAGCCCGCCTCCCCACCGACTCACTGGCCCACAACGACTTGTTAATTTTTGTCCCCAACAGGTTCCGATCCCACCTCCGAGGCCCGCGCCTGTGGTCGGCACGTGGAACCCCGGCGGGTCGTGACCTGAACACCGCAAATTGCGTGCTCACGGTGCAACAGAACGTAGGCGGGGGAAGCGGGCCGGAGAGCGACCAGAAGCTCAGAATCGCATGACCCATTGCGCCCGACATACCGAGCAAATCAGCGCGGCAGGAACAACCGGACCAGCAGGGGGACACAGGAGTCCACTGCCCACAGTCGAGCGTTTGCTCGCTCCGAAGCCGCACCTGATCACCTGAGCTGAGGGATGACCAGGTGCGGACGTAGCTGGGTGGGTGGGTGGGTGGGTGGGCTCAGCTTGCTCGGCCAATCACCCTATTTGATCAGCGAAATTCACAAGAGCAGATCTATTTGAACCAACAACCAATTGAACCAAGCCGAACTCTTCAACCTTGACTGAACCCCCTCCCATATCAATATGCGGATTCTTATAAAATTCATCTTGTCCCAGAAAAAACTTGGCGCGAATTCGCATCCGATTAGTTAAATACCCTCCCTCTCCAAAAGTAAATCTCTCGTAATTTGCCACCGCAGGAATAAATTCAATTCCATTCCATCTCTACTCGCATGGCGCCACCTTTAGTTGAGTTTGATCACAGAAAAATAAGAACTACCATCCGTACGAATAGCCAAGGTGGCGCTCCCAGAGTTTCCTTTTGCTTTAATCTGCACAGCATCACCTGCCGACAAGTAAACCAATCCCGAGGCAACAGACCGAATTGAATATTTTGGCAAAGCCACATTGCCAAGATTTGCAGTGGTAGTCCCATAAATACTTAAGGCCGCATCACCGTTAATTTCCATCAACATCGAAACATTTTGATTGGCAAAATTGCTAGTAGTGTTGCAAACCATGAATTGACTGGTCAACTGGTACCAACCTGCTCCTGTGCCCCCTACGGTAAAAGTTGTCCCGTCCCAGGTATTTCCGCCAGTCAATGCCGCATGCGCATCGTTGGTGGTTGAATAGACCACCGCTTCACCTGAGGTTGTCTGAGCAACTGTCGTATCTGTCGCAGCCAATGTTTGTGCAGCTGTTTTTGTCACGCGCAATTCCACGTTCAAACCAGATGCAGCAGCACTCCCACCCAAAGCCACACCCGTGTCCCAGGCGCCACTGGCGAATGTGTACAGCACCGGGCTGGAGCCAGTCTTGATATACATGTCGCCTGCGGCGGGGCTGGCCGGAACAGAGGCGGTGGGCGCAGCGGCGCCGGCTGAGAGCTTGGTGCCATTGGTACCCGCAGCACCTGCATTCCCCTTGATCGAAATGCCA
>JBEAOO010000299.1:0-25859 GCA_041164825.1 Pseudomonadota bacterium | reverse complement strand
GCGCGCGGCAGCTCGGGCATCTCGCCGCGCACGCGCTCGATCCACTCGGGCGCGATCACCAGCGGCGGCAGGTCGGGGTCGGGGAAGTAGCGGTAGTCGTGCGCGTCTTCCTTGGTGCGCATGGCGCGCGTTTCGCCGCTGTCGGGGTTGAACAGCACGGTGGCTTGCTGCACGGTGCCACCGTCCTCGATCAGGTCGATCTGCCACTGGATCTCGTAGTCCACCGCCTGCTGCAGGAACTTGAAGCTGTTCAGGTTCTTGATCTCGCGGCGCGTGCCAAAGGGCGCGCCGGGCTTGCGCACCGAAACGTTGGCGTCGCAGCGGAACGAGCCTTCTTGCATGTTGCCGTCGCAAATGCCCAGCCACACCACCAGCGCGTGCAGGGCGCGGGCATATTCGGCGGCCTCGACGCTGCTGCGCATGTCGGGCTCGGTGACGATCTCGAGCAGCGGCGTGCCGGCGCGGTTCAGGTCGATGCCGGTGGCGCCGTGGTAATCCTCGTGCAGGCTCTTGCCGGCGTCTTCTTCGAGGTGGGCGCGCGTGAGTTGCACCTTGTGCGGCACGTCGCCGACAAAGAACTCAATGGCGCCGCCCTGCACCACCGGGATCTCGTACTGGCTGATCTGGTAGCCCTTGGGCAGGTCGGGGTAGAAGTAGTTTTTGCGCGCGAAGATCGACACCGGCGCGACCTTGGCGCCCACGGCCAGGCCGAAGCGGATGGCGCGCTCCACGGCGCCGCGGTTCATCACCGGCAGCGTGCCGGGCAGCGCCAAATCGACCGGCGAGGCCTGCGTGTTGGGCGCGGCACCAAAGGCGGTGCTGCTGCCGCTGAAGATCTTCGATTGCGTGGAGAGTTGGGCGTGCGTTTCGAGGCCGATGACGACCTCGTAGCCGCGGATCAAGGCTGGTTTGCTCATGGTGCTGCTCAGAACCCTGCTGGCGCGCGTTGGTGCCAGTCGGTGGCTTGCTGGAAGGCGTGGGCCGCGTGCAGCAGCGTGCCTTCCTGGAAGTAGTTGCCGATCAGTTGCAGGCCCACCGGCAGGCCGGCGTCGCCAAAGCCCGCCGGCACGCTCATGCCGGGCAGGCCGGCCAGGCTGGCGGGCAGCGTGAAGATGTCGGCGAGGTAGGTCTGGATCGGATCGTCGCCCTGGCCGCCCAGCGGCCAGGCCACAGTCGGCGCCACCGGGCCGGCGATCACGTCACAGTGCTGGAAGCACTGCTGGAAATCGTCGGCAATCATGCGGCGCAGCTTTTGCGCCTGCAGGTAGTAGGCGTCGTAGTAGCCGTGGCTGAGCACATAGGTGCCGATCATGATGCGGCGGCGCACCTCGGGGCCGAAGCCCTCGCTGCGCGTCTTGCGGTACATGTCGGCCAGGTCTTTGTAGTCATGGGCGCGGCGGCCAAAGCGCACGCCATCGAAGCGGCTCAGGTTGGAGCTGGCCTCGGCCGGGGCAATGATGTAGTACACCGGGATCGACAGTTCGGTGCGCGGCAGGCTGACGTCCACCAGGGTGGCGCCGAGCTTTTCATACTCGGCCAGCGCGGCGCGCACGGCGCCGTTCACGTCGTTGGCCAGCGCGGCCGGGAAGAACTCCTTGGGCAGGCCGATGCGCAGGCCCTTGAGCGGCTGCGCGGCGGTGGCACCGGCGCGGGCCGTCAGCATTTGCGCATGGAAGTCTTGCGGCGGGCGCTCGGCGCTGGTGGAGTCGCGCTCGTCAAAGCCGCTCATGGCCGAGAGCAGCAGCGCGCAGTCTTCGGCCGAGCGGGCCATGGGGCCGGCTTGGTCGAGGCTGGAGGCGAAGGCAATCATGCCGTAGCGCGAGCACACGCCGTAGGTGGGCTTGATGCCGGTGATGCCGGTGAAGCTGGCCGGCTGGCGGATCGAGCCGCCGGTGTCGGTGCCGGTGGCGGCGGGCACCAGGCGCGCCGCCACGGCGCTGGCCGAGCCGCCCGAGGAGCCACCGGGCACACGGCCCAGGTCCCAGGGGTTTTTCACCACGCTGTAGGCGGAGTTTTCGTTGGCCGAGCCCATCGCGAACTCGTCGCAGTTGAGCTTGCCCAGCGTCACCGCGCCGGCCGCGCCCAGGCGCTCCACCACGGTGGCGTTGAAGGGGCTGAGGTAGCCCTCCAGCATCTTGGAGCCGGCGGTGGTGGGCAGGTCGCGGGTGACGAAGATGTCTTTGTGCGCGATGGGCACGCCGAGCAGCGGCGCGGTGCTGCCCGCGGCGCGGGCGGCATCGGCGGCGGCGGCTTGCTGGCGGGCCACATCGGCGCCCGCATCGAGCCAGGCGCCCAGCTGTTGGTGCGTTGAAACACGTGCCAGCAAATGTTCGGTGACTTCGACGCTGGAGGTCTGTTTGGCGGCCAGGGCGCGGGCCAGCTCGGCCACGCCGAGTTCGTGCAGGGCGCGGCTCATTCGATCACCTTGGGCACGAGGAACAGGCCGTCTTCCACCGACGGGGCGCTGCGCTGGTTGAGCTCGCGCTGGTTGCTCTCGCTGACCACGTCGTCGCGCAGGCGCAGGGTGACCTCGCTCACGGCGGACAAGGGGGTGTACAGCGGCTCGACACCCGAGGTGTCGACCGCGCTCATTTGCTCGACGATCGAGAAGAAACCGTTGAGTTGTTGCAGCAGCGCCGCTTGCTCGGCCTCGGGCAATTCGAGGCGGGCCAGCTGGGCGATGCGGCTGACATCGTTGGAGCTCAAAGCCATGGGGGATTCACGCTGGAAAGCGTCCCCGCGGGAGGCGGGAACCAAGGGGGATGGGGTATTATCTACGGTTATCCACAACCCCCTGACCAGTGCGGCCAGGCCCCTGGTGAAGCCCGCTTCGAGCCCTGCTCGGTGCCTGTTTTGCCCGGTTGCCAACACAGCGCGCGCCGGGCAAGAGGCTGTGGCTCCTGAGGCTGCCGGGCTGGGCGGCGCTCGGTGGCGTTTGCCGCCAGAGCCCCCGGCCGAGGCCCGCCACACCCACGAATTTCGCCGCTTGGGGTTTGCGCACGGTGTTGCGCTCGCCGCAAGGGCACTCTTGAAAAACGCACACCATGTTCGGATCTTTTCGTCGCTACTTCTCGACGGACCTCGCGATCGACCTGGGCACTGCCAACACGCTGATCTACGTGCGTGACAAAGGCATCGTGCTCGACGAGCCGTCTGTTGTTTCCATCCGCCACGAGGGCGGCCCCAACGGCAAAAAAACCATTCAGGCCGTGGGTGCTGAAGCCAAGGCCATGCTGGGCAAGGTGCCGGGCAACATCGAGGCCATTCGCCCGATGAAAGACGGCGTGATCGCCGACTTCACCGTCACCGAGCAAATGCTCAAGCAGTTCATCAAGATGGTCCACCCCCGGTCCATGATGAAACCGAGCCCGCGCATCATCATTTGCGTGCCTTGCGGCTCCACCCAGGTGGAGCGTCGTGCCATCCGTGAATCGGCGCTGGGCGCCGGTGCCAGCGAGGTGTACCTGATTGAAGAACCGATGGCCGCGGCCATCGGCGCCGGCCTGCCGGTGAGCGAAGCTTCGGGCTCGATGGTGGTCGACATCGGCGGCGGCACCACCGAAGTGGGCGTCATCAGCTTGGGCGGCATGGTCTACAAGGGCTCGGTCCGGGTGGGTGGCGACAAGTTCGACGAAGCCATCATCAACTACATCCGCCGCAATTACGGCATGTTGATCGGTGAGCCCACGGCCGAAGCCATCAAGAAGAGCATCGGTTCGGCCTTCCCCGGCTCCGAGGTCAAGGAGATGGAAGTCAAGGGCCGCAACCTGAGCGAAGGCGTGCCGCGCAGCTTCACGATCTCGTCCAACGAGATCTTGGAAGCGCTGACCGACCCGCTGAACCAGATCGTTTCGGCCGTGAAGAACGCGCTGGAACAAACCCCGCCCGAGCTGGGCGCCGACATCGCCGAGCGCGGCATGATGCTGACCGGCGGCGGCGCGCTGCTGCGCGACTTGGACCGCCTGCTGGCCGAAGAAACCGGCCTGCCCGTGCTCGTGGCCGAAGACCCTCTGACCTGCGTGGTGCGCGGTTGTGGCATGGCGCTGGAGCGCATGGAGCGCCTGGGCTCGATCTTCACCTCGGAGTAAACGCCCGCCCCCTCCCGCTGGAGCCGGCACGTTCAACACGTTGCCGGCTTCTGCGCTTTCAACGCCTCTGTCACCGACGGTAACGACCTCATGCCCCTGGGCACCCTGGACCGCACACCGCCGCCCTTCTTTCGACAGGGCACGTCGGCGCTGACCAAGCTCACGTTTTTCTCGGCGTTGGCGCTGTTTTTGATGGTGGCCGACACCCGTTTCAAGGTCACGCAACCGCTGCGTTCGGCCATGATGACGGTGTTGCACCCCGTGCAGCGCGCCTTGCAGGTGCCGGCTGAAGCCTGGGGCGGCGGCAGTGATTACGTCGATGGCCTGCGTGCGGCCTTGGCGCGTGAGGCGGTGGCGCGCAAGCAGCTGGCGGCGTTGTCGGAGCGCGCTGCGCGCGTCGAGCAACTGACGGCCGAGAACACGCAGTTGCGTGCCTTGGTGGACATGCGCCCGGCGCTGACGGTGAAGTCGATGGCGGCCGAGGTGCTGTACGACGCACCCGACCCCTACTCGCGCAAGGTCATCATCGACCGCGGTCAAAACCAGGGCGTGCGCGAAGGCGCGCCAGTGATCAACGAGGCTGGTGTGCTGGGCCAGGTGACGCGCCTGTACCCGCTGAGCGCCGAGGTGACGCTGTTGACCGACAAGGACGCGGTGATCCCCGTGCTCAACCCGCGCACCGGCCACCGCAGCGTGGCTTTTGGCGCGGCCAATGGTGGCGGTTTGGAGTTGCGTTTCATGGCTGGCAATGCCGATGTGCAGGTGGGGGATGTGCTCACCACCTCGGGCGTGGACGGTGTCTACCCGCCCGGCATTGCCGTGGCCAAGGTGGTGACCGTGACGCGCAAGGCCGATTCGGGTTTTGCCCGCATCGACCTGCAACCGGCCGCTTGGCCCGACGCGCTGCGCCACGTGCTGGTGCTGGAGCCGGTGGGTCTGCAACAGCCGCCCCGACCCGCGCCCGAGGTGACTGAGCCGGTGCGCAAATCGTCGTCGTCGTCGGCAGCAGCGCGCAAGGGCGCGCGTGCGGCCTCGGCTGCGGCGTCCGCGGCAAAAGGCAGCCCATGATCATGCCCCGTGGCGCCAACCAGCTGCTGCTGCCGGCCAACCCGCTGTTCGTGTGGTTCACGCTGCTGCTGGCGGCGGTGCTCAACATCGTGCCGCTCGGCCGTGCGGCGGGCTTCCCCGATTGGCTGGCGCTGGTGCTGGCGTTTTGGGCCGTGCACCAACCGCGTCGCGTGGGCATTGGCACCTCGTTTTTGTTCGGCTTGGTGATGGATGTGCACCAGAGTGCGGTGCTGGGCCAGCACGCGCTGGCCTACAGCCTGCTGGCCTATTTCGCCATCACCATCCACCGCCGCTTGTTGTGGTTTCCGGTGTTGTCGCAGGCGGTGCAGGTGCTGCCGCTGTTCATCGCGGCGCACCTGGTGTCGTTTGTGGTGCGCATGGCCGCGGGGGGCATGTGGCCGGGGTGGGAACTGATGCTCGCGCCGCTGTTCGAAGCCTTGCTGTGGCCGGTGGCCACCACCCTGCTGTTGGCGCCGCAACGCCGCGCGCCCGACCCCGACCAAAACCGCCCGCTGTGACCTGCTGCGACCTGCTGCGACCTGCGGTCATCCGCACTGACGCCCCTCGCGCCGATGCATCGGTTGCCGCCGCTGCGGCGCTGGCTCGGCAGGAGGCGCGCTGCGCATGACCGAGCTCAAGAACGTCGAGCAAGAGCTCGGCCGCTTCCGCACGCGCGTGGTGGTGGCGGGCGCATTTGTGCTGTTCATGTTCGGGCTGTTGGTGGCGCGCTTGATTTACCTGCAGGTGGTGCGCCACGAAGAGCTCTCCACCCAGGCCGAAAACAACCGCATCGCCGTGGTGCCGGTGGTGCCCAACCGCGGCCTCATCGTCGACCGCAACGGCGTGGTGTTGGCCAACAACTACTCGGCCTACACGCTCGAAATCACGCCGTCGAAGGTGGACGACGTGGAGGCCACGATCGACCAACTGGCCACGGTGGTCGACATCCAGGCGCGTGACCGCCGCCGCTTCAAGCGGCTGATGGACGAGAGCAAGAGCTTTGAGTCGCTGCCCATTCGCACCAAGCTGAGCGACGACGAGGTGGCCCGCTTTTCGGCCCAGCATTTCCGTTTTCCGGGTGTCGACATCAAGGCGCGTTTGTTTCGCAACTACCCACTGGGCGAGGTGGGCAGCCACCTGATCGGCTACATCGGGCGCATCAACCAGGCCGAGAAAAAGGCCATGGAAGACTGGACCGACGAAAACGTCGGCAACTACCGTGGCACCGAATACATCGGCAAGCTCGGTGTGGAGCAAAGCTACGAAACCGAGCTGCACGGCATGACCGGTTTTGAGGAGGTCGAGACCTCGGCCGGTGGCCGGGCGGTGCGCCGCCTCAACAGCCAGCCGGCCACACCCGGCAACACGCTGGTGCTGTCGATCGACATCCGGCTGCAAGCGCTGGTGGAGGAGCTCTACGGCGACCGCCGCGGCGCGCTGGTGGCCATTGACCCGCGCAGCGGCGAGGTGCTGGCCTTTGTTTCCAAGCCCACCTTCGACCCCAACTTGTTTGTCGATGGCATCGACGCCGACAACTGGCGCGAGCTCAATGAATCGCCCGACAAACCGCTGCTCAACCGTGCGCTGCGCGGCACCTACCCGCCCGGCTCCACCTACAAGCCCTACATGGCGCTGGCCGCACTCGCCACCGGCAAGCGCACGCCGCAGCAGGCCATCTCCGACCCGGGCTATTTCTGGTTCGGCAACCACAAGTTCCGCGACGACAAGGAGGGCGGGCATGGCTATGTGGACATGTACCGCTCCATCGTTCACTCCTGCGACACCTACTACTACATGCTCGCCAACGACCTGGGGGTCGATCTGATCGCCAAGCAGATGGCACCGTTTGGTTTTGGCCAGATCACCGGCGTGGACCTCGAAGGCGAAGTGCGCGGGGTGCTGCCGTCGATGGAATGGAAGCGCAAGGCCTACCGCAAGCCCGAGCAAAAGCGCTGGTACGCGGGCGAGACGATTTCGCTCGGCATCGGCCAGGGCTACAACGCCTTCACGGTGCTGCAGATGTCGCAGGCCGCGTCCACGCTGGCCAGCGGTGGGCAGCGCCACCGGCCGCACTTGGTCAAACAAATTGTCGAAGTGGTGTCGGGCACCGCACGTGCGCCGGCCGCGGCCGAGCCACTGCCGCCGCTGGAGATCAAGCCCGAGCACTTGGCCGTGATCCGCAATGCGCTGATTGGCGTGAACCGCGAAGGCACCTCGTCGTCGGCCTTTGCCGGCGCGGGGTATGTGTCGGCCGGCAAGACGGGCACCGCACAGGTGGTGACGATCAAGCAAAACGAAAAGTACAACGCCTCCAAGATGGCCGAACACCTGCGCGACCACGCGCTGTTCATGGCCTATGCGCCCGCCATGGAGCCCACCATCGCGGTGGCGCTGGTGGTGGAAAACGCAGGTTTTGGGGGGGAGGCGGCCGCCCCCATCGCGCGCCGCGTGTTCGACTTCGTGATCAACGGCACCTACCCCAGCGAGGCCGATGTCGCCGTCACGCGCATCGGCAAGGCCACCGCACCGGTCGGCACCCCGCGGCTTGCGGCCAGCGTGATGTTGCCGGGGGCGGCGGCCTCGCAACCGGCGGTCACCGCCGAGATCGCGAGTGCCCCGGCCGCAGGCGCTTCGGCGCCGGTCGTCAGCCACGCCAGCCCGGCCTGGACCCACCGGAGAAGTCGATGAACCTGGCCGCCTTTGACAAACCCTCGCTGTGGCAGCGGGTTCGCCCGGTGCTGCTGAGCTTCGACATCCCGCTGCTGCTGATCGTCACCGCGCTGGCCGCGGGCGGCCTGGCCACCATGTACTCGGTGGGCTTTGACCACGGCACGCGTTTTGTCGACCACGGCCGCAACATGATGCTGGCCGCGCTGATCATGTTTTTGGTGGCGCAACTGCCGCCGCAGCGCCTGATGGAGTTGGCCGTGCCGCTCTACACCGTGGGCATGGTGCTGCTGGTGGCCACGGCGCTGTTTGGTGTCACCAAAAAAGGCGCCACGCGCTGGCTCAATGTGGGCATGGTGATCCAGCCCAGCGAGATCTTGAAGATCGCCACCCCGATGGTGCTGGCCTGGTGGTTTCAGCGCCGCCATGGGCAGTTGCGCGTGAGTGACTTTCTGTGGGCGCTGGGCCTGCTGGCGCTGCCCGTGGGCTTGATCGTCAAGCAGCCCGATTTGGGCACGGCCATTTTGGTGTTGTCGGCGGGCTTGTACGTGATCTTCTTCGCCGGCCTGTCGTGGCGGCTGATCGTGCCGGTGTTGTTGCTCGGCGCGGTGGCGGTGGCGGCGCTGGTGGCGTCAGAAGACGCCATCTGCCAGCCCCAAGTGAAGTGGCCAATGCTGCACGACTACCAAAAAAACCGCATCTGCACCCTGCTCGACCCGACCAAAGACCCCCTCGGCAAGGGCTTCCATATCATCCAAGGCATGATCGCCATTGGCTCGGGCGGCGTCGATGGCAAGGGCTTCATGAAGGGCACCCAGACCCATTTGGAGTTCATCCCCGAGCGCACCACCGACTTCGTGTTCGCGGCCTTCTGCGAAGAGTTCGGGCTGATGGGGTTCAGCGCGTTGCTGCTGGGTTTCACGCTGCTGGTGTTCCGCGGCTTGATGATTGCGGCCGACGCACCCACGCTGTTTTCGCGCCTGCTGGCCGGCGCCATCACGCTGAGCTTTTTCACCTACTGCTTCGTCAACATGGGCATGGTCAGCGGCATCTTGCCGGTGGTGGGCGTGCCCTTGCCCTTCATCAGCTATGGCGGCACGGCCATGGTGACGCTGGGCATTGGTCTGGGCATGCTGATGTCGATCGCCAAGAGCCGGCGCTTGGTGCAGTCGTAGCGCGCGCTGGGCCCGCTCGGCCTGTCGCGGCCGCGAACCGTGCCGCGTGTGTACACCGCACGCTCAGTGCAGGTCGGCCGACTGCGGCGCTGAAGGGCTGGGTTCGGGTTCGGCAGGCAGCGCCTTGAACTTCAACGTGAACAGCGCGCCCACACCTGCTGCCGAGGCTGCGTTGTCCATGAACTCCTTGGGCACGGGGTGGCGCGGGTGCGCTTCGTCCAGCGTCACCTCGGCACCGTGTTGCTCGGCAATCTCGCGCACGATGGCCAGCCCGAGGCCCGAGCCATCCACATTGGTGCCGAGCGCGCGGTAAAACGGCGCAAACACCTTCTCGCGCTCATCGGCCGGAATGCCCGGGCCCGAGTCTTCCACCTGCAGCATGGCCACCCGGCCAAACGGGTCGTGAATCACCCGCGCCGTCACCGTGCCACCGGGCGGGGTGTATTGCAGCGCGTTGTCGACCAGGTTGCGGATCAGCTCGCGCAGCAGCAGCGCGTTGCCCATCACCATCGGTCCGCGGCGCTCGCCGCGTGTGGCCGGGCCTTCGTAGCCGAGATCGATGCGCTTCTCCATGGCCTTGGGCACGAAGTCGTGAACGGTCTCGGTGGCCAGGCGCTCCAGGCTCACCGGCTTGTGCTGCACCACGTCGGCGGTGTTCTCGGCGCGGGCCATGGCCAGCAGTTGATTCACCATGTGCGCGGCGCGCTGGGTGGAGCGCGAGATCTGCTGCAGTGAACGCTTGAGCGATTGCGGATCGGCATGGCCTGCGTCGATCTCTTGCTGGGCCAACTCGGCTTGCATGCGCAGCCCGGCCAGCGGCGTTTTCAGCTGGTGCGCGGCATCGGCCAAAAAGTGTTTTTGGGTGCTGATCGATTGATCGAGCCGGCCCAGCAACTCGTTGATGGCCGTCACCAGTGGCGCCACTTCTTCGGGCGCCTCGCGCACGTCGATGGGGCTCAAATCGCCACTTTGCCGGCGGCGGATGCGTTGCTGCAAGGCGTTCAACGGCGCGATGCCGCGCGCCAGCGCCAGCCACACCAGCAGCACCGCCAGCGGCAGGATCACAAACTGCGGCAGGATCACGCCTTTGATGATTTCGGTGGCCAGGCGCGAGCGCTTGCCCAGCGTTTCGGCCACCTGCACCAGCGCCGCTGTTTCGCCAGGCCGGCCGGGCACGTCGATCCACAGGTAGGCCACGCGCACGTCGGCGGCCTGAATGGTGTCGTCGCGAAAATGCAGCTCACCAGCGGGGGCACGAGATTCGTCGTGTGGTGCGGGGATGGTCGGGTCGCCACTGAGCAACTCGCCCTGCGCATTGCGCACTTGGTAAAACACCTCGTCCGTTTCGTCGCTGCGCAAAATCTCCGAGGCCGCAGCGGGCCAGGCAAAGCGCGTCAGCGCTTGGGCACTGCCCACACTTTGCACCTTCACCTGCCGCGCCAAGTAGCGGGCGGTGTCGCCCATGTCGCGGTCAAAGGGCTTGTTGGCAATGCTCTGCGCAATCAACCACGTCAGCCCCACGCTCATCGGCCACAGCAGCAGCAGCGGGGCGAGCATCCAGTCCAGGATTTCGCCAAACAGCGAGCGCTGCTCGCGCGGCTGGTCGGGGCTGACAAAGGGGTTGCGGTGGCGCCCGTCAGCGTCGGGCGCCTCGTCCTCGTCTGTGCCCTCGCCTGCGGGCGCGCGCTGCGGGCTCAATTGGCGATCTTCTCCAGGCAATAGCCCAAGCCGCGCACGGTGGCAATGCGCACCGGACCTTGCTCAATCTTCTTGCGCAAGCGGTGGATGTAAACCTCGATGGCGTTGTTGCTCACCTCTTCGCCCCACTCGCACAGGCGCTCCACCAACTGGTCTTTGCTCACCAGGCGGCCGGAGCGCTGCAGCAGCACCTCCAGCAGGCTGAGCTCGCGCGCCGAGAGCTCGATCATCTGGTCGTTGATGTAGGCCACACGACCGGTAGCGTCAAAGCTCAGCGGGCCGTGCTTGATCACGCTCGACGCCGTGCCCAGGCCGCGCCGGGTGAGGGCGCGCACACGGGCTTCCAGCTCTTGCAGCGAGAAGGGTTTGGCCATGTAGTCATCGGCGCCGAGGTCCAGCCCCTTCACGCGCTGCTCCACGCTGTCGGCCGCGGTGAGGATCAGCACCGGCACCGACGAGCCGCGCGCACGCAGCTTGCGCAGCACCTCCAGGCCGTGCACCTTGGGCAGGCCCAAGTCCAAGATCAACAGATCGAACTCGTGCGAGGCGAGGGCCGCATCGGCCTCGCTGCCGGTGCTCACTTGGTCGACCGCATAACCGGCGTTGCGCAGCGAGCGCAACAGGCCGTCGGCCAGCACCTGGTCGTCTTCTGCAATGAGGATGCGCATGGGGGTGTCTCCGTGGTGGCTCTGGTGCCCGTCAGGGCCGGCCGTTGTGAACTCATTGTAGAGAGCGGGCCTCCCCCTGAAGGTGGGCATTCGCCCCGGGGTGCGGCAGTTTCGGGTTTGACTCACTGTACAAACATCCAGTCTTTGCCATAATGCGCGCAACCCTCAGGAGATTTTCATGGACGCACCCGTCAAGCCCGCTCAAAACGCCGAAAAAGCCAAAGCCCTGCAAGCCGCCCTGGCCCAGATCGAAAAGCAGTTTGGCAAGGGTTCCATCATGCGTCTGGGCGAAGGCGAAGTGATTGACGACATCGATGTCGTCTCCACCGGCTCGCTGGGCCTGGACATCGCGCTCGGCGTCGGCGGCCTGCCGCGCGGCCGCGTGATCGAAATCTACGGCCCGGAATCCTCGGGCAAGACCACGCTGACCCTGCAAGTGGCGGCCGAAATGCAAAAGCTCGGCGGCACCTGCGCCTTCATCGACGCCGAGCACGCGCTCGACACCGCTTATGCGCAAAAGCTGGGCGTCAACCTGCAAGAGCTGCTGATCAGCCAGCCCGACACTGGCGAGCAAGCCCTCGAAATCGTCGACGCGCTGGTGCGCTCGGGCTCGGTCGACCTGGTCATCATCGACTCGGTGGCTGCGCTGGTGCCGCGCGCTGAAATCGAAGGCGAAATGGGCGACTCGCTGCCCGGCCTGCAAGCCCGCTTGATGAGCCAAGCCCTGCGCAAGCTCACCGCCACCATCAAAAAGACCAACTGCACGGTGGTCTTCATCAACCAGATCCGCATGAAAATCGGCGTGATGTTTGGCTCGCCCGAAACCACCACCGGCGGCAATGCGCTCAAGTTCTACGCCTCGGTGCGCCTCGACATCCGCCGCATCGGTTCCATCAAAAAGGGCGAAGAAGTCATCGGCAACGAGACCCGCGTCAAAGTCGTCAAGAACAAGGTCAGCCCACCGTTCAAGACGGCAGAGTTCGACATCCTCTACGGTGCAGGCATCAGCCGCGAAGGCGAAATCATCGACATGGGGGTCGAGGCCAAGGTGCTGGAAAAGAGCGGCTCTTGGTACGCCTACAACGGCGAGAAAATTGGCCAAGGCAAGGACAACGCGCGTGAGTTCCTGCGCGAGAACCCCAGTGTCGCCATCGAGATCGAAAACAAGGTCCGCGGCGCGATGAACATCCCGCTGCTGCCCACGTCCGACGCCGCCGCCGAGATCGAGCCCAGCCGCAGCCGCGCCAAGGGTGGCAAAGGCAGCAAAGAGTCCAAGGACGCGGCCGACGAGTGATCGGCTGCGGCAGCATGGGCATGGCACCACGTCCGACGCCGGCGCACCGGGCTTGCGTTGCACCGGGATGGTGGCTCATGGGCCGCCTTGGGTCCAGGTTGGCAGCGCGGTTGTGCTGGGCCGCAGGGCTGGGGCCTGAACACCCAGCGGTGGCGCCATGAGCGCCCCGCCCCTGTCGCTCAAGGGCCGCGCGGTGCAGTGGTTGTCCCAGCGCGAGCACAGCCGCCTAGAGTTGCGCCGCAAGCTGCTCGCGCACCTGCGCAACACCGCGCGCCGTGAGGCGGCCCGGGCCGATGCCGCTCAGACGCGGGCCAGCGCCTGCGCCGAGGCTCGGCGTGAGGCCGAGGCCGATTCCGGTGCATGGGCGGGTGCTGGTGCAAGCGCAGGGCGCGTCACTTCTGCGTTCGCTCGGCATGTTGGCGTGCGCACACTGGCCACGATCGACGCTGACGTCCATGCGCATTGGGATGCGAATCCCAATTCAAATCTGGATTCAGATGCCGGCACCGGCTCCGGCACAGAATGCGGTCCCGAGGACATCGACCCCAGCTCGGCCTTCGCCGCGCAGGTCGACGAGGTGCTCGACTGGCTGGTGGCCAACCGCTACCTGAGTGAGGCGCGCTTTGTCGAAAGCCGTGTTCACGCGCGCGGCGTGCGCTACGGCAATCTGCGCATCAAGCACGAGTTGGCGCAGCACGGCGTGGCGCTCACGGCAGAGCAAAGCCAGCAGCTGCAAACCACCGAGTTCGACCGCGCACAGGCGGTGTGGTCGCGCAAATTTGGCGCAGCGCCGGTGGATCTGCGCGAGCGCGCCAAGCACATGCGCTTTCTGGCGGCGCGGGGCTTCTCCATGCCCGTGATCACGCGGGTGCTGAAGCACGCTCGCACGGCGCCGCCCGAGGCCGATTCGGACGGCGACAGCGGCCTGACCTGGGGCGACGCTGGCGGCTGACGAGCTCTGAGCGTGTGGTTTCGGTCCGCCGCGTCTGCGTCGGCATCTGCATTGGCCGCCGCAGGCCCCCGATCGAGCCTCCCTCCCCATGGGGTTTGACAACTTCGCGTCAGGTATGGTGCAGCGCACCATGCTACATTCCCGCGCTGTCACAGAGTTACCGAGGGGTTTCCCGCGGTGCCTGAGCAATCAGGCCAGTTGATGTGCCCGCGCTTCGTGCGAATGAAACGGGTGGCTGTTCCGCAATGGCGCGGGCCGGCACTTGGTGTCCCGCACGGTGGCGAAGCACTCAACTGCTGACGCTCTGACGCTTTTCGATCTCCAACGTTCCTGTCCCCCCGACCTGTCCATGGCCATGTTCGTCGCCGTGCCTGCAACCGTCCTGCGGTTGTTCATGACCCCTGCGCCGCGGTTTTTGCGGTACAGCGTCTGACACGCTTGAACCCGTCCCTGGGCTGATTCCCCCGACCCTGAGCAAGAAAGTTCGCCATGAAAATCCATGAGTACCAAGGCAAGGAAATCCTGCGCCAGTTCGGCATTCCGGTGCCGCGCGGTTACGCCGCATTCAGCGTGCTGGAAGCGTCTGAAGCCGCCCAAAAGCTGGGTGGCCCGGTCTGGGTGGTGAAGGCCCAAATCCACGCCGGTGGCCGTGGCAAGGGCGGCGGCGTGAAGCTGGCCCGCACGCTGGACGACGTGAAGTCGATCTCCGAGCAAATCCTGGGCATGCAGCTCAAGACCCACCAGACCGGCCCGGAAGGCCAAAAGGTGCGTCGCCTCTACGTCGAAGAAGGCGCTGACATCCAGAAGGAATACTACGTCTCGCTGGTCACCGACCGCGGCACGCAGAAGGTGGCCTTCATCGCGTCGAGCGAAGGCGGCATGGACATCGAGGAAGTGGCCCACAGCACGCCCGAGAAGATCATCACCGAAGTGATCGATCCGCTGACCGGCCTGAGCGCCGAGCAGGCCACCAAGATCGCCAACGCGATCGGCCTGCCCGCCAACTCGACCGAACAAGCCGTCACGCTGTTCCAAAACCTGTACCGCTGCTACATGGAAACGGACGCGTCGCTGGTGGAGATCAACCCGCTGAACCGCGACAGCAAGGGCAACCTGATCGCCCTGGACGCCAAGTTCAACTTCGACGCCAACGCCCTGTTCCGTCACCCGGAAATCGTCGCCTACCGCGACCTGGACGAAGAAGATCCGGCTGAAGTCGAAGCCAGCAAGTTCGACCTGGCCTACATCAGCCTGGACGGCAACATCGGCTGCCTGGTGAACGGCGCCGGCTTGGCCATGGCCACCATGGACACCATCAAGCTGTTCGGCGGCGAGCCGGCCAACTTCTTGGACGTGGGCGGTGGCGCCACCGCCGAGAAGGTGACTGAGGCCTTCAAGATCATGCTCAAGAACCCGGAAGTCAAGGGCATCCTGGTCAACATCTTCGGCGGCATCATGAAGTGCGACACCATCGCCGAAGGCGTGATCACCGCTTGCAAGGCGGTGAACCTGTCGGTGCCGCTGGTGGTGCGCATGAAGGGCACCAATGAAGACCTGGGCAAGAAGATGCTGGCCGAGTCCGGCCTGCCCATCATCGCTGCCGACACCATGGCCGAAGCGGCCACCAAGATCGTTGCTGCTGTTGCCTGATTGAAAGACGAACCATGTCCATCTACATCAACAAAGACACCCGCGTCATCACCCAAGGCATCACGGGCAAGACCGGTCAGTTCCACACGCTGGGCTGCCAAGCCTACGCCAACGGCAAGAACGCCTTCGTTGCGGGTGTGAACCCCAAGAAGGCCGGCGAGAAGTTCTCCGACATTCCAATCTTCGGCACCGTCAAGGAAGCCGCGTCTGAAACCGGCGCCACCGTGTCGGTGATCTATGTGCCGCCCGCAGGCGCTGCGGCTGCCATCTGGGAAGCCGTTGAAGCCGATCTGGATCTGGCCATCTGCATCACCGAAGGCATTCCAGTTCGCGACATGCTGGAAGTGCGCAACAAGATGAAGGCCAAGGAAGCCGCCGGTGGCAAGCGCACCCTGCTGCTGGGCCCCAACTGCCCCGGCCTGATCACGCCTGAAGAAATCAAGATCGGCATCATGCCCGGCCACATCCACCGCAAGGGTCGCATCGGCGTGGTCTCGCGCTCGGGCACGCTGACGTATGAAGCCGTGGCCCAACTGACCGAAATCGGCCTGGGCCAGTCCAGCGCCGTCGGCATCGGTGGTGACCCGATCAACGGCCTGAAGCACATCGACGTGATGAAGGCTTTCAACGACGATCCGGACACCGACGCCGTGATCATGATTGGCGAAATTGGCGGCCCCGATGAAGCCGAAGCCGCCATGTGGTGCAAGGCCAACATGAAGAAGCCGATCGTCGGCTTCATCGCTGGTGTGACCGCCCCGGCGGGCAAGCGCATGGGCCACGCCGGTGCGCTGATCTCTGGCGGCGCCGACACGGCAGACGCGAAGCTCGAAATCATGGAAGCCTGCGGCTTCACCGTGACGCGCAACCCGTCGGAAATGGCTCGCCTGCTCAAGGGCCTGCTGTAAGCGGCTTCGGCGCAGCACGGACGGTTCGCAATCCTACGTAGTCGAGGCTTGCGCACCGTCCCCTAAAATCTGCTCCGGCTTGCAAAGGAGGGCTTCAAGCCCTCCTTTTCTTTTTTGTGCTTCCGTTTTGAATTGCGAGTGACGCCATGGACATGTCTTCCGCGCCCTTCTGGGCCGCCCTCGGCTCCATCATCCTGGCCAATGTGCTGCTGTCTGGCGACAACGCCGTGGTGATCGCGTTGGCCGCCCGCGGCTTGCCCGAGCACCAGCAGCGCAAGGCCATCGTGTTTGGCAGCGCGGCCGCGATCGTGATGCGGATTGGCCTCACCATCCTCGCGGTGGAGATGTTGAAGTGGCCGTTTCTGAAACTGGTGGGCGCGATTGCGCTGGCCTATATCGGCATCACGCTGCTCAGTGACAACGGGGGTGACGAAGACGAAGGCCACAAGCCCACCCATGGGCTGATGCACGCCATTCGCACCATCTTGGTGGCCGATTTGGTGATGAGCCTGGACAACGTGCTGGCCGTGGCCGCTGCCGCCAAGGGCGACACCATGCTGTTGGTGCTGGGCCTGGGCATCAGCATCCCGCTCATCATTTTTGGCAGCACGCTGCTGCTCAAGGTGATGGACCGTTTCCCGATCATCATCACCATCGGCGCTGGCCTGCTGGGCTTCTTGGCCGGCGAGATGCTGCTGACCGACCCGGGCGTGGAGCGTTTTGTGGGCGTGGTGCCGCACCTGTGGGTCAACATCGCCGGTGTCATTGGCGCGGCGATCGTGATTGCGGTGGGCAAGGCCTTGCAGGCGCGCAGCAGCAGCGAAGCCGCCAGCGTGGGTTGATGGCCCATTGACGGCGGGCAGGTCATGCGGGTTGCGCTTGTTGTGTGGCGGCGCCAGCCCCCATGCATCGGCCGCGCGCACTGACAGGGCTGTGGGCGCGTGATAAGGTCCTTCGGGACTTCATCCACCGCCTGCCATGCGATCACTGCGGGACACCTTCTTCCGGGCATTGCGCCGGGTGACTTCGGCGCCCAGCGCGCCGACAGAGGCTGCGCCCGCGCTTCGGCCCGCTGATGCCGACGCTGCCATCGATTCCGGGTGGCCCCGTGTCGGTGGGCGGGTGGGTCCGTTTCAACTCGATGCAGAAATTGGGCGCGGCACGGTGGGTCGAGTCTACCGAGCCAGGTTGGCCGGAGCCACCGAGCCGTTGGCGCTCAAGACGCTGATGTTGGCGCGCGAATTTCAGGGGCCGGCGCTGGACGAGGCCCGCATCCGCTTTTTTCGCCAAGCGCATGCGGCCCGGCGCCTGAATCACCCCGACATCGTTTCGGTGCTCGACACCGGCGAATCTGACGGCGTGGCCTGGTTGTCCATGCCGCTGCTCCACGGGCACTCGCTGGAGCGCCACACCCGGCCCGGCAGCTTGCTCGGTCCCGCCCACGTGGTGCAGCTGGGTGCCCGGGTGGCCCGCGCGCTGGCCCACGCCCACGCACAGGGCGTGGTGCACCGCGATGTGAAGCCGGCCAACATCGTCGTTGATCTGGCGCGAGCGCATGTCACCGTGACCGACTTCGGCATTGCGTGGCTGGCCGACGCGGCCAGCACCCGCACCGGTCTTGTGCTGGGCTCTCCGGCCTTCATGTCGCCCGAGCAGTTGGCGGGGCGGCGCATCGATGGCCGCAGCGATCTGTACGCCTTGGGCGTCACTCTCTATCAATTGCTCACGGGGCGGTTGCCGCATGCGGGGCAGCGCCTGTCTGACCTGATGTCGCAGATCGCCAACGAGGTGGCGCCCGACGTGCGCGAGGCCCGTCCCGAGCTGCCCGAGGCCTTGGCTCACGTGCTGGCGCTGTCGCTCGAAAAGCGGCCCGAACTCCGCTATGCCGATGGCTTGCAACTGGCCGAAGACCTCGATGCCGTGGCGGCGCAATGGCCTGCCGATGTGCCCGAAGATGTTCCCCCCGCGCCCCCGAAGCTGTCAGCGGGCGCGGGCCTTGCTTGAGCCTTCCGCGATCCGAGGCACAATTCGCTCTGCGTTGCGCTGGCAACGCCCCATCCGCCCTTGACTTCGCACCGCCCATGAGCTTCGAGTTTTTCTGTGCCTCCGACACCGGCCGCGCACGCAGCAACAACGAAGATTCTGTGGCGCTCGACGAGGCCGCTCGCTTGTTGGTGCTGGCCGATGGCATGGGCGGCTACAACGCCGGCGAGGTGGCCAGCAGCATGGCCACCTCGTTCATCAAGGCTGAGCTGGGTCGCTGGTTGTCGGAAGCGTCTGACGCGGCCACCGACACCGAGGTCCGTCGGGCGATGGACATTTGTGTGGACAACGCCAACCGCGCCATCTTCAACGCCGCCAATTCCAACCCTCAGTGTGCGGGCATGGGCACCACGCTGGTGGTCGGGGTGTTCCGGGCCGGGCGCTTTTTGCTCGGTCACGTGGGCGACTCGCGAGGCTACCGGCTGCGTGCGGGGCGCTTGAGCCAAATCACCCACGACCATTCACTGCTGCAGGAGCAGATTGATGCGGGCTTGATCACCGTTGAACAAGCTGCGTTCTCATCGAACAAAAATCTTGTCACCCGCGCCGTGGGGGTGGAAGACACGGTGCTGCTTGAAACGCATGCGCATGAGGTGTTGCCGGGTGACATTTACCTGCTTTGCTCCGACGGTCTCTCAGACATGATCGATGACGAAAGCATCGGCCAGCTGTTGCAGGGCTGCGACTCGCTGGAAGAAGGTGCTGCCGCGCTCGTCAATGCGGCCAATGACGCGGGCGGCAAGGACAATATTTCTGTGATACTCGCTCGGATCAAGGGCGCCCCGGTGCCTGCACGTTCTTGGTGGCCTTTCCGCCGCTGAACGGGTGATGTGTCATGGGGTGGCTACCGGCTTGCAGCCGGGGGACGGTTTGAGAGGCAAGCATGGGTAAGCTGGTGGTTTCGCTCGATGGTGTGGTGATCAAGGAAGTGCAGATCACCAAGGACAAGACCACGCTGGGTCGGCGCCCGTACAACGACATCGTGATCGACAACCTGGCGGTCAGCGGCGAACATGCTGTGTTGCAGATGGTGGGCGCCGATGTGTTCATCGAAGACCTCAACTCCACCAACGGCACCTACATCAACGGCAAGGCCGTCAAAAAGCAACTGCTGGCCCACAACGACACCGTGGAGATCGGCAAGTACAAGATCAAATATCTGGTCGAAGACGGCAACGACTACGAGCGCACGCAGATCATGCGTCCGGCCTCCGCAGCGGCCCCCTCGGCCAGTGGCGGCGCTTACCTGCCCACCGCGGGCTTGGGGGCGGCGTCTGGCTTCGGATCACTGGGTGCGGTGTCGTCACCGGCGTCCATCAAGGTGCTCAACGGCGCGGCCGCCGGCCGCGAGGTGGCGCTCACCAAGGTGGTGACCACCGTGGGCAAGCCCGGTGTGCAAGTGGCCTCCATCACCAAGCGCCCGGGCGGTTATGTGCTCGCCCACGTCGAGGGTGCTCAGCGCCCGTCGGTCAACGGCAACCCGCTGGTCAGCGAAACGGTGCATTTGCGCAATGGCGACCTGATCGAGTTGGCGGGTACGCAGATGCAGTTCATCCAGTCCTGAGCGCCTTTGCTCGCTGACGGGACGCGCCGACCATGCGGGTCGTCCTCTCACGCATCCTGAACTGGCGGCCGCTGCCGCTGGTTTTTGCAGTGCTGCTCGGCTTGTGCCACAGCTCAGGCCTTTGGCGCCTGAGTTACCTCACCCGCTTTGACCAAACCCTGGCCGACACCCGCTTGCGTGTGCTGGCGCCGGGGGGCTCAGATCCGCGCATCGTCATCGTCGACATCGACGAGCGCAGCTTGGCCGAAGTGGGCCGCTGGCCCTGGGGCCGCGACCGCATGGCTGCCCTCACCCACGAGCTGTTCGGGCGCCAGGGTGCGGCCGCAGTGGGGTTCGACCTGGTGTTTGCCGAGCCCGACAACAGCTCCGGCCTGCCCATGTTGGAGCGCCTGGCCCAGACCGATCCTGTGTTGGCTGCGCGCATGCCGATGTTGCGCCAGTCGCTCGACCACGATGCTGCTTTGGCGCGTGCCCTGCAATCACACAACGCGGTGCTCGGCTTCTACTTGAGCAACGCCGGCGGTGGTGTGGAGTCCGGGCAATTGCCCGCCCCGGTGCTGCCCGAATTGGACGCACTCCCCGAGCGCCTTGGCATCACCCGCTGGTCGGGCTTCAGTGCCAGCCTGCCCAGCTTGGCCGCCGCAGCGCCGCAGGCCGGGTTCTTCAATTTTTTGCCAGACGACGACGGTTTGGTGCGCCGCGTACCCTTGCTGGCTGAGCACGCCGGCAAACGCTATCCCGCGCTCTCACTCGCGATGTTGCAGGCCTACACCGGCAGGCCCGATGTGCGCGTGCAGGTGGCGCGGCCCGCCCAGGTGGGTGGGCATGCGGCGCTGACCGCGCTGGTGCTGGGACAAGGCAGCCAGACCTTGCGCATTCCGGTCGATCCGCAGGCGGCGGTTCGGGTGCCCTTTCGTGGTGCTGGCGGCCGGGCGGGCGGGTCGTTCGAGTACCTCGGTGCTGCCGACGTGCTGGCCGGTCGGGTGCCCGCGGCGCACTTGGCCGGGCGCTTGGTGCTGGTCGGCTCGTCGGCGCCGGGCATGTTCGATGTGCAATCCACCCCCGTCGGGTTGGCGTTCCCCGGCGTGGAAGTGCATGCTCACTTGCTCTCAGGTTTGCTCGACGGGCGCGTGCCCAACGAGCCCGACTGGGCGCCGGGTTTTGAGATCGCGCTCCTGCTGGCCTGCGGGGCGGTGCTCAGCGTGATGTTGCGGCGCGTGCGCGCGGGCGCGTCGATGCTGCTGATGCTGGCGCTCGTCGTGGCGGTGCTCGGGCTCAATATCTGGCTGTATGTCCGCCATGCCTGGGTGCTGCCGCTGGCGGCCACGCTGTTTCTGCTGGCCGTGGTACACGTCACGCACATGAGTTTGGGCTACGTGCGCGAGGGGCGCCGGCGCCGGCTGCTGACCCAAATGTTCGGCGTCTACGTGCCGCCCGAGCGCGTGGCGCAAATGGCACGCGACCCGCGCCGCTTCGACATGCACGCTGAAAACCGCTCGCTCAGCATCATGTTCTGCGACATGCGCAACTTCACCGCCGCCGCCGAGGCCCTCAGCCCCGAAGCGTTGCGCGAACTGATCAACCGCTTTTTCTCCGAAATGACGGCCGAGATCCGCAACCAGCGCGGCACCCTCGACAAATACATCGGCGACGCCCTGATGGCCTTTTGGGGCGCCCCCATCGACGATCCCGAGCACGCCCGCCATGCCGTGCAAGCCGGCCTCGGCATGATCGCGCGCATGGCCCCGCTCAACCGCAGTTTGGTCAGTGCGGGCTTGCCGCCCATCAGCGTCGGCCTGGGTATCAACACCGGCTGGGTGTGCGTCGGCGACATGGGCTCCAACGTGCGGCGCAGTTACACCGTGATGGGCGACCCGGTGAACGTGGCTTCGCGCATCGAATCGCTCACGCGCCATTACGGCGTGGATTTGCTGGTGGGCGAAGACACCCGCTTGGCCGCTGGCGACATGCTGGGTGAGGGCGGTTGGGTGTGGGTCGAGGTGGACCGCGTTCGCGTCAAGGGCAAAACTCAGGGCGTGAGTTTGTTCACGCCGGTTGCCACGGTCGTCGCAGACAACATCACGTTCAAGGAAGAAGTGCGACTTTGGCACCTTGCCCTCACCGCGTGCCGGCAGCAACAATGGTCTTTGTCTGAAACCCTGTTGCAGTCCTTGATGGCGCTGGCCGATCCGGCCTCACTCACGCCCCATCCTGTGCAAGGTCTCGGTCAACAACTCGCCCAGCGCATCGCGCAGCACCGCCTCAGCCCCCCGCCACCCGATTGGGATGGCACCCACGCCTTCGATAAAAAATGAGCATTCGTGTCCTCGGCTGTTCCGGTGCCATTGCAGCAGGGTGCAAAACCAGCGCGTTCTTGCTCGACGAGAGCGTGCTGATCGATGCTGGCACCGGAGTGGGCGACCTCACTCTCGCGGAGTTGGCGCGCATCGACCACATCCTGCTCAGCCACTCGCACCTCGATCACGTCTTGGCCATTCCCTTGTTGGCCGACAGCGTCCTGCGCTTGCGCGCGTCGCAGTCACGCCCGCCCATCACGGTCCACGCCCTGCCCGACACCCTGGCCGCGCTCCGCGCCCACGTGTTCAACGGCGTCATCTGGCCCGATTTCACCCGCTTGCCTCACCCTGATGCACCCGTGCTCACACTCGCGCCCCTGGCCGTGGGCGAGCAGCTCACGCTCGCGGGCCGGCGCATTGAAGTGCTCAGCGCCCGCCACACCGTGCCCGCCGTGGGCTACGCCGTGCAAGGCGCTGCCGGCTGGTGGGTCTACACCGGCGACACCGGCCCCAACCCGGCGCTGTGGGTGCGCTTGGCCAGTCTCGACGTGCGCCACCTCGTCATCGAAACAGCCTTCAGCGACGACGAATTGGCCCTGGCCGAGATCAGTGGCCACCTCTGCCCGGCGAGGCTGGCTGCCGAGCTGGCGCAACTGCACAACGCAGCCACCGATGTCCACATCACCCACATCAAGCCGGGTGAGCTGGCGTCCGTCATGCCCGCCATCGCCGCCCTGGGTCTGCCGCATCGGGTGGGCGCCTTGGTGGCGGGCCAGCTGATCGCCATCGACTGAGCCCCGAGTTGGGCGCCGGCGCCATTCCGCCGACACCCGTGGCCGCCGCAGCCCGTCCTCATGTGACCAAACTTGTCAGCCTGGGCCTGCGCTTGACAGCCCCCCGTCAGGCCGCCTGACGCGAATCGTCAGATCAGCGGGCAAATACCACAGCAAATCAGGCGATGACCCCTGGCACAGGGCCTGCAACTGTTTGTGCATCAACCCACCCCTCGGTTGCTCGGCAACCTAGTTTCCATCCAAGGAGTTCCCCATGAACATGAAGCGCGTCCAACAAGGTTTCACCCTGATCGAATTGATGATCGTCGTTGCAATCATCGGCATCTTGGCTGCCGTCGCACTGCCGGCGTATCAGGACTACACCATCCGTGCTAAGGTGTCAGAAGGTTTGGTGCTGGCCGACGCTCTGAAGACAGCAATTGTGGAAACACATCAAGCTGCCGGGCCCGGTACCAAGGCTTGCACCGATGCCGCAACCTGCGCCGCCATTGGCGCAACCGTGATGGATACCGCCGCCCTCACCAGCAATCGCAATGTGAACTCTGTGACCAGCGCCGCCACCGGTATTATCACGATTGCTTACAAAGCCGCAGTCGTTCCTGCTGCAACAAACACGGTCCTTGTCGTACCAACTCCTGCTGACTTGCAAGTCGCCGCCACTGCTGGTTCGACGATCACCTGGGACTGCACCACGGGTACGCTGCTGGCCAAGTACCGTCCGGCTTCTTGCCGCCCGTAATACTTCCGAGTAAAAATTTTTCTGCTTGGAACGGCGTACTTCGGTGCGCCGTTTTTCATGGTTGATTCCGCTTTTACACTCTAAATTGATGACTCCTGCTGCTACCTTCCGGTCTCTCCCCTCGTCGCGTTGGCGCGCTGTCGGGTGGCATCTGTGCGCGAGCGTGCTGGTTGCAGGTTTGGTTGCATGGTTAGTGTTCGGAGTCTGGTTTCCCTATCCCTACCGCGAGTTATCCGGCGGTCGCGACCTGTTCGTAATGATTGTGGGCATTGACGTGGTGTGCGGGCCATTGCTTACCCTAGTCCTCTTCAACCCACGCAAATCCCGCCGTGAGCTGTTCATCGATTTGTCTCTGGTGGTGGCTGTGCAGTTGGCGGCCTTGGCCTATGGCACTTACACCATGAATCGAGCGCGACCGGTCTTGCTTGCGTTCGAGGCGGACCGATTCCGCGTCGTGGGTGCGGCGGAAATTGATCCTGAGCGGGTAAACGATGCGCCTGCGGAACTTCGAAATCTGCCATGGACCGGCCCCCGATTGATCGGTGTTCGTATTCCTAAACCCACAGATGCTGATTTCTCTCGCAGCGTTGACTTGGGTCTCGCCGGCTTGGATGTCACCTTTCGCCCCTCTTTCTGGCGTCCCTACGACGAGCAACGGTCTGCCGTTTTGGCCAAAGCCAAGCCATTGACCTTGCTACGTAAGTTGCACCCCGGGCAGGCTGACGCGATTTCTGAGGCGGTGCAACGCAGCGGCTTCACCGAAGATCAACTCTTGTTTCTGCCTTTAGTGAGTCGGCGTACCGACGCTTGGGTCGTGTTGGTGCGAGCAAGCAATGCCGAGGTGGCGGCTTATGCGCCCGTCGATGGATTCTGAAAATCAACTCCGCGCTTTGATTGGTCGGCGTTCGGCCGCTGTGGCAGTGGCCGCCATCGCCGCCCCCGCGCTGCTGGCCTACAACCTCTCGCCCTCCTCCACATTCTTGAACCAGGCCCTGGCCCTGGTCGGCTGGGGTGCTTGGGTGGCAGTGCTGGCGCCCGGCGTGCAGGGTGGACGCGGGCGGCTCAACCCGGTGCAGATCGCCTTGGCCCTGCTGGGGGTGGCCGCACTGGCGTCGATGGCCTGTGCCGGTTTGCCCGGTTCGTTGGCCTTGTCGTCGATTGGCATGTTGGCCGCTGCGGTGCTGGTGCTGTGGACCGGTGAGGCGGCGCAGCGTTCGGGTGCGGGACAGCTCGCTTTTTCGGCGCTCGCTTGGGGCTTGCTGCTCACCGGCTTGCTCAGCACCGTGCTGGCGCTCATCCAATACTTTCTGCCGACCTGGCCCGATGGCGTGTGGCTGGCCGCCAATGCCACGCCTGGGCGCTCTGCCGGCAACCTGCGCCAGCCCAATCACCTCAGCAGCTTGCTGCTTTGGTCCATCGTGGCGCTCGTGGGGCTGGCCGAGGTGCGTGCGTGGTCTGAGCGCCGCGTGGCGGCGTTGATGGCCTGTTTGGTGGTGGGCGTGGCGCTCACCGCCTCGCGCACTGGCGGTTTGGGTTTGCTGTTGCTGGCCGCGTGGGGCGCGCTCGACAAAGGCTTGCGCCCAGCCCAACGCCGCGCGCTGTTGGCCGCACCCGTGCTGTTTTCGCTCTGTTGGTGGGGCTTGGGCGAATGGGCGCAATGGCAGCACAAGGCCTACATTGGCGACGACCAATTGCACAAGTCCGATCTGTCGAGCTCACGCTTTGGCATTTGGGCCAACGCGTGGTCGTTGGTGCACGCCCATCCGTGGACGGGCGTGGGTTGGGGGGAGTTCAACTTCGCGTGGAGCCTCACGCCGTTCCCGGGCCGGCCGGTGGCCTTCTTCGACCACACGCACAACATCGTTCTGCAGTTGGCGGTGGAGCTGGGTTTGCCGCTGGCAGCGCTGGTGCTTGGCTTGCTGGGGTGGGGCTTGTGGCTGGGGTTTGCGCGTGCCCGCGCGGCTCAGGGTGTTGCCGGTGTGCTGCAGCGCGCCGCCTGGCTGATGGTGCTGATGATGGTGCTGCACAGCCAGTTGGAGTACCCGCTCTGGTATGCCTACTTCCTGCTGCCCACGGCTTTTGCCTGGGGCCTGTGCTTGGGTGAGGCGCCGCTGCCTGACGAGGTGCCACCGTTGCGTCCCACCGCAGCGCCGCGCGCTTTCACGCCCCTGGCCATCGCGGGCTTTGCGCTGGCCCTGGGCGGCTTCTTGGCCGTGCGCGACTACCAGCGCGTGGTGGCCGTGTACACCGTGTT